>DATFHJ010000449.1:0-24282 GCA_035248585.1 Thermoanaerobaculia bacterium
TCGATGGCCTTGTCGGGCAGATGGCGATCGTGGATGTACTTCGCGGAGAGCTCGGCGGCGAGCTCGATCGCGTCGTCGGCGAACGTCACGCCGTGATGTTTTTCGTAATAGCTCTTCAGGCCTTTCAGGATCTCGACCGTCTCCGGAATCGTCGGCTCGCCGATTTCGATCTTCTGAAACCGCCGCGCCAGCGCGCGGTCGCGCTCGAACGAGGCTTTGTATTCCGCGTACGTCGTGGAGCCGATCACGCGCAGCTTTCCCGATGCGATTGCCGGCTTGAGAAGATTCGACGCATCCATGGTTCCGCCGCTCACCGCGCCGGCGCCGACGATCGTGTGGATCTCGTCGATGAAGAGGATCGCGTCTTTCTTCTCCACGAGCGCGGAGATGACGGCCTTCAGGCGCTGCTCGAACTCGCCGCGATACTTCGTACCGGCGAGCACCGCGCCCATGTCCAGCGCGTAGACCTCGCATCCTTTGAGCACCGCCGGCACCTTGTCCTCATGAATCTTCAGCGCTAGTCCCTCGGCGATGGCGGTCTTGCCGACGCCAGGCTCGCCGACGAACAGCGGGTTGTTCTTGCGGCGGCGGCAGAGGATCTGAACCGTCCGTTCCAGCTCGAGCGAGCGGCCAATGAGTGGATCGATCTCGCCGTTCTTCGCGCGCGCCACGAGGTCGACGGTGAAGCTCTTGAGCGGATCGCCGGCCGGCGTCCCTTCGTCCTCCGGCATCACGAACGCCGGCTGCGCGCCGCCGGGCGTCTCTTTGGCGATGCCGTGGGAGAGGTAGTTGAGGACGTCGAGCTTGTTGATGTTCTGGCTGCGGAGGAGGAACACGGCGTGCGACTGATCGGCCTGATAGATCGCCGCCAGCATCTGGCCCGTGTCGACTTCCTTCCGCCCGGCGCTCTGCGCGTGCAGCTGCGCGTATTGAATGACGCGCTGCAGCATGGTTGTGAGGACGGGCTGGAGCTCATCGTCCTCGACGCGGTCGTACGTTTTCTCGATGAACTCGTCGAGCTCAGTCTTCAACTGCTCGACGCTGCCGCCGCACGCGCGGACGACGTTCACCACATCGCGGTCATGCAGCAGCGCGAACAGCAGATGCTCGATCGTGACGTACTCGTGCTTGCGCCGCACGGCCTCGTTCACGGCGAATTCGAAACTTTCCTGGAGTGCTTTGGCGATCATGTGTTTTGGGTTACCCAGTGGCCCGGTCTCCCGGTCACCCGGCCGGGCGACTGGGCAACCGGGTGACCGGGCAACCTATGCTTTCTCCATCGTAACCAACAACGGGAATTCCTGCTCCCGGGCCATGGCCGTCGTCCGCTCGACTTTCGTCTCCGCGACCTCGTAGGTGTAGATCCCGGCGACGCCGACGCCGCGGAGGTGGACGTTCAGCATGACCTGAATGGCCTGTTCCTCCGGCATGTTGAAGACGGACTCCAGCACCCAGACGACGAACTCCATGGTGGTGTAGTCGTCGTTGTGCAGCAGCACTTTGAAGAGCGGCGGCTCTTCGACTTTTTCCGCGCTTTCGGCGAGTGCGGCCTCTTCGAATTGCGAGTCGGGCGGCAGCATCGGCGCGTTCTAACGCAAAATACGCGCGCGAAAATGCCGCTGTATCCACGCGTCCGCCGCTGGGCTCCGGCCGCCTTCTTCGTAGGCGGGTTTCTCTGGGACGCATTCACGCTCGGGCGCTCGATCACATCCCTCGATCTCTGGATCCTCCTCGGATACCTCGCCGGCGCCGCGGCGATCCTGGTGATGATCGGCCGTGAGGTGACGTTCCGCTACTCGCAGTACCTGAATGCCGTGCTGCAGTTCTTCTTCGGCGGGATCTTCAGCGCGCTGTTCATCTTCTACTTCCTCAGCTCGAGCAGTCTGGCGAGCTACGTCGTCGTCGTGGCGCTGGCGCTGCTCCTCGTCGGCAACGAGTTTCTCGAAGATGCCTACAGCGAGCTGACGCTGTCGTGGGCGTTCTTCACGCTCTGCGCGGCGATGTTCTTCAACTTCGCGCTCGCGCATCTCTTCCGGAGCATCAGCACGTTCTGGTTCTACCTCGGCACGCTGATCGCCGTGCTGCTCGTCCTCTTGCTGCGCCGCACCGCGAAGCAGGAGTCGGGGAGCGTGAAGCCGGCTCTCGCCGTCGCCGCGCTCATGCTCCTGCTGCACGCCTTCAACTTCATCCCGCCGGTGCCGCTGGTGAAGAAGCAGATGTTCCTCGCGCACGATCTCCACCGCACGCACGACGGCTACTCCGCCGCGATCGAGTCGCCCGGCTGGCGCATCTGGCGCACGTCGTCGGCCGTCTTTCATCGCAGCGGGTCGGAGCGCGTCTACTGCTTCACCTCGGTGTTCGTGCCGCGCGGAATCAAGACCACGATCCGCCACCGCTGGCAGTACTACGCGGACGGATGGAACACCGCGGACGTGCGCGGGTTCGCGATCGAAGGCGGACGCACGAGCGGCTATCGCGGCTACACCTACAAGCAGAACGTGACGCCCGGACGCTGGCGCGTGACGGCGGAGTCGGAGGGCGGCGCGGCCATCGGGATCCTCGACTTCACGGTGGTAGCGGGGAAGGGAGAGACGAAGTCGATCCGATTGTGATCCCGCGTCTTTGGACTGCGGCGGCAGAGCCGCCGCTTTTCTATACCGGTATACAAAAGCGGTGGCTCTGCCACCGCAGTCCAAAGGGTCTCCGCGCTTACTTTGCCGCCTCCACGAACACGTACTCGTGCTGCGCATCCCTCACCGTCAGCGTCTTCTTCTCTCCGGAGCCGGCGACGAACTCGAGGCCGTCGATGCCGGGGGAGATGGTGACGAACGTGATGGTGCCGTCGTTTTCGCGGCGCGTGGCGACTTCGCTCTTCCATTCGCCGACGTCGAACGTCGTCACCGCGCCTTTTCGCGTGACGGTGATGTCGCCGAGGTCGGCGTTCGCGTAGCGCGCGGCGAGTTTGCCGGCTTCGCCGGCATCGGCGGGAACGGTGAGCAGCTTCGCCTGGGCCGCGAGGTCGTCATAGACGCGCTTCGCCGCGGCCGCGATGTCCTTGTCCGCTTCCGGTTTCCCGTCGAACAGCAGCTCGAGCAGCTTGCGGCGGAACGGTCCGCGCAGGAAGACGCCCGGATCGCTGTTCGTGAGGATCACCGCGCCCACGCGCTGCTCCGGCAGCCAGATCATGTCGCTGTGATAGCCGATCATGTCGCCGCCGTGGCGGAGGACCGGCACACCGTACGTGGTGTCGAGCATCAGTCCCATCCCGTACGTCACGTCCTTGCTCATCGCCACCTGCGGCGCGCGCCGCGCGAGCAGCGGCTCCTTGCCGATGTAGCGCTTGCCGCCCGGGAGCTTGCCTTCGTCGATCTCCATCTGCACGTACTTCAGGAGATCGCGGACGTTGCTCCACGCGCCGCCGGCGGGACGCACGGGGATGATCGAGTAGTTCGCCGCCATCACGGCGTGGATGGTCTTGCCGTCGACGACGCTCGCGCCGTGTGAACCGGCGTGGTTCGCCGCCAGCGCGCGCTTGAAATCGAACGTCGTCGACTTCATCCCGAGCGGCGCGAAGACGAGCGTGCGCATCGCTTCGTCGTAGCCGGCGCCGAGCTCGCGGTCGGGAAACGCAACGTGTCCGCCGACATAGCCGCCCGCGGAGGCGAGCGGATTCGAATACTGGAACAGCTCCCCGAACTTGCTCGTCGGCTGCATCGCGCCGAGGGTCTTCAGCGCGCCTTCGGGCGTCACGCCGTCGAACTGGAAGATCCATTCGAAGTCCTGCCGCGGCAGGCCGGTGCAGGCGCAGATGAGATGGCGCACCAGCACGCGGCTCGTCGTGTCCGCGTCGCCGAGGCGGAACGAGGGGAGGACCTTGGTCACGGGAGTGTCCCAGGTGAGCTTCCCTTCGTCGACGAGCTTGGCGAGCATGAGCGTCGTCATGGCCTTCGTGTTCGACGCGATCATGTAGAGCGTGTCGGCGTCGGGCTTGCGCGCGTCATCGACGTCGCGCGCGCCGAAGCCGTCGGCGAAGACGACCTTGCCGTCCTGCACCACGCCGATGGAGACGCCGGGCACGCCGAGCTTCTTGCGCCCGTCGTCGACGAAGCGCGACAGCTCGGCGAGGCGTTTCGCATCGAGCTTGTTCGCGGTCTTGCCGGCGAACGACTCGCGCGAATAGCCCTTCGGCAGCAGCCGTCCGAAGATCAGCGCCACCTGCGCGCCGCGCTTCTCGCCGACGCCCTGGTCCACGTCGTAGATGCCGATCGTCCAGACGTCGTTGGCCTTGCGCGCGATCGCCTGCACGCCGCGCTTCTCGTTCGGCGCGGTCTGGTAGTTATAGATGCGGATGCCCGACCAGCCGTCCTTGTCGGGAAGATCGTTCGTGTTCAGGAGCGGCCACTTCGCTTCGCCGTACTCCGCCCACGCCGCGGCGACCGCGCTGTCGGCATCCTTCGCCTTGACGTCGACGAGCGCGATCCGTGATCCCCCCTCGGGAGGCGTGAGGATCGTGGCGTTGCCGCGAACCGCAACGCTCCAGCCCGCCGGCGCGATGAACGCGTTTCCGGCGACCGTGGTCTTCGGCGTGTCCGCCGTCATCACGTCGCCCGCGGGCTGCGCGGCGATTTGCAGGGCGATAAGGCAGATGGCGACGAGGCGAGTCAGCGCTTTCATGGAGAAAAACTAACCCAAATCGCCGCCTCCCGTCTAACCCGCGTGAGGAGGCTTTCCATGCGCCGATCGCTGCTCGGGTTGCTCGCCGTCCTGTTGCTCGCGTCACCGCTCACCGCCGACGATTCGTTCCTCTACGTCATCGAGGGACGGGCCATCGCGAACGGCGCGCCGGTCAACAACAAAGCGTTGAAGGCAAAGTACAGCGGCTCGTACTTCTGGTTCTCGATCGACGGGAAGGCGTACCTCGTCCGCGACGCGAACGTGCTGAGCCGGATAAAGGCCATCTACGCGCCGGTCTTCGACTTCGGATGGGATTTCCCGATCGCGGAGCAGCTGTCGGTCATGAAGGAGCAACTGCTGCTCGGCCCCGACCCGAAGCCGGGCGAGGATCTGAGCGTCACCATGCGCCGCATCGAGCTCAAGCGCCAGCAGAACGAGCTCGCCAAGCGCGCGAATGCCGCGGCGAAGAAGGTGAACGCCTACGCCGCGCGCGTGGATGACATGAACCGCGAGATCGAACGGCAGCTGCACGACCTCGGCGTGCAGTTGATTGCGTCGAAGCTTGCGGTGCCGGTCAATCGGGATAGGTGAATGTCGTCGAGAGAGGAGCGTTGACCGCCTCTACGGCGATCGCGCCTACGGTAATCGTCTCCATGAGAGTGACACGCAAGGTCACGTGCGCGCGTGTAATTTCGCTTTGCTTCAGTGGAACGTGCTTCACGACGGCTGACTTGAAACCGGGGAGCAGCACTTCGACTCGGTAGAGCCCATCGGCCAAGGAGCCGAGATAAAACGCGCCGTTTCCGTCCGTGACGACCGTGAGCTCGCGTTGCAGCGCCTCGTCGCGCAACGAGACGGTGACGCCGGGAAGCACGTTGTTCGTCTCATCGACCACGACACCCGTGAACACCGCCTGCTGCGGACTGGCGTTTCGTTCGACTTCGAGCGTGAGCCGCGACGTTCGCGCCGTCGCGCAGCCGGAGAAGAGCGCCGCCACACCCAACAGCGCGGCCATGGTTGCGCTCGACCATCGCGACAGCGTGTGCCGCACGGCGCTCAGCCCTGACGGACAGTCGCTCGTCAGCACCGTGCCGTCGGCGCGGCGATAGAGCCGCGCACAGACTCGCCCTTCCGTTCGCACGAGGAGCTCGTTCACCTCGTCGCGGGTCATTGCCGCGAAGTTGTAGACGTTGAGCTCACACAACGTGCAATGGCGAACCCGGTCGTCTCCCGCCATGCGCTCCCACGTCGCCGGACAGGGCGTGGCGATGCGAACGCGGTTCAAAGGATCGTTTCGTTTTGGCATGTCGAAGATCTGAGACTAGCGCAGGATGGCCGGCTTCGCTGTCAACGACAAGGAAATCATGCGGTGAGACCGCCGTTCTTCTCGAGCACACATTGTCTTTCGATCGTCGTTCCGGGCAACTTGGCCATGACCAGGAGGTGATGTTCAAAACGGGTATAACGAACGACTTGGCCGCGAGGTGTTGCCGCAGAAACCAGAGGGATCCGCCCCATCACGCTAGATCAGTTCCCCGTACTCGGGCAATGAGGCGTGAGCAACTCGCGTCCTCGGCGATTTCGGCGCCGGCCGGAGAACTGGAGCTTCCTCTCCTCCGGAGTCGCGCTCTGTTTCCTCCATTGCGCGAGTAACTGCCGACGCAAGGTGAACGAACGCCGTCCATTCCCGTGCCGGCGGCGGATACTGCTCCTGAAAAGCGAACTGCGCGATCAAGAATTTGCCCCAGCCGAATGACGAGACATACACGGACACGCCCGTATGCTCGATGTGGTATTGGGTGAAGCCCTTCGTTTGCTCCAGGATCCATGCATGAGCCGTAGGCGGGATGCCGAAGCTGACCGCGAAACGGCGCGACCCGACAAACGCCACACCCAAAGGTGCAAGTCTGTCGTGGAATTTGCCAAGGAGCTTATGCAGTGGCGTCATAACGTGCCGCGCGGAGTTAGGCCGTCCTGGGTTGACTCTCGATTTTCGTCTTGTTGAAAAACTCTTCCGCCCACGCCGGAGTTGCTAAATCCGTAACGCGCGTCCATATGGTGATTGCGCCGCCGGGCGGTTGATCAACGGGAGCTCCTGGTTCGAGTTCGTCGTCGCTTAACCACCAGCGGCCGACAATTCTGACACCGTGTTCGACGCGGTAGAATGCAAATCCGAAGGCATGTTTGCGAATCCAACCAAACCGCGCAAACCAATCGTCGCCCACCTGTCTCCAGTCATAATAGATCGCATCGAGTTGGTCATTGTTAGCATGGCAGAATGCGCCGAAAAGCTTCGTACCGATAATCTTGAGGTAAATATGACTACCGTGGCTACTCATCCATGCACCTTCTAACTCTCGAAAGTCGGTGTCTTCGGCTCGGGGAAGCACATCAGGTCGTGCCACGATCTGGGCTGCGATGCTCTTAACAAGCCCCGTCAAATCGGCCAGCTCTGAGCGTAGCTGAATGATCTCCATGCGATCGTCATTTCGTATCTGCGGATGGGCCGGCTGAGTTTTTAGTATGTCGGCCAATTTTGCTTCCAGCTCAGGCCAAAATCCTTCGAATCGTCGCACGACCGTCTTCTGGACGGCCTCCAGTTGTTGTGCGATCGCGAGAACGAGTCGTAAGGTTCCCGTACGATCAGCGCTCGTCGCCTGGAATTGTGAGAGCGGCTCCGGGATCTCGTTCTCTATCATTCCAACGAGATACGGAACGACGGCGGATTCTGCAACTCGCTTTGAAAGTGCACCTGCTTCGAATAGCGACCAGGGAGAATTCGAGCTTTCCGGTGTAAGAACAACCACACCAAAATTTGATTGTTCTAAGGCAGCAGCGAGGTCATGAGACCATCGGCGGCCAGAAGAAAGATCACTGGACGACAGCCAGAGCTGCGCCCCGTCGAAGATTAACGGAAGCCATTCTCGGAGTTCTTCCGCGACACGTTGGGCGCGAGCGCCGGACCAGCTTACGAATATCCGGATGCCGTCAGCCATCGTTCCATAATACTGGACCTCTCGCGATCAGCCCAACGCCCACAATAGGCGTGAGAATATCCAGGCTGACGAGCCCGAATTATCATTCGATCTGCACGCCGAGCGATGGCCGCCCGGCTCACCGCGACAAATCCCTTCCCGCCGCCCCCACCGCCACGAACGCGGCCCAATAAAACGGATGCGCATATCGCGGCGAGCGGCGCAGTGCGAGTTGGGCGTGGCGCAGGGCGGCGGCGGTGGTTTCACCGGCGGTGAGGTGTTCGTGGAAGGCGACCATGAGCCGGGCCGTAGACCGCGATTCGGCTTTCCACTGGCTGGCGACCGTGGTCGGGGCGCCGGCGGCGAAGAAGGCCCAGGCCAGGCCGAGGACGCCTTCGCCGGAGCCCATCCATCCGCGCGCGGTGTCGCAGGCGGAGAGCACGACCAGGCGCGCGTGGAGTGGCGCGTCGGCGATCTCGCGCGCTTCGAGCAAGCCGTCCTCCGCGCGATCGCGTCCGCCGGCGAGCACGATCGCGGAGTACATCGGCGCCCGCGGGTCGACCAGCGCGTGCGCCGCGAGGTGGACGATCTCATACTGCGACGCATCGCTCTTGAATACGCCTTCCCGCGCCGCTTCGCGCACGTAGATGCGGCTCGACTGCGGATAGAGCGACGCCAGCGAGCGCACTTCCGTTTCCGCGTCGGGAAGCGGGCCGATGGTCACGTCGCGAAAGAGCGTGCGCACGTTCGCCGCGGCGCCTTCGACGTTCGGATTGCCGAAGGCGATCAGCCGCGATGGCGCGGCGGCCTGCGCCGACCACGCCGTTTTCAGCAGCGTGAGCGAGTGTGCGTAGAACACCGCATGGCGATCGATGAGGGGAGCGCCGTTCGCATCGACGAGCGCGTGGAACGGCACGGACCAGAGCGCGCGGTCGGGAACGATGCAAAGGATCTTCGCGCCGCGCGTCCATCGCTCCACCGGGGCGAACAGCCGGCGATAGAGCGCGCCGGCCGCGTTGCGCCAGTGCGCTGACCGGCTGCCGATCAGCAGCGCGACTTCGTTCGCCGCGCGCTCGACCTCGCGGCGCGGAACGGCGATCCGCGCGGCGTGCACGGTGCCGTCGACGACAACAAAGACCGTCGTCCGATTCTCGCCGACGACGTACTCCACGAGCGCGAGCGGCTCCTCCGTCGGCGGCAATGCGATCGAATGATCGGGCGCGATGCGGCGCCGCGCGATGTCGCGATAGCGCGTGCGCATCTCCGAGACGAAGGCATCGCGCTCGACGCGCGCCGCCGCGATTCGCTCCCGCACGGCATCGAGCGGCGCGCCGCTGCCGAGGGCGCGCAGCATTTCCTTGTTCTGCTCGACGATCCGCTCCTCCAGCTCTTTCTCCTTCGCCTGCTCCTCGGCGGTCATGGACGCCGACAGATCGATCCGGCCGTGCGCGAGCGCCTCGCGCAGGCTGCGCGCCTTCATCTGCTCCGCCACGAACAGCGCCTCGGCGTTCTGTCCCTCGTCGACCAGCAGCTCGATCAACTCCACGTGCGCGTCGAGCGGCGCCTGCAGATTGGGAGGGAGCACCACTCCCTGGCCGTGCCGGAGCCAGCTGTCGAGCGTCTCGATGGCCGCGCGAAGCTCCGCCGCGCTTTCCGCCGGCCGCCCCAGCCTGCGCAGCGCTCGCCCGGCCAGCGAGTGCGCCTTGTACATCACCGACTTGTCATACTCGTCGCCGAGCGCGCGTACCGCGGCGGCGGCCGCATCGAGCGCCGCCTGCGATTTTCCCTGCGCCAGCAGCAGCTCCGCCTTGACCTCGAGGATCTTCGCCTGCGCATTCTTCATCTGCGGATCGGCGACGTCGCTGAACGCGGCTTCGGCCTCCTGAAGGACCTCCTCGGCATGCACGAGATCGCCGACCTGCAGGTAGGTGCTGGCGAGCGAGAAGCGCATGAACATCAGCCACGACGGCAGCTGATGCTGGACGGTCAGCGCGCGGCGAAACCCTTCGAGGGCCGCGTTCTGATCGCCGAGGAGCGAATCGATCTCGGCGATCGAATGAAGAAAGATGCCGAGGTGCTGGGGATTGCCGTTGCGCGCGCCGATGCGGATGCCTTCCTCGTAGGCCGCGCGGGCCAGCTCCAGGTTGCCGAGCAGGCCGAGAGTCTGGCCGCGGCGCAAGGCGATGACTTCCTGGCCTTCCAGCCAGCCGAAACGCGACGCGAGCTCGCTGAAGCGATCGGCATCGAGGAGCACGTTGGCGTTGTCGTAGAGAAGCGTGGACATGAACCCGCGCATGTAGAGCGCCTTCATCGACGGGATGGGATCGTCGCAGACCTCGGTGAGCTCGGCGGCGCGCGAGTAGACCTCGATGGCGGTGCGGAAGTCGTGCATGCTGTAGGTGAGCGTGCCGAGGGTGAGCAGCGCCGTGGCGCGATCGTCGGGCGTGCCTCGCGCTTCGGCGAGCGCCACTGCCTGTGAGGCTTCTTCGAGCGACTGCGGTGTGCCGCGGAACACTCCCGCGATCTGCCGCCGCACGTACACCTGAGCCCGTACGTCGATCGTGGGAATCAGCGCGCGCAGATGATCGAGACGCGCTTTGGCGCCCGCACCGGCGTACTCCATGACGATGCGGCCGCGATCGAGCTCCGGACGCGCGGCGGCGAGAATGGCATCCGCATCCGAAACGCCGGGAGCCGCGAGCATGGCCAATGCGACCGTGCGCTCGTCGGTTTCGGCGCGTGTGAGTTTCCACGGCTCGCCATCGCGGCGCGCTTCGAGGCGCCAGAAACGCGGCAGCGCCGCCTTCGGCCGCCAGGACGCTTTCATCGCGGCGCCGCCATGCACTTCCACTTGAATCACGACCGTGTCATCCGTGGCAGAGAGGACGTTGAAGCGGAAGTCGTCGATCCACGTGCAGTCGTTCGCGTCGATGAAATCGCGCAGGTTGAAGACGTCGGGTGGAGGTGCGGCCGGGTGGATCAGCGCGCCCAGCAGACGCGGGTCATCGCGGCGCAACGCATCGACGAATGCCTGGACGAGCGTCTCCGCCGGAGTTGCGGCGGAGGCGGCGATGGCCATGGCCATCATGCACAGCAGCAGTGCGATTCTCAGTTTCGCCATGACGTCAGCACCTCACGAAGTTGTTCCGCCACGCCGCGGTCTGCATCGCTCACGCGCTCGGTCTCTTCGAGCGCGGCATTGATCAGCCCCGCGCGCGCGTACAGCAGCGCGAGCAGAAGATGATCGTTGCCGCGCGTCGCGCGCGCTCGCTCGAGCTCCGCATGGGCATCGGCGCCGAGGACATGGAAGCTGGCCGGCGGGGAGGGAGGGGAGGGAACGATGCGCGCGGAGTCGCCAGTCTCGATGCGCACTTCCCATGAATACGTGACGCCGCGGCGCAACGGGCGTTGCGGCGTCCACCGCCCGCCGCGGATCGTGCCGCTGCGCATGACTTCTTCGCTGCCGGCAAAGATGGAGACGACGGAGCGCTCGTCCGCGTTGGCGCTCCATGTGAAGTGCGGCTGCTGCGTTTCGACGACGACGCCGGCCGGAGCGTGCGACTCCGCGGCCGTGCTCCCGCCGCGCAGGCTCTCGCCCTCCTGCGTCATCTGTCGAAGCACGGCCGGCATCGACGGCATCTCTCCCGCGCGCGCGGCGCGGAGCAGCGGCGCCCACTCGTCGGGCGCGGCCGCGGGGACGCGTACGACAGCCGGCGGACGTGGTATTTCGACCGCGGACCGCGGTGAGGGCTCGCGCATCAGCAGCAACGCGGTGATCGCCATTGCCGCGACCGCCGCCGCGGCAGCGAGATACGGAACCGGAGAACGGCGGCGGACAGGGCGCAGATCGCGAACATCGTCCGCGCAACGGACGCACGTCTGCAGGTGCGCCTCGATCGCCTCGTCGCGCAGCGATCCCGCCGCGTAGGGGAAAAGCTCGAGCTCGAGGTCGGGATGGCGCTCCTCGAGATCGCCTTCGATCTGCTCACGAATGGCGCGGACGTGCCGCTGAAGGTCGCGTTCGTTCATCACACTGCTCTCATCCGCCGCGCCAGCCGTTCCCGCGCGGTGCGGCGAAGGTTGATCACTTGTTGCCGGGTCATGTTCAGCATGGCCGCGATGGCGCGGTCGTCGAGCGGAAGCTCGACCCATAGCCGGGCGAGCCGTATTACCGGGATCCCGATGGCCTTGGCCACTTCGTCGATCGAGGCGATACCGAGGTGTACGAGAAGCGCGAGCGCGTTCCCGCCGTCGGCATCGCGCAGGTTGAGCAGCAGCGCCGCGCGATGCCGCTCGCCGAGGCTTTGGATCTCGCGCCAGAGGTGCTCGAGATATTGGCGGGTCTCGAGCTCGCGAGCCTGATCCGCGCGCTCATGCTCCGCCTCCTCGACGCGCCGCGGGGACTCGCGGATGTTCCATTCGCCGGCGAGAAACGAAACGACGTCATCGACGAGGAGCGGCCGTTCCGTCGCGGAGAGAATGCGACGCAACGCTTCGTCGCATTGCCCGGGCGGCGGCAGGGCGACGGAGCTGACGGGCGCGTGCGGCAGCGCGCTGTCCGTCGTCGCCAGCGCGCAGAGGACGCCCGACGATGCGCTCCACATCCGGAACCGTTCGTCGTGCGAAAGGATGTAGCGCAGGCGATTCTTCAGCCGCGTCCATTCCGGATGCCGGCTGCGCATGTAGTCGTAGACGGCGTTGAACGTGAGCGTCGCCGCGAAATCGGTCACGCTCTCCACCTCCCCGGCCTGCAGCCGCCGCACGAGCCGGAGCAGCACCGTGGCGACGATGTCCTCCGCCTCGTCGTGCCGCAGCGCCCGGTGCTGATACCGCGCAACCACACGCTCCACCACCGGACGTGCCTGCGCGACGTCCTGCTCCAGCCGGGTTTCGCGTGCCGAGACCCTCATATCTTCCAGGACGTAGAGGATGGCGGATTATTGGGAAATCACCCGCAGCCCTACCGCCTCGAGAACCAGCTTGCCCAACTCCGCCTTGAGCGACGCCTTGACCCGCGCATGCGCTCGATCGCTCGCGAGGTTGCGCCGTTCGAGCGGATCCGACTGCAGATCGTACAACTCGTCCTGATCGGGATATTTGATCCAGTGGATGTACTTGTACTTGCTGGTGCGAATCGCTCGGTAGTCCATGTCCATCAGGTGCGGAAACGGCTGTTCGTTTGTGTAGAACTCGACCAGCACCGCTCGACGCCAATCCTTTGAACGCCCGCGCAGAAGAGGCACCAGGGAGCGGCCCTGGATGGAATCGCTGATGGGAACGCCGGCCAGCTCCAGCAGCGTCGGCGCGAGGTCGGTCGTGAGAACAAGCTCGTTCGGGCGCAATCCCGCCGGAATCCTCGGCGGATATCGCATCAGCAGCGGGTTTCGGATCGACTCCTCATACGGCAGCCGGCGCTCGGTCGTCAGGCCGTGCTCGCCGAAGAAGAAGCCGTTGTCGCTGCTGAGAACGATCACCGTCTTGTCCAGCAGCTTCAGAGAGTCGAGCGTGGCGATGATCCGGCCGAGGCTCTCGTCGACGGACAGAATCATCTCGGCGCGGCGGCGGATGGTGTCTTCGCCGGTCCAGGGATGCAGCGCATGCTCATGCTCGGCGGGGCCCGGGAGTGCTGCCGCCGGGAGTTTCGCGAGGGCGTGGCGGATCGCCGGTTTTCCGGCCAGATCGGCCGGGATCTCCGACGGCAACTGGCGGCGCGTGAACATGCGATCGCGGTAGCGACCTTCATGTCGCGACGCCGGGATGTATCCGCGATCGCTATCCGGGTCCACGGAGCCGTCGTTCCGTTGCACCACGTCCGGATGAACCGCTTTGTGCGCGAGATAGAGCAGGAACGGCTGACCGTGCTCGCGCTGGATGAAAGACACGGCGCGGTCGGTCAGAAGGTCCGTGATGTATCCCGGCACCTTGTGCAGCGCACCGTCCTCGAACAACTCCGGGTCCGTCGTGTGTCCCTGACCCGGCATGGCGACCCAGTAGTCCCAGCCCGGACGGGGAGTGGGATCGTTCCCCATGTGCCATTTGCCCAGGAACGCGGTCCGATACCCCGCGGCCTTCATCGGAACGTTGAAGGTCTCGAGGTGATGGCTGGCCAGATCGCGCGCGATGTTGTCGATGATGCCGTGCCGGCTCGGGTATTGGCCGGTGAGCAAGGTGGCCCGGTTCGGAGAGCACAGCGGCACGGCGTGGAACGAGCGGGCAAAGAGCGCGCCTTCCGCGGCGAGGCGGTCGATGTTGGGAGTCTCGAGATAGGGATGGCCGCCTGCATGGAACTCGTCGAAGCGCAGATCGTCGACCAGCACCACGACGACGTTCGGACGTTCATTGCCCACGGCCGGCAGCGGCTTCGGAACGTTCGCGCATCCGGCGGCGACGAGTACGAGCGCGAGGGCGCATTGTTGAGGTGTGGCCATGAAGCTCGCCTGCGCCTGCCGAGGATAGCACGCGGTTGGCGCGGGGAACTTGACGCGCTGCTTCTAGAGCTGGGGTTAGGCGACCGGTCCGGACCTCGGCGCAATCGCGTAGTGATGCAAAGCTACTGTTAAAACATTTGCCGAAAAATCGCGGAACCGCCTACGTAACGAGAGACCTGCAATCGCCGCCGCGACATACAGACCCATCGTAATGAAAATTCGGATCTCTACTGATAGAGGTCGAATAAGGACCGCCTTCGACTGTGGGTCGAGTACCGGGTTATTCGATCCAAAGGAAAGCAGCGCAACGACGAACAGGCTAACCAGGGCGAGAAATAGGGAGGCTGCGAACAACACTGGTTCGTACTGTTCTGTGACCTCCCGGCGCGTCTCTGAACCAAGAGCGCGCAGCCTGGCAACGATGTGCCCATGCGCTCGGATGGCCTCAGCCCGTTCGCGAATCGCGTCTTCGCTGGAGAAAGCCCACTCGGCTAGCATGCCTTCGAATTTGTCATGACGTAACTTCGAATTCATGTAGCGCCTTATGGCTTCCAAGCGCGGATCTGACTTGGGCCCCCACGTGAATGGCACTGCGAAGCGACGTAACCAACGACGTCTGGCGGATGTCTCGCCGTGAACCTCCTCTTGATCAATGATCGCTACCACCGCGATGTCCGCACTATGAGTGATCAAGATCCCGATTGTCACGGACACGAGCGCAAAGAGTAGTAATAGAAACTCAGTCTCGGCCGGCCCGCCGGTCGCGGCTGTGCCACCCACGACGGTCGGAAAGTACCGTTGAAAGAACGGCCGATGCAGATACCACGTCCCGAGAGCGACAACGCCCCCGACAACAAGTTGATCAAGGAACCGCTCAATTTTAAGTTCCGGCATTAGCATTACCGAAGGAGTGACGCGGGGGCGTCAAGTCCCTACCCGCTACACCGTGCAGCGGGCTGTTCCACCAGCGGGACACGTGACACTTCGCGCCTGTTATGTCGCGAGCGAGAAGCTAAGCCTTCTTGAACGCCTGGGCGTTCAGAGATCCCAATAATCCGCGAGCCTCCGCGTCCTCGAACACGTCAAGAGAGAAATCGCCGCCGGACCTGCTGCAGCAGGTCGCGTCCAGGCGGAAATCCAAAATCGGAAAGGTCGAGACTCAATGCGGTATCTAAAACTCATCGTGTCCCTATTGGTTTTATGCAGTGCGCTCTCCGCTCATGCGTACACGTCGTGCAGCTACCAGAAGATCGAGGACTATTCGGTCATCGTCGACGGATATGAATGGCGTCATATCACCTATGGCTGGGTTTGTACCTCGTACAGCGGCGACAGCGGCAACAACGGCGGGTCGAGCCCCACACCCAGTGCGCCTCCGCCGACGCTCTCGATTCTGAGCATGGACGATGCGAATCCATCCCAGCTCAAGATCTCGCTCACCGGCAGTTCGACCATCACCTCGCTCGAGGTTCTTCTCAACGGCTCGTCCCTCGGCGTGACGCCGGGATATCTGACTTCTGGCAAGACCGTCAACGGGCCGAGTCTCTACTCGACTCCGGTCAACCGGACGTCGACCGTGACGGTTCGCGGCTGTAACCCGGACGGACGTTGTGCCAGCGCCGCCTTTTCCATCGCTCGCTACCGGAAGAGCAACGGCACCAGTACTACGCTCACGGCGACGTACGCGGACCAGGCCGCACTGAGGGTGGTCATCAAAACCGCGCGTTATCCGTTCACCATGGGCGAGGAGTTCACCGAGACGACGTACTCGGGCGTGTACCCGCTCAGCAACGCCACGCGCGTGCAGTTCTACAAGGCCAACACCACGCTGGCATTCTGGTCGACCCAGAACACGCCGTATCCGATGTACACGGCTCGGCACTGGGTCCAGAACCTCGGCCCACAGTCGTTTCCGAACTCGTCTCAGTACTTCGTGAACATGACCGGCTGCTGGCTCAATCTGATCGGCAACGGCGACACGTTCGTTTCGTATTGCGGCAATCCCACGGGCATCGGCGGCGCGCCCACGGCCGGCATCCAGATCACGGACATGATGCTCGACGTGCCGAACAAGGGAATCGCCGAAGCGCTCACGTTCAACGACTCGCTCTCGTATCAGCCCTGACATGCGATTCCTTCGATACGCAATGCTGCTGGTGATGATGCCGCTGATCGCGCAGGCGGCGGAGGACCGCGTGGTCGCTCGCGTGGGAGCGGAGGCCATCCGCTTCGCCGACGTGCACTGCGAGGGCACGCGCTGCGCCGGCGACGATCAGCACCGCCTCGAGGCGCGGGTGTTCGTGCTGGTGCTCGACGCGGGATTACGCCGCGCCGGCATCACGCCCGCCGAAACCGACGTGAAGCTGCGCCTGGCGCAGGAGCTTCCGCCGGCGGAGGCCATCGCGAAGATGGCAGGGATGCACCGGGCCGTGGCGGAGGCGGCGCTCGCCGTTTATGCGGGCGAGCGCGCCGAGTCCGCTCACGCCCGGCTCCTGCAACCGCGCGGCATCTCGATCGGGATGCTCCAGCACTTTCTCAAGATCAACCGCGCGACGGCCGGAGGCGCTCAGGCGCTTCTGGCCCGCGACCTGGGCCGCGACATCCGCGAAGACCTCGAGCGCTCCGTGCGCCTCGAGATGAAGAGCGAGATGCTCGCCGACTATCTCCAAACGTTGCCGGACGAAGCGCGCGCGCGCTTCTGGAAGACCGTCCTCGCCGACAGCGGCGTGACGATCGTCGATCCGGCTTTCCGACTTCCCGATATGAAAGGAGTGTTCACCCCACATGAAGTCCCACCTGTTTCTTTTCAGTAGTGTTCTCCTGTTCGTCGCCGCGGCCGCCTTCGGCCAGCCGGCGAACATGACCGTCGTCCCGGCGGTCCGCAACAGTCCGGCCGAGCAATTCGCGCTCGCGTCCCAGCTGCATGACGAAGTGCTGCGCGCCGAGACCGAGGACGCGCGTGCCGAGGCGGTGGCGCGCGTGGCCGCGCATCTCGAGATGATCCCGATGAACTGGCCGAACGATCGCGAGGCCGTCCTGCAGGCGTATCTGCAGCAGGCGGATCTCTTCATCGAGAATCATTGGACGAAGAATGCCCGCATGGTGCTCGAGAAAGCGCGTCCGCTCGCCGAGCGGGCCGGGCGCGTGCCGCTCGTCGACCTGCGCGATGGCACGGCGCTCGAGCGTCTCGGTGACGGCCTGCGCGCGAAAGAGGCCTTCGACGCGGCGACCGCGCAGGCTGCGATGAAAGGTCTGACCGTGCGCGAGCAGGCCGATGTGCTCCGCAACGCCGCTCAGTTTTATGAGCGCAGCGGCGCACGCGCGGACGCGGCCACACGCCTCGACCGCGCCGCGCAGCTCGACCTCCCGGCGCTCGAGCGCGCGCAGTACCGCCTCTTCGCCGCGCGCGCCCGCAAGGCCGCGGGGGATCGCGCCGGCTCGCGCCAGGATGCCCAGCGCAGCCGCGACGAGCTGTCCCGCGCACGCGCCAACGCGGTTCGCGATCCGGCCTCGTACGACGTCATGGCCTCGATCGAGCGAGAGCTCGACGCGCTGCAGAAGTGATTGACCGAAACTCCCTCTCCGAGCTCGGAGAGGGAGTTTCTCGTCAGAGGAAGGTAACGAACCGCGACGTTCGGATCGTGCAGCACTGCGTGCCGGAGAGGTTCGAGCCGGTGTGGTTGCCGGTGGACATGAGGTTGCTGGGGTCGTCTCTGTGGAGCAAGTCGCATGCGTGGCCCATCTCGTGGGCCAGCGTGTCGAGCGCCGCGCCGGCATCGACCAGGACGTACGACTCGGGCGGCATGTAACAGCCGACCTTGACCGGCATGTCGCGAACCCAGATGGCCTTGAGCACGTGCCTCGGCCACAGCAGGCCGCTCGGGAAACGCAGGCACTTCAGGCTCCCGAACAGGCCCTCGCAGCACGACAGGTGCTCGTATTCGAACCGGTTCTCGCCGAAGAAGCCGGTGAAGTCGCAGCCCGGGCCGTCCGCCAGGTGAGGACGCCCGGTGACGACGGTCACGGGCGACGCAATCACTGAAACGTTGCAGGTCTCGTAAATCCGCACCGCCGCGGCGATCTGGCTCTCGATCGTAGCGACCGGAACGACCGGCACGCCGTCGGCGTCGGCGATCACCAGCGGACAAATCCGGTAGCGCTTGCGCCCAGGCCGGACTCCGAGGAAACAGAACAGCAGCTCAGGCAGGGAGAGGACGCGGTTCACCAGCCACTCGGCGAGCGAGATCAGCCGCTCGACGACGAAGATGACGACGTGCACCACCTCACAGACGATGCGCGTGACCCAGCTGACGACGGTCACGACGACCCACACCAGCGCGCAGACCAGCTCGGTGATCACGCGGGTCACCACGTCGCACAGGTCGTCGAGCGGCCAGGGCAGCCACTTGCAGATGGTCTCGGAGACGGTACGCGAAACGTTGCGGCAATCTTCGCGCAACTCGTTGCGTCTCTCCTCGATGCGTTCCTGGATCTCTCTACACACTACGGCCATGGGACACTCCTTCCATTGACGGCACACGCCGGTCGGTCAGCTCACGGCAAAGCTTCGCCAGCGCGAGCCGCGCCCGCACCAGCCCGTACACCTTGCCGAGCAACGTTGTTGAGAATGAGAGGGCGAGGTAGAGGATTACGAGGTTCTTCCATCCCAGCTCGCGAAAGGGGATCAGGCAGGCGGCGAGCAGGAGTACGAAGGTGATGAGGGTGAGGATGCCGGCCACCCGTCCCGCTCCGCAGCCGCACGCGGAGACGTAGCTCGCAATCGTCTCTTCGAGCCGCCTCCGCTCTTCCGCGCCGAGCTCCGGCACGCTGACGACGACCTTTCCCTTCTGCCGCCGGCCGCGAAGCGATCCGGGGCGGGATCCGAGCTCGCGTACCTCGTCGACGGTGGCAATCACACGCTCGGGCGGTATTGAGGACACCGCGTCTGTTTTTCCGCAGCACATGGCGTTCGATCCTTTCCGATGACTCGACTGTTCAATGGCCGCATAGACGGACGCCGTCTATGGATTCCGCGGGCAATCACTGTTAGGCGGGGAATGAAGAAAAGCCATTGAATGTCTAACTCGTCATGATGAACGTCATGGCCGCAATGCTTGTACTCGGAACCATTGCTCTCGACCAACGGCATCAGGGCACGACGGTCCGCGCTTCGTCGGGCTCGACGATCGTAGTGAAGCTCGAGGCGCAGTTAGGGACCGGATTCGGATGGAAGATCGCTGCGATTGGGAAAAACCTCATTCAGGTCGGCGAATCCACAATTGAAGATCATGGTGGGGGCGCGGGAGCATCGGAGCTCCAGGTTTTTCGCTTTCGAGTCAACGGCAAGGGGCGCGGTGTTCTCCGCCTGATTTACGTGCGGCCGTGGGAAAAAGATGCCAAACCTGCCAAGACATACAGCGTCACGATCGTGAGTAAGTGAGGTGGGGCAATCCGCATTGCGCGGACTGCCCCAGGGGATCATTGCCTGAAGGCGGGTGGTGCCGGTGGTTCCTTCGGCAGACGGTCGATAGGAACCGGGTCCGGAAATCGAAATCGGGGAAAGCGCTCATAGAGCTCGAAGTATTCGTCCGGCAACCGAAGGAAAACCCTGGCCGCATCGACCCACGCGGCGCCGGTGCCGACGCTGTTGCTCGTGTACCTGATCCACATATAGCCGTTCATGCCCCAACCCGTGCCCCACGAGTTCTTGATCAACCATGCGTTGCGTGAATCGTCCCAACCCACCAGCGTGATGGCGTGGTTGATCGGCCCGGTCGCGGACTCGTTGAACGTTCCGGTGGTGTAAGCCTGGAACGCCGCGGTGACGCGCACCGCGATCGCAAGCGGACCGTGAGCGCACAACGCAGCCTTCGTGTCGGCCACAGCGGGGATTCCGCCTCCGGCAACGTAGCCCCAGGTCACAGCACGGTAAGGGCGCGATGCGCCGATGTTGCACGCCGTATCACTGGCCGTATACGGATAGGCCGTTTCACTGGCAATTCCCTTGTTGATCATCCGGTTGAATACGCCCGCGTACCACCCGCCACCGCAGGAGCCGGAAGCGCTGCAACTGAGCATGTCCTGCTCGGATGAATCGATCAGCGAGTTGTTTCGAATGGCATAACTACCTTCGAAGGCACCTACGCCTGCGAACGCCCAGCAACTACCGCAGCCATCCTGGTTCCGTACTGGCGTCACCTTTCCGCGCGCGGCCCAACTGAAGTTTGAAAGGCCCGCGCTGCACTGTGGAAGCGGGACGAGAATGCCGGGATTGACACGCACGAGCTCCGTCAGTGCCCTGCGCTCGAGCTCCAGCGCACCGGCCGCGAGGCGGTTCTGTACCTCGGCGGCCGCCGAGAGGTTTTCAGGTAACCGCGTACCGGCGAGTTTCTCGATCGGCACATCCATCGCCGTCGTATAGCCGACTTCGAACGTCAACCCCTGCGCGGCGATCTCGGCTCGGAGCCGTGACAGGCGGTCGCGAACCGCAAGCGACGACAAGTCCTCCCGCAATGTGTAGTTCACGCTTGGCGGGGCCGTGTAGGCGAGCACCGCCTCGACGTCGTCCTTTTCCGGGATTACGAATGAATCGACACGATCGATCGGCGGCTGCTGGGGCCGCGTCGCACAGGATGCAAAACCCATTACACCGAGTGCCAGCCAGGTTGCGAATACGACTCGACTTCTCATATGAGCTCCTTTCATGGAGTAGCCTCCCTTCAATGGCGGCATAGACGGACGCCATGAAGGTTTTCCGGCCGTCGTGTGAATCCTTTTTCATTGTGGCGGCATTTGCAGCAGCTCGTTCGGGACGGCTGCTGTTGGAGTATTCAGGTCCTGCCGGTTCGTAATGCCGTTCCAATCGGGTGTGACCGCGAAAACGTTGTTGTTTTCATGGATCTTGTTCCAGACCTCGTGCGGTGTCGCATTCGGGTTGCGCTGCAGAACGAGCGCGGCAACGCCGGCGACGTACGCGGTGGCCATGGAGGTTCCGGCCTTGACGGCGGTATCGGTGTCATTGGCAACCCCGGCGGACAAAACGGCCACGCCGGGCGCGTACACGTCGACGCACGCACCATGATTGGACATCACCCAGAGCACGTCGGTCTTTGGATTGACGGCGCCGACCGTAATCGCGCCCACAATGCGGGCCGGCGAATAATTGCAGGCGTCCCTTCCCCGGTTGTGGGCGGTGACGACATACGTCACCCCCGAGTTGATCGACTCGTGGACCTTGGTATCGAGCGACGGCATCCCGGTTTCCCCGGAGATGCTCATGTTGGCGACCGCGGGACGGCTCTTGATCCTGTTCTCCGTGATCCATTCGACTCCCGCGATGACGTTGGACAGCTCTCCCTGTCCCTTGCAATCCATGACGCGGACCGAATGGAGCCGGACCTTTTTGGCGACGCCGTAGGTTTTTCCGCCCACCGTGCCGGCCACGTGCGTGCCGTGATCCGCGCAATCCTCCGTCCCCTCGAGGCCCGAAGCCGTAAAGTCGTGGATCGCGCGGTCTTCAAACTCCTGATGGGATGTGCGAATGCCGTTGTCGAGGACATAAACGTCTACGCCCTCTCCGGTGTCCGTGTATTGAAATGTGCTGTTCAGCGGAAGCAGCCGTTGATCGATGCGATCGAGGCCGGTGGACGAAGCCGGCTCCGTGACGGAGCTCGAGCTCATTTTCTGATCCGCTTCCACCCACAGAACGTGCCGATTCGCGAGGACGTTCTTCAGCGCCTCCGGCTCGAGAGCGGCCGCGAAGCCGAGGACTCCCGACGTATAGCGCACGAGGATCTGTCCCTTTTGTTGTTGTTCTACGGTCGTCTCCAGAGCACTCACTTGATCCGGCTTCGTGCCGGGCTTGAAGAGCACGATGTAATGATCGGGAATCACGTTTTTCTCGCCCGCATTGATCACGTGCCGCGCGTACTTCCAGCAATGACACTTGACGGTAAACAAAGCTGCGGCGACGGCGACCGCAAGAACGAGGACGCATCGTTGCTTGAACACAGTTGTCTCCTTTCTCTGCAACGGCCTAGACGGCCGCCCGGGAGGATTTCCGGACCTCCGGGCCGCCGGAGGGTATGGATTTCCTTCCGCGCGACTCTCCTAGAGTGCAAGGAGTGGATCGGTCCTGGACCCTCGTGACCTGCTGGTCGACAACCTGGATGTCGTCGAGCGTGCGATCCGCTTCGCCGCGCGCCGCCACCGGTTCGATCCCTCCGATGCGGATGAGTTCGACGGCGTGGTCAAGCTGCGGCTGGTCGAGAACGACTATGCGATCCTGCGTTCGTATGAAGGGCGCAGCAGCTTTGCGACCTTCATCGGCGTCGTGGTCCAGCGGATGGCGCTCGACTATCGCATTCACGAGTGGGGAAGATGGCGCGCTTCGGCCGAGGCCAAGCGCCTCGGTCCGCTGGCGGTCGATCTCGAGGAACTGCTGTATCGCGATGGGCGTACGCTGGCGGACGCGCTCACGCTTCTCCGGGAGAAGCACGAGGGCGTGAGTTACGCGTCCCTGGAGGCGCTCGCGGCGAAGCTTCCGCCGCGCACGCCGCGGCGGCGCGACATCCCTCTAGAGGACGCGGACGAGCCCTCGCTCGCGCAGCCCTCGGACGTGGACGAGCCAATCCTGATGGACGAGCGGCGCCGCGAGGCGCAGAAGCTCTCGCAAGCGATCGCACCGATCCTGGCTCGCCTTTCGGAGCAGGATCGGTTGATTCTTCATTTTCATTTTGTACGCGGGATGACCTTCGCGCAGATCGCCCGCGCCTTCGGACTCCACGAGAAGCTCACCTACCGCCGCATCGAGCAGATCAGGAAAGAGCTCAAACGGGAGCTCGAGAAGGCCGGTTTCCAATGGAACGACATCGCCGGCCTCATCGGGCACGATGAGGCATTCCTTCACTTCGACATCGGAAATCCGAACGCAGGTCCGTCCATACCGGGTGATGAGAAGACGGGGCCACACACGGAGGAGCCATGAACGAAGACGCCCCCCGTCATCCGGGAGCACAGACGATGGCTGCCTTTCTTGACGGCAAGTTGACGCGCAACGAGATCGCGGCCGTCAGCGCGCATCTCAGCGGATGCGGCGAATGCCGCATCGTGATCGCGGAGACGGCGCGGTTCGAACGGGAAGAAGAACCGCGGGTCCGCTCGCCGCGTTCCTGGCGGCTGGCCGCGGCGGCCGTATTCGCGGCGGCCGCGGCGACGATTCCCTTGATCCGGGCGCAGGATCCCATCGCGCGGCTCATCGCCTCGGCACCACCCGACCACCGGCTCCTCGAGCCGCGCCTGGCTCGCTTCCCATGGGCGCGGCTGCAGGCGCCCTCGCGCGGCGTGAGCGTTCCCGATCCGGCCGATCTCAAACTGACGGGGACCGCGGGAAAGGTTCTGGAGAAGACGCTCGATTCCACGGACGCAAAAGCGCGGCACGCGAGCGGCCTCGCTTATCTTCTGATCGGCCGCGCGAACGACGGCGTCGAGGCGCTCGAAACGGCGGCGCGCGATTCCAAGGACTGGCAGCCGTGGAACGATCTCGCGGCGGCGCGCTATGCGGCGGCGGCGAATGACAAACGCCCCTCGCAACTACCGCAGGCCCTGGCCGACGCCGATCACGCCATTCGCCTCTCGCCGAATGCGGCGGAGGCGCACTTCAACCGCGCCCTGATCATCGAGGCGATGGGATTGCAGCAAGCTGCGCGCGATGCCTGGCAGCGCTACCTCGCGCTCGATCCGTCGAGCGAGTGGAGCAACGAAGCGCGCGAGCATCTACGGCGCCTCCAGCCGCAGTCCTCCTCCTTTGATCCGAAATTTCTCGACACGATGCCGGCGGACGCGCTCGTGCGGCAGTTCCCCAAGGACGCGCGCCGGGGGGCGGAAGGGATTCTGCTCGCGAACTGGGCGGATGCGGAAGCGGCGCACGAGGAGACGCGCGCGGCCGCGCTGCTCGCACGCGTGCGCGCGATCGGCGATGCGCTGACACGCTTCAACTCCGAATGTCTGCTGGCGGACACCGTGGCCGCGATCGAGCGCGCCGATCCCGCCGCGCGCGCGGCGCTCGCCGGCGCGCATCGCACGTACCGGGATGCCCGACTGGACACCAACAATCACCGGCCCGGCGCCGCCGAGAAACAATTCCGGAGCGCCGCGGCCTCATTCGCGCGCGCGGGCAGTCCGATGGCGGACCTGGCGTCGTACTA
>DATFHJ010000450.1:0-8756 GCA_035248585.1 Thermoanaerobaculia bacterium
TCCGCTTCATGGCCAAGCAGAGTCTCTTCAAGATTCCGATCTTCGGCTGGTCGATCGCGCGCGCGGGATTCATCCCCATCGACCGCAAGAACAAGAGCAAGGCGAAGGAGTCATTCAATCTCGCGGCGGAGCGCATCCGCAAAGGCAACACGATCGTGATCTTCCCCGAGGAGGGGCGCTCGCGCGAGCGGGCCATGCGCGAGTTCAAGAGCGGCGCGTTTCTGCTGGCGCTGAAATCGGACCGGCCGATCGTGCCGGTGGCGATCGACGGGACATACGACGTCTACAACGCCAAGTCGCGGTTCATCCGCGCGGGGCGCGTCACCGTCAAAGTGGGAACGGTGCTGCCGACGGAAGGGCTGAAGGTGCGCGACAAGGAGCGGCTGCTCAACGAGTCGCGCGCGCAGATTCAGACAATGCTTTTTGGCAGCGCGGAAGGTCCGGCCCCAGCAGCGTCCGAACCTCCAGCGTGAAGCGGTCGTTCACGATGCGGCCGACGATCGACTCGCGCAGGAAGCGCGCGTACAGCTCGTTCGCGTTGCCGGCGACTTCGATCGCGATCGACGGAATCGTCTCCGTCGGCGTCGTCCCGCCGCCGAGCGCGCATTGCGACTCGATGACTCGTGCGTTGGTATCGCGCGTCAGCGACTCCGCCCGCGCGCGCAGCGTATCGAGGGGCGTGGCGAGCATGCGATAGATCGGGATCCGTTCCTCGTGCTTCTCCGTCGCGAATGCGCGCAACGTCGCCGCGACGACCGCGTACGTTTCCTTCCCGACACGCAGCGCGCGCATCAGCGGATGTTTGCGGATTCGTCCGATGATTGCTTCGCTGCCGATGATCAATCCGCCCTGCGTCGCGCCAATCAGTTTGTCGGTGGAGCACGTGACGGCGTCGACGCCGCCGGCGATGAGCTCGCGGATCGTGGGCGCGGAGGCGAAGCCGTACCTGGCGAGATCGACGATGCGGCCGGAGCCTTCGTCGTACAGCAATGGGATGCGTTTCCGCCGTGTAGTGCGTGCCTCCGGCGCACCCCCGCCCAAAGGCGCACCGGAGGCGCGCACCACACCCACCAACTCCGCGATCGGCGGCGTTTCGGTGAAGCCGACGATGTCGAAATTCGAGCGATGCACGCGCAAGATCGCCGCGGTCTTCTTCGAGATCGCGGCGGCGTAGTCGCGCGTGCGGGTGCGGTTCGTCGTGCCGACTTCGTGCAGTTTCGCGCCGCCCTGCTGGATGACGTCGGGCACGCGAAACGCGCCGCCGATCTCCACCAGCTCGCCGCGCGACACCAGCACTTCCTTCCCCGCCGCCACCGCGGCGAGGGTGAGCATCGTCCCCGCGGCGTTGTTGTTCGTCAGCACCGCGGCCTCGCATCCGAAAAGCGATTTGCAGATCGCGGTGAGATGCTCGTCGCGCGCTCCCCGCTCGCCGCGTTCGAGGTCGAATTCGAGGTTCGAATATCCGCTCACGATCTCTTCGGCTTGCGCCCAGATGGCCTCGTCGATCGGCGCGCGCCCGAGGTTCGTGTGAATGATGACTCCGCTGGCGTTGATCACGCGGCGGAGCGTGGACGAGGTCGCGGTGGCGAGCGTCGCGCCGATCGCGTCCCGCGCCGCCGCTTCGTCGTAGGGCGAATGCGAGGAGCGCAACGCGCCGAGATATTCGACGACGTGATCCTTCACCCGCTCCCGTCCGAATGCCTCCACGAGCGGCGTCCAGGACGAAAGGATGCGCTCGACGGACGGAATCGACCGTAAGGCGGAATCTCGCGCCTGTGTGGCGGCTTTTGCCATATCGTAGATTTCTAGTTTATCCCGCGCGTAGACGCGGGATCTCCCGTGCACCAGCTCGGACATCGCCTGCCGGCAGGGTTTGCGCGGTATAACCCGAGATCCCGCGTCTTCGCGCGGGATAAACTGAGATAAGCCGTGATCAAACAGGACGAAGAGCTCGACAAGCTGGAAGAAGACATCCGGCGCCTGAAGAACAAGTACGACCAGTTCTTCACGAACATCGTCAAGATCCCGCCGAGCTTCGACCGCCACCAGGTCGAGGCGTTCATCCACGAGATCAGCAAGCAGAAGATGCGCGACAACACTCGCCGCTTCCGCTTCAACACGATCCTGTCGCGCTACAACCAGTTCCGCGAAATGTGGGCGCGCAAGATCCGCGAGCGCGAGGAAGGGCCGCTCGACTTCCGCTCGAGGCAACGGGCCCTGAATGCGCCGCCCGAGGAGCGGCCGCGGCCCGCGCCGCCGCCGTCCCCGAGCGTAACGTCGGAGAGGGCCGATCCGTATGTAAAGATGGCGCCGGGCGCCAACGGAGAACAGATTCGGAAGTTGTACGAGCTGATCGAGACGGAACATCTCAAGCTCGGCAAGGCCACGAACGTCACGATGGACCAGTTGGCCGTCATGGTGCAGAAGCAGAGCGATACGCTCCGCGAGAAATATCACGTGAGCAGCGTCGCCTTCCGCGTCGAGACCGTCGACGGGAAGGTGAAGCTGAAAGCGAAACCACTTCAGGACTAGATCGAATGAAACGTTTCCTCATGATTGCTGTCGCCGCGCTGACGATGTTCGGCTGCGCGGAAATCGCCGAGCTCCGCGGAGATCGCGATCCGTACGAGAACCCGTTCTACGTGAAGTACCTCAACACCGGCTCGCATCTCGACGCGGCGATCTCGCGCGCGCTCGACGACGTGCGCGCGAATCCGAGCTCGGCCGCCGCGCACAACGAGCTCGGGATGCTGCTGGTGCAAAAGGGCTTTCCGAAGGACGCGGAGCGCGAGTTCGAGCGCGCCGTCAACGCCAACGGGGAGTTCTACCCGGCCTGGTACAACCTCGGCGTGATCCGCGCGAATCGCGGCGACGAATCGGGCGCCACGCGCGCGTTCTATCGCACGATCCACTACAAGCCGGGCCACGGCGAAGCGCTCTTCCAGCTCGGGCTGGTCGAAGAGAAGCGCCGCCACCTCGACAAGGCGGTGAAGCTCTACGCGAAGGCGTACAAGATCAACCCGTCGCTGCTCAGCGTGCGCGTGAATCCGCGCATCCTCGACTCGAAGCTCACCCATCTCGCGCTGATCGAGCTCTATCCGGGCAAGCATTGGAAAGAGTCGATTCAGTTCCAGGGAACGCCGTCGGGCTATCGTGAGCCGGTGCAGACGGAAGCCGTGTCGCCGCAGGCACCGCCGCAGAAAATCGTGACCCCCGCGCCGCCCGTGACCGATCCGTCGCAGCAGCCGACGCCGCCCGCGACCTCGACCTAGTTGGCTATCGAATCGCGCATCGCACGACGTTATCTGTGGGCCGCGCGCAAGCAGGCCCACACTGCATTTCTCTCGCTCATCAGCATGCTCGGTCTCGCCGTCGGCGTGGCGGCGCTGCTGATCTCGATCGCGGTGCTGTCGGGATTGCAGGGGCAGATCAAGTCGCGGTTGATCCAATCGAGCCCCGGGCTGCTCGTCGAGCCGGTCGGCAAGAACACGATCGCCGGCGCGGACGCGATCGTCGCGGCGGCGAAGCAGCTCGGCATGCGCGACGTGCGGCCCTTCATCAGCGGCATCGGCTATGGGACGACCGAGGATCAGCAGCGGCATCAGCCGGTGCGGATCCGGTCGTTTGCCGATAACGCGGCGAAGGCGAAAGAGCCGCAGATCCACATCACGCGCGGACTCGCGGCCTCGCTGGGGCTCGAGCTGCGCGACTACATCACGATCATCGCGCCGCGCACACGCCTCACGCCGTTCGGACCCGTGCCGGTGTGGAAGAAGTACCGCATCGCGAAGCTCGTGCAACAGGGCGCGGAAGAGAACACCGACGCCTGGATCGAGCAGCATGAAGCGGCGGCGCTGTTCGGCACGAGCGGCGAGCCGACGGCGATCGAGATGTTCGGCGACACCGCGCGCGCCGAGTCCATTCAGGGCGATCTCGCGACGCGGTTCCCGCAGGCGCAGTTCAAGACCTGGAAGGAGATCAACCGCCCGCTCTTCCTCGCCTTGCGGCTGGAGAAGGTGGTGATGTTCGCGACGATCTCGCTGATCATCTTCGTCGCCGCGCTGAACCTCATCTCGTCGCTCTCCATGCTGATCCTCGAGAAGCGCCCTTCGGTCGGCGTCCTGCGCACCCTCGGCGCGACCGGCGGCAACATCCTCTCGCTCTTCATGCAGGTCGGCCTCCTCATCGGCCTCTCCGGCACGATCATCGGAAACATCATCGGCGCCGGCTTCGCCTGGCTGGCGAACCGCTATCACCTCGTCCCGCTGCCGCAGGACGTCTACTTCATCAGCTACCTGCCGTTCACGCTCGACGCCGAAGATCTCATCACCGTGAACATCGTCGCGGTGGTGCTCTCCGTCGTCGCCACGTGGTATCCCGCGCGCATTGCCTCGCGTCTCGATCCGATCTCCGCGATCCGCGAAGAATGATGCGCCGCCGGCTCCTCCTCGCCCTGCTGCTGATCGTCTGCGCGTGCGGGCGTCCGCCGGTGCAGGACGAGGTGACGATTCAGTTCGGACGCGATGCCGATTTCGTTTCCGTCACCGCCGAGACGCGTTTCGAGCTGCAGCCGAAGACGCCGGACGCGCAGAAGCGCGTCGAGGCCGCGCGCGACGCGGCGCAGCATGGGCTCGACGCGTGGACGGCGCGGTTCTCGCGGCTCGCGCCGGAGTCGGAGACGGTGACGATGAAGCGCGAGCGCGGCGCGCTGGAGCGCGTCACGCGATCGATCGTGATTCCGCCGGACGACCTGCCCCGCGTGTTTTCCGATTGCGCGTTCACGGTGTTCGCGAAGCGCGGCGAGCTGACGTTCTATCCCGGCACGAGCACCCGCGCCACGCGCGAGCAGCAGCGTCGCTTCGACGAGGAGCTCGACGCGTGGAGCGAGGACGTGACGCGTTACTTCCGCGCCGTGCGCGTGCTGTATCAATATCTCGACGATCAGCCCGGACGCGCAAAGTACGTCTTCGCCGCGCTCGTCGCAGGCAAGGATGAAGCGACGACGGTGCTGGAGGACGAACAGCCGCTCGTCGACGCCGTGCTCGCCGCGGAGGAGAAAGTCGCGGAGCGGATGGACGCGCAGACCGGACGCGCGGAGTCGTTCGCGGAGATGGCCGACCTGCTTTACAACCCGTTCCCCGCGCGGATGGTCGTCCGCCTTCCGAGCGCGCCGTACGCGGTCGAGGGATTCACGAAGGCGAACAACGACGTCGTGATCGAGCCGGTCGAGCTGTTGAAGGTGGTGTCGGGTCTCGAAGGACGCTGGATCTCCCCCGATCCGCTCGCGAATCTGATTCGCGACGAGATCCCGACGCCCGAGCAGCTCGCGGCCATGCCGCGCAAAGCCGAGCCGGTGACGAGCGCCGGCGACGTCGCGGCGGCGCTGCGCGAGCAGCTCGTGCGGCCGCGCGTGTACACCGTTCGCTGGCGCGACTAAATCGCGCGCGTCATCACCACCGCCGCTTCGCCGTCGGGGTAATAGCGCGGCCGCACGTACGACGACTCGAAGTCGAGATGGCGGTAGAACTCCTGCGCGCCGGCGTTCGACTGGCGCACTTCGAGGGAGATTGTCTTGATGCCGCGCTGGCGCGCGAAGGCAAAACAGTCCGCCATCAACGCGTCGGCGATGCCCTGCCGGCGCTCCGAGGAAACGACGGCGATCTTGTTGATATGCATCTCGTCGAAGAGCCACATGGCGAACACATATCCGATCAGGACGCCATCGCGCTTCGCGACGCGGCACCAGCGCCAGTCGGCGGTGAGCTCGTTCTCGAAAAACTCGTGGCGCCAGGGAGCGGGAAAGGAGTCGCTCTCGATGCGGTGGATCGCGGCGAGGTCCGCGCGGGTGGCGGCAGCGATCCCGACGCCGTCAGGCATTTTGCTTCTGCTGGAGTTTGACCTCGGCTTCCGCGAGGCGGACATAGATCGGCGTCACGTCGCGATAGCGCGCGTCATCGCCGATCGTCATCGCGCGCCGCGCGCAGCGAAGGGCCACGTTGTCGCGCTGCAGCAGGTCGCGGATGTCGATGATGTTCTCTTCCGAGACCTCGCGCGCCAGATGCGGCGGCACGACCTCGCGGCCGTCCTCGAACACCGAGACGTAAAACTCCCCGCGTCCCGCGTCGTCGCGAACGGCGACGCGGCCGCGCCTGCCGTGGGCGATCGCCTCGTGCGTCGACATGGCGCAGACCGGGCGCTGCAGCGCGAGCGCGAGCCCCTGCATCGTCGCCAGTCCGATGCGCACGCCGGTGAACGACCCGGGGCCGCGCGTCACGGCGAAGAGATCGATCTGCTTGCGGTCGATCGCGTTCTCGGTGAGCAGCCAGTCGATCGACGGCAGCAGCTTCTCGTTGCGCGAGCCCTTCCCCTCCATCGCCACCGCGCCGATGAGGGCGTCGTCCTGGATCAGGGCAACCGAGAGGATGGGAAGGGACGTGTCGGCGGCGAGGACGAGCATGCCGTCACTTCAACGCGCCGGCCGGCATCTGCAAATCCACGAGCTCGATCCCGATCTTCGCCGCAGTCTCGCGCGAGCGCTCGTCGCGATAAAACTCGCCGTAGAAGATCTTGCGGATGCCGGCATTGGCGATGAGCTTGAAGCAGTTCCAGCAGGGCGAGGCGGTGGTGTAAAGCTCCGCGCCGTCCACCGAGACCCCATTCTTGGCTGCCTGCAGGATGGCATTGGCCTCGGCGTGGACGGTCGTGACGCAATGCCCGTCCTCGACCACGCAGCCGTCGTCTTCGCAGTGCGGCAGCCCCCGGATCGAGCCGTTGTAGCCCGTGGAGAGGACGGTGCGGTCGCGGACGATCACCGCCCCGACGTGCTTGCGCAGGCAGGTCGCCCGCGTCGCCGCCTGGTGGGCGATCCCCATGAAGTATTGATCCCAACCGGTGCGCATCGTGGGCGGGATTGTACCCGCAGGTTTTGCCGGCGTGACCTCCATCACACCCCCGTTTCCTGCCTAACAAACAGTTATTAGCGATTATGGACGAGAACGTCCCACCATACGGATGCTTTATGTGATATCAACATAAATTTGGCCTCCAAGTGCTTCATTTCCGAGGGTTTGCGTTTATTGCCGAGGCTCCAAGATTGGGTGTTTTTTGGGTTGACTCGCCCTACCTGATTCAACAGAATACGCCCTCACGTAAACGGCCCAACGGTTCAGTCGTTCACTTATCGGTCACAGGGGAGTACGCATGGATAAACGCTATTCAACGATCATCTTTGTCCCGCACGCGCGGGCCAAATTCCGAAAGTTGAAGGTGTCACACCGGATTCTCTTTTCCATCCTCTCCCTCATTACCTCGTCTCTCTGCCTCTCGACGTTCTTCTCCGTCCAGTACTTCACCTCCCTCTCCCAGACGCACGAGCTTTCGAAGCTGCGCCACGAGAACCGGGAGCTGCAGACCTCGAACGAGCAGTTCAGCAAGTCGGTCGAGTCGCTTCGGACCCAGCTGCGGACCGTGGAAGACCGGACCCGCAAGCTGGCCATCATCGCGGGGATCACGACGCTGGACGAGTCGAGCCAGGGCGGTACCGGCGGTCTGCGCAACGACGAGCTGACCGCGAATCCGTATCGGGACGACGTCGACAAGATGGCGTTCCGCTCGCACCGCCTGCAGAAAGACCTCAACGCGCTCGAGCAGAAGTTCATCGCTCAGTCGCGCCTGCTCTCCTCCACGCCTTCCGTCGCCCCCGTTCGCGGCATCCTCACCGACGGCTTCGGTGGACGCTCCGATCCGTTCACGGGCGAAGCCGGCCAGCACAATGCCGTCGATATCTCGTCCGCGGTCGGCCAGCCGGTCCGCGCGCCTGCCGACGGCATCGTGGTCAAGGCGGAGTGGGCGAACGGCTACGGCAACGTGATCTATATCTCGCACGGCTACGGCTACTCGACGCGCTACGGCCACCTCTCCAGCTTCGCCGTCCGCCCCGGCGCGCGTGTGAAGCGCGGCGACGTGATCGCCTACGTCGGCTCGACCGGCCGCTCCACCGGACCGCACCTGCACTATGAAGTGCGCGTGAACAACAATCCGGTCAATCCGCTCGAGTACATCCTCAACGCCTTCTAGACATCGCTTCAGCGAACTTGTGGAGCGGCGGGCCTTCAGCCCGCCGTTTTCATTTTCGGCGGGCTGAAGCCCGCCGCTCCACGGCGTCTTTGTTGCAACCCCTCTCCCGCATGGCAAAGTGCGACGTCTGCGGCAACGACTACGACAAATCCTTCACCGTCTCCGGCCCACGCGGCAACGGGACGTTCGACAGCTTCGAGTGCGCGATTCACAAGCTCGCGCCCAAGTGCGCGCACTGCGGATGCATGGTCATCGGCCACGGCATCGAGGCGGACGGAACGTTCTACTGCTGCGCGAACTGCGCACGGGAGTCGGGTGAGAAAGGCGCGCGCGACAGAGTGGCGTAACGCTCTCGCGAGCAACGAACCGACAGGCGCACAGCATGGCGAAGCCTTGGGCCAACCCAGCGCTGCCGGCCGTGCCGGCTACTCTACGCGCTCTTCCTCACCCTTGGGTAGGTCCCAGCGTTCGGTGATCCGCTCATGCGTGAGCCAGCGCTCGCAGTCGAGCGCGGCCTGGCAACCCGATCCCGCCGCGGTCACGGCCTGCCGGTAGATGTGATCGACGGCATCGCCGCACGCGAAGACGCCCTGGATGTTCGTGACCGTCGAGTGCGCGTGCGGCAGTTTGATGTAGCCGGCCTGATCGAGGTTGAGCTGTCCCTTGAACGGATCGGTGTT
>DATFHJ010000451.1:0-10103 GCA_035248585.1 Thermoanaerobaculia bacterium
ACGAGACGCGCGCGTCGCGGCTCTCGGTCTACGTGCCGCTGGCGCGGCTGACGAAGAAGCGCGGCGACATCGCCCGTGCGTTGGAGTGCGGACAGAAAGCGCTGGCCGCGGGCGAGCGTGCGCGGGACGAAGACCTGATCGCCGAGGCGGCGTATGCGCTCGCGGCGATCGAGGACGAGCGCGGGAATCACGACGAGTCGGAAAAATGGCTCGCGCGCGCGATGTCGATCTTCGAAGCGAACAAGACGCTGCACGGCCTCGCGCGCTCGCACACCGCGGCGGCGTGTCAGGTGCTGTCGAAGGGCGAGGCCGACGCGGCGGTGAAGCACGTGCAGCAGGCGGACGAGATCGCGCGGACGCTCGGCGACCGTTTCGCGCTGGCGAAGAACGACTGGGCCTGGGCGAAGATCCTCAGCGCGCGCGGCGAGCGCGAGGCCGCGGCGGCGAAGTTCGAGGCGGCGCGCGTGGCGTTCGAAGAGCTGGACACGCCGTACGAGCTCGCGCGGCTGCTCTTCGAAGTCGGCGTGCTGCGCGACGAGCCCGAAGAGGCGACGCAGATGATCCGCAGCGCGATCCGCATCTTCGAGCGCCTCGACGCCTCGCTCGACCTCGAGCGCGCGCGCGGTGCGCTGTTCCGCATCCGCCCCGCCGGCAAGGCGCCGGATCAGGGCGTCGTCGGCTTGTACGAGATCGTCAAGATCATCAACTCGACGCTCGATCTTTCCGAAGTGCTCAACCGCGTGCTCGACGTCTGCATCCGCAGACTGCGCGCCGAGCGCGGCATGCTCATCCTCCTCGATCCGCTCACCGGCGCGCTGCGCACGCGCGTCGCGCGCAACATCAAGGAGTCGGAAGGGGAGACCGGCCGCTCGCCGCAGTCGGTGGTGAAGGAAGTGATTCAGACCGGGCAGTCGGTGATGTCGGCCGACGCGCGCGCCGACCACCGCTTCGTCGAGTCGGAGTCGGTCATCGCCGACAACATCCTCTCCATCCTCTGCGTGCCGCTGATCATCAAGGAGCGCATCGCCGGCTCGATCTACGTCGATCACCGCCAGGCGCGGCATCTCTTCTCGCAGAAGGACCTCAGCTTCCTCGAAGCGTTCGCCGATCAGGCCGCGATCGCGATCGAGAACGCGCGGCTGTACGAGGAGCTCGAAGAAGCGCGCACGCGGCTGTCGCTCGAAAACGAAACGCTGCGCCGCGAAGTGCTCGTCGAGAAACACCTCGACTCGATCGTCGGACAGTCGGAAGCGGTGGCGAAGATCCAGTTCGCGATCCGCAAAGCCTCCGCGGGTCATTCGACAGTGCTCGTGCGCGGCGAGTCGGGCACGGGCAAGGGACTCGTGGCGCGGATCATTCATAACATCGGACCGCGGCGGCAGGGGCCGTTCATCAAGTTCAACTGCGCCGCGCTGCCGGAGACGCTCGCGGAGTCGGAGCTGTTCGGCCACGAGAAGGGCGCGTTCACCGGCGCCGACCGCCGCAAGCTGGGACGCTTCGAGCTCGCGAACGGCGGCTCGATCTTCCTCGACGAGATCGGGAAATTGTCGCTGGCCATGCAGGCCAAGCTGTTGCGCGTCGTGGAAGAGAAAGAGTTCGAGCGCGTCGGCAGCACGGTGACGCTGAAGTCGGACGTGAAGATTATCGCCGCGACGAACCTCGAGCTGGAGCGCGCGATCGAGGAGGGGACGTTCCGCGAGGATCTCTTCTATCGCCTCAACATCATCCCGATCATGCTGCCCGCGCTGCGCGAGCGGAAGGACGACATCCCGCTGCTCGCCGAGCATTTCATCCGCAAGATCTGCAAGGACCTCGGCCTGGTCGACAACAAGCGCCTCGAGCCCGGCGTGCTCGATCTCTTCATGCGCTACGACTGGCCCGGCAACGTGCGCGAGCTCGAAGCCACGCTCCACCGCGCCATCGTCATGTCGAACGGCCAGACCGTGACGAAGAACGAGTTCTACAACCTCTACTCCGACTCCGCCCCCGCCCTCGTCGCCGCCCCCGCCTCCGGCTCGCTGCTCACGCCCGTCGTCGGCAAACTGGAGATCACGAGCGAGGTCTACGACGAGGTGATGTCGTCGGTCGACAAGCAGCTGATCCTTCGCGCGCTGGAGACGAGCGGCGGCCGCATTCGCGAAGCGGCGCGGCGGTTAGGCCTCGCCCGGAACACGCTGAAGTCGAAGATCCAGAGGTACGCGATTACGGCGAAGGAGTAGGGGTCAGGGGTAGTTGGAGTTCGAGCAGCCGGGAGTGACCATCATGTCCGGGTCCCACCACGGGGGATTGTAGGTCTGAATCCTGGGGCAGGAGGACGGGCCTGGACCGCCGACGACTTTCGGGAACGTGCTGCACGTCAGGTAGTGCAGACGAAAGTCATCCGCCTTGTCCTCTTCGAGCGTCCGTGGACCATTGCCGACCACGACCTCGGCGCCGTCTCGCAACTCGATCGTCGCGATCGAGCTCTGGGTCTCGAACGTGTGGACGCGAATCACGGGATTGCCGAGGGTTTGGACCGTGAGCTGTCCGATGGAGCCTCCGCCCGCTGCCGACACGCATACGAGATCTCCGGAAAAAAAGTCGAAGAATGCGGCGGCACGAGTGGGGATCGTATTCAGCGTCATGTCCTCGGCGGGCGGCGGCAACGGTCCTTCGACGAAGGAGGAGAGATTCGGGAATGCAGGCGTCGGCGTGGATGCGCCGGGGACCGCGTTTCCGATCGAGAGCAGAACGTTGTTCAGGTCCCACGCGACGAAGGGACTCTGCAGGCGCTGTGGAATGTTGATCGGGAAGGTGGTCGTGAATCCCGGCAGGTCCGTGTCCGTCATCGTGAGGATGTCGTACGCCGAGATCTGAAGTTGGGCGAAGTGTTGGCTGATCCCTTTGCCCGCGAGGTGGATGTTGTCGTTGATCGTCGGAGGATTGCTGGCGTTGACCAGGACGTACCGGTTTCCCCAGGCCACCGAGTCCGGGATCCCCACCTGATTCCTCGTCATGAACGTGCAGATCCCCCAGAAATTGACGATGACGGTTCCGATCGGCATACGGTTCTCCCTTCTCAGATCGATGAGACGCGCGTGAGCAACACCGTGACCGCGCGCCAGGCCGGCGAACCTCTTCGCAGCGCGTCGAGTTGAGCGCGCTGCACCGCCACCGCCGGCGGCGCGCCCCTCGCGAGCTCGTGATGGACGACGCGAAACAGCTCGCGCGCGTCCCCATCCGCCACCGGCGCTATCGTTCCGACGACCGCGCTGGCACCGGCGGCGAGAAATCCTCCGCCGACGCTGAGCGCCTGCGCGCGGAGCGACGGCGCGACCCGCAACGACTCGCATGCCGCGAGCACGACCACCGGCCGCCCGATCGCCAGCGACGCGGCCGTTCTCCACGACACGCGCTCCGTGCCTCCGCCGGCCCTCGCGAAAAGCAAGGCATCGTCGCCCGCCGCGTCGGGCCGGTCGGTGTGGCCGGCGATGTGGAGCACGTCCGCGTTCGCTGCTTCCAGAACCACGGCGTTCACGGTCGCTGCATTGCCTTCCAATCGCTTGACCTGCGAATAAAGACCCGAGATGTCGCTCAACTCGCCGTAGGTCTCCGGCAATGCGGGCGCTCCATTCGCCGCGGGCAGCACCACGCCGACGACTCTGCTCATTCGCGCCTTGCTCTCGCCGAAGACGAGAGCGCTCGCGCTCAACGCCATGGACACCGGGAGCCGCTCGACGAGGTTCCGCTTTTTCGTGCGGTCGTACAAAGCCGCAAACGCGAGCCCCTGCATGTCGCGATCTGCGATGACGATCAGCTGGCGCGCGCGACCGAGCTGCGTCTCGAACGGCCGGATGATTCGCCAACGTCGAAACGCTGCTCCAGTCCAACGACGGCAAGGCCGCGCTCATCGAGAGCCTGAGCGCGCTCACCAGCGCGCTGCCCGTCGACGGCTTCGACTTCGACGACGAGCAAGCGTACGACGCGCCGAGCATGGCGAAGCTCGGACAGATCATCGGCGGGCCGTCCGCCTTCGGCGGGCTGCTGGTGACGTACTGCCCGTTCACCGACCAGTAGCACTGCAGGTTCCACCACTTCACCGACTGCGGCAGGCCGAACTGGAAGGTTCTTGGCCCAGGTCACCGTCGTTGCCGGCGCCGCCGCTGTGCTGGTCGAGCTCCCAGGTCTGCTTCAGCGCGTCGTTCCAGAACGGCTCGAAGGGCGCGGTCTACACCCTCGAGAGCATTCCGGCCCCCTTCACGCCGAGGCAATATGCCGACGCGATCCTCCAGGGACTGGAAGGCATTCAGGTCCAGAAGAAGGCGTCGTGACCCTTACCGGCACACTGTCCCGTCGACGTCGCGCTGCAGATAGCTCGCTTCCCCCGACGCGGGGTTGATCAGCGCGACCGACAGGACGTGCCGCTGCGGCTGCACCCGGAGCGTCATCGCGTGGGCGATGCGCTCCGATTCGAACGGCAGTTTCAGGCGGCGCACGTCCGACTCGTCATTGCGCTCGTTCAGCATCACGAACGCCACATCCATCGCCTCGGGGGCAAGCTGCGGCGGCTTTGCCACGGCCAGCTTCACGCTCACGAGGCACTGGCCGTCGATGTTCATCGCCGGCTCGAGGTCGAGCTTCGCGTTCAGCGGGTTGTCGCTGGCGCGCGTGTAGAGACGCGTGCGGACGCTTTGCTCGATCTCTTCCTCCCGCGTGCGCGGCGCGCGGCGTCTTGCGGCGATCACGCGCAGCTCGGGACGGCCTTTCACCTTCACGACGATGTTGCCGCCGCGGGGACGGACGCCGATCGAGTACCAGGTCGTGAACTGCTCCGACATCAGCGACAGCACTTTGTCGATGCTGTTCTCGTTCTTGACGTAGCGGCCGCCCGTCTCGCGGGCCACGAACTCGAGGCCGCCGCGCTGGTTGGCCTGCGCCAGCGTGACGTTCATGCGCGCCTCCATCTGCCCGAACTGCGCGCTGGTCGTGTCATCGCCGCGGACTCCGCCGGCGTCGAAGGAGTAGATCGCCACGCGCGCCTTCGACGCCGTGTTCGCGACGCGCTGGAACTGCTGCGTGCGGTCGAAGCGCATGCCCTGCACCGCATCGAGCCGCGCCGCCTGATTGCGCCACAGGTTCGCCGGCGACTTGCGATAGGCGTTGTCCCAATACTCGAACAGCTCCGCGGCCGGCTGCTGCGGCAGTCCCTCGGATACGTACAGCAGCACCTTCCGTCCCGCGAAGCCGGAGATCAAATCGATGGCGTTCTCCAGTCCCTCGAGTGTGCGATCAACCTCGGACGTGCGGCGCTCGGCGTACTTTACGAGGCGATAGAAAATCGTGTCCGGACTCTCGCCCGCAACTTCCCCGCCCGCCGGTGCCGCGTCCTTGCCGGTGCTGAAGAGGATGGCGTCGATCTCGGCGAGCATCGTCGCCCGCTCGCGATCGTTCTCCGCCCCCATGAACGGCTCGCGCTCCAGCTTGTCGAGCTCCGCGAGGATGTAGCCCGGCTTCTCAGTCGGCCGCGTGCGGACGTCGAGCTGTTTGTTGTAGCGGATCAGCGTCGCCGTCGTCGTCGGACCGACGTTCGCCGCGACGTAGCGCTTGAGCGCCTCGAGCGCGCGATGGCGGCTGCCGTGACGCAGCGTCGTTTCGTCGATGAAGATCACGAGCGTCGTCGGAATGGTCGTCTCGGCAGTGGTGCCGAGCTCGCGCGATGTGGTCGTGGTCGTGACGCGCTCCTCGTCGACGATCGCGCCGTTGCGGACGGCGAAGAAGTTCGTCACCGGCGTGGATTTGCCGCCGATGCGCACTTCGAAGTCGCCGCGCTGCAGGCCTTCGACCGCGCGTCCGGCCCGATCGAGCACCGTCACCTCGAGCTCCGTCACCCGCACCTCGATCGACTCCCGCGTCTGCGCGGCGAGCGGCACGGCGAACAACAACGTCAGAAGAAGGGATCGCATGGGCCTAACGGTAGCGAGTCTTTGCGCGGGCCGACGTTACGATGGAGTGAAACGTGCGGCTATGATGCGCGCCGATGGTGCATTGCCTCGTCTCGTGGGCCAACGCGCACGACCGCCTTTTCGACATCACCCTTCGCTTCACCGCGCCCGTCGACACGCCGCGATTGCTGCTGCCCGTGTGGCGGCCGGGCCGTTATCTGATTCAGAACTACGCCGCAAATGTGCGGGAGTGGGGCGGGTCGCATCGGGTGTGGAAGGAGGCGAAGAGCGCGTGGCGCGTCGACGCAAGGGCGGGGGAGGCGGTGACGGTGACGTACCGCTACTACGCCGGCGTGCTCGACGCGGGCTCGAGCTTTCTCGACGACGACGAGGCGTACGTCAACGGCACGAATCTCTTCATGCTCGTGGAGGGACTGCGCGCCGAGGAGCATCGCCTCACCATCGCGGCGCCGGCGGAGTGGCGCATCGAGACGCAGCTGCCGCGCGCGGATGAGGGGCACGCATTCGTCGCCCGCGACTACGATCATCTCCTCGACTCGCCGTTCATCGCCGCGGCGACGATGACGCGGCATACGTTCACCGAGGCGGGCGCGCGGTTTCATCTCGTCTTTCGTGGCGACGAGGGGCTCGACACCGAGCAATTCATCGAGCCGACGCGTGCGATCGCGCGCACGCAGGCGCGGTTCTTCGGCGGGCTGCCGTTCTCCGAGTATCGATTCCTCTATCACGTCGGCGAGAAGTGGCACGGCGTGGAGCATGAGGACTCGTGCTCGATCCTCATCAAGCGCAGCGTGATGAATTCGGCCGAGGGGTATGACCATCTGCTGGAGATCAACTCGCATGAGCTCTTTCATGCGTGGAACGTGAAGCGGATGCTGCCGGCGAAGTTTCATCCGTACGACTACTGGCAGGAAACGCCGACGCGCCTCCTGTGGGCGATGGAAGGGCTGACGTCGTACTACGGCGCGCTCACGCTCGTGCGCGGCGGGGTCTGGACGCCGGCGCGCTATCTCGAACATCTGCGAAAGGAGATCGAGACGCTCGAGGGATCACCGGCGCGGCTGCATCTGCCGCTCTCGCAGGCGAGCTTCGACGGCTGGCTGAGCGATCCCGCGCAGATGCACGACCACGCCAACGCCTGGTATTCGTTCTACAACAAAGGCGAGCTCGTCTCGCTGATGCTCGATCTCACGATCCGCCGCGCGACGAACGGCGAACGATCGCTCGACGACGTGCTGCGCCTCTTGTGGGAGGAGCGCATTCTTCCTGAAGATGCGATGGAACGGGCGGTGGCGCGGGTGGCGGACGTCGGCGATTTCTTCGCACGCTATGTCGACGGCGTCGAGCCGCTGCCGTACGCCGAATTGCTCGCGACGGTGGGTGTCACCTTCGCTTCAGCTCGCCGCGATGGCGCATCCCTCGGCGCAAAGGTCAAAATGGTCGACGGTTTGCTGATGATCGAGAACGTGCTGCGCGGCGGAGCCGGAATGGACGCGGGCCTCTTGCCCAATGACGAGCTGCTGTCGCTCGACGGCAAGCGCATCACCAGCGAAGCCGCCTTCGGTGTAGCGCGCGCCTCCGGCGCGCCCCTCGTCATCTCCCGGGCGGGCGTGATCAAACAACTGACGCTCGAATCACGCCCCGATCCCCGCCCGCAGATCACGCTGCAGCTCGCCGAGCCGGAAGAGCCGCGGAGGCAGTGGCTATGGAACTGACGGAAGACCGCGTGCCGCTGGACGGCATCGACGAATCGGTGCGCGAGCTCGTCGAGATGTACGGCGGCACGCTGGACGCCTCGCGCGAGCGAGCGCGCGACTTCACGCTCCCGCTGCGCCGTGGCGTCGCCAGCAGCGGAGGGGTGGAGTGCACACTGTCGTGGGCAGACGACACGCTCACGCTTTCCACGAACCGCGACGTCGACGCGCCCAAATACCAGCGTGTCATGCTCCTCCTCGCCGGCGTGATCGGCTCGCTCCTGTTCCTGCTCTGGCCCTTCTATCCCGGACAGCGCGAATACGGCACGCTCGCCTGGCTCGGCGGCGCCGTTGCCATCGCCGTCTACCTCATCTCCTTGCGCCGCACCAGCGGCGGCATCGCCGCCGATTTCCTGCAGCGCCTCGCGCGCCGCCAGCGCGAGCGCTTCGCGGAGGAGCATCCGTGATCCTGCTCGGCCTCGAAGCGCTGGTCCGCCTCGCCCTCGCGCGCCTCATGCTCGTTTTCCTGCCGCTGGAGCGCGTCCTGGAGCGTCCCGCCCGCCCCCGGACCCGGGGGGCGGGCGGGACGCCCGCGCTCCTCGACGTTCGCCGGGCCATTGCCGCCGCCGCCCGCCGCGCCCCCTGGCGCTGCCGCTGCCTCGAACAGTCAATCGCCGCCCAGGGGATGCTGCGTGCCCGCGGCATCCCGGCCACGCTCTACCTCGGCGTCGAGAAGCACGGCGACGCGCTGCGCGCCCACGCCTGGGTGCGCAGCGGAGACGTCTTCGTCACCGGCGGCGACGACAGCAGTCGCTTCGAGGTTGTCTACTGCACCTCGACCGTCGCCCGTCCTGCCACGCCGATCGTGTCCAGCCCGAGCAGCCGCACATCGAGTTGCAAGTCCGCCGCATTCGAGGCGAGCGGAATATCGAGCACCAGCTCGTTCGCACCGACGGACAACTGACGCACGCCTTCGCCCCACGCCAGCGCCGTTCCATTCGACGCGACGATCACATCGAAGCGATACGCGCCCGGAATCGCGACATCCGTCGACGCGATGACGCGAAGCGCGCCATCGACTCGCGACGCGCGAATCGCCCCCAGACGAGCCGCTCCGCGCTCGGCGACGAACTCGCTCGATCCGCTGCGCGCGAAGCGAACGCCTTCGCGCGTCTCGCCGGTCGCATCGAAGCGCACCTGCTGCACGCCGGTGCCGTCCGGGTTCAGCGTCGCGCTGTAAATCCCGTCCTTCTCCGCCAGCTCGATCGCGTCCTTCCCGATGCGCGCCGTCACGCTGGCGCTCTCGATCCCGCCCGAAAACTTCGCGAACAGCGTCACCGGCTCGCCCGGCTGCCGCGACAGCGGCGTCACCCACGTCTCCATCGCGATCGGGCTGTCCGGCTCCGCCGCCACCACCAGCGCCGGCACATCGACGTCGATCCGATAATTCGCGGCCACGGTTTTCATGACGTGCAGCACTTCGTGCTCGCCCGAGGGGAGATCGATCCCGACTTCCGCGGCGTCGAAGTGAAAGCGCCGCAGGCCGCGGTCGAGCGAGCCGTTCTCGCGCGGACGCAGCACGTCGCCGCTCGGCGTTGTGAGCCGCGCGCTCACGCGCGCCTTGCCGGCCGGGATCGCCCAGATGATCATTCCGCCGCCACCTGTCGCGGGCAGCTCGACTGCGCTCGTCACCGCACGCACGAACATGCGCGAGACATTCGCCGGCGCGTGATCGGCCGGCGCCTCATAGCGCTCGCCGGGCGCGAACACGCCGGTGACATCGGCGGCGAACAGCGATGATGAAGTGAAGAGCAGGATCAAGAGAATTCGTTTCATCGTTTCACCTCGCCTCAGAAGTCGGTCGCCAGCGAATCGCCGATCTTGCGATAGTCGTTGCGGCGGTTGTGATGGTGATTGGCGAGCGTGGTGAACCAGACGACGCCGACGGCCTGCGCGCTGTACTGCGAGACCATCCCGTCGTCCTCGCCCGGCATCCCCGCGACTCCGGACAGCGTCGCCAGCCCGTAATCCTCCGAATGAATGGCGTCGTTCCAGAGTCCCGTGCCGGCGATGTTGTAGATCGTCTTCGGCAGCGCGGGCCGTCCCGACGTGCCCTTGAGGTAGTACTGGTTGTAGTAGCTCATCGACGACGTCGTGCAGTTGCGCGTCGAGTCGTTGTTCTGCCCGACGAGATCGACCATCCAGCCGGTGAGCCACGAGCCCGAGAGCGTTCCCGCCAGGTTCGCCGCCTCGGAGCCTTTATTCGGCGGGGCGATCGAGTTCACCCAGCGAATTCGGTTGATGACCGGCTGGTAGCGCGAGTCGTACGTCGGATTCGAGAGGATCCAGCGGATCACGACGCCGCCGAACGAATGGGTCTCGATCACGATGTCGTCGATCGCGTTCGCATTCATCCAGTTATAGATCTGCCCGGCCACCACGCCGCCCGCCACCCACATGTACTGCG
>DATFHJ010000452.1:0-21228 GCA_035248585.1 Thermoanaerobaculia bacterium
GTACGACGTCCAGCCCGCGACCAGCAGCCAGCGGCGGTCGACGCGGTCGGACAAGCCGCCGGCGGCGGTGGAGAAGAGCGACTTGATCACGTGATGCGCCGCCCAAAGCAGCGGCAGGAGCTGCGTCGTCACGCCGGCCGCGTGCGCCTGCAGTAGGAGAAACGCGTCGCTCGAATTCGCGAGCGAGAAGAGGGCGATGGCGACGATGGCTTTATTGAAGCCGGCGGCCAGCGGCACCTTTTCGCGCGGCGCTTTGCGCTCGACCATCGGCGGCTCGCGCAGGACGAAAATCAGCAATGCGACGCCGAGCGCGCCGGGAATCACCGCGAGATAGATCGTCGTCCGCAGCGACAGCCCGAACACGCTCATCGCCAGCATCGCCAGCAGCGGTCCGATGATCGCGCCGGTGTGATCCATGGCGCGATGAAATCCGTACGCGCGGCCGCGGCTCTCCGGCGCGGTGACGTCGGAGATCATCGCGTCGCGCGGCGCGGAGCGGATGCCCTTGCCCGTGCGATCGATCAGCCGCGCCGTCAGCACCATCGGCCACATCGTCGCCGCCGCGATCAGCGCCCGCGACGCGGCAGCCAGCGCGTAGCCCGACACCACGAGAGGTTTGCGCCGCGGCATCCGATCCGACCACGAGCCGGCAAAGTATTTGAGGATCGACGCCAGCCCGTCCGCCGCCCCCTCGATCAGCCCGATCACCGCCGGCGACGCGCCGAGCGTGGCCGTCAAAAAGACGGGGAGCAGCGGATAGATCATCTCGCTCGCGGAGTCGTTCAGCAAAGAGACGAAGCCGAGAAGAATGACTTGCGGCTTGAGGCGCTTCACGGGTGCAGGATAGATGAGGCGGAGGGCGGAGGGCAGAGGGCTGGGGAGGGCGAAGGCGGGTAGCGGCTCATCACGTCGGTTTGGTGTCGCGGTTTACGCGCACGAGACAGGAATGCAGAAGGCAGAATTCAGAATGCAGAATTGAGAAGCACGCCCCACCGAGCCATTCTCAATTGTTCATTCTGAATTCTGCATTCTGCATTCATGCTCCTTCTGCCTTCTGCCTTCTGCCTTCTGCCCTCCGCCCTCATCTCCCATAGAATGCGCCCGCACTTTCTTGGAGGAGTCATGCAAATCAAAAAAGTGGGCGTGCTCGGCTGCGGCCTCATGGGGTCGGGCATCGCTCAGGTCGCGGCGCAGGCGGGATACGACGTCGTCGTCCGCGAGGTGGAACAGAAGTACATCGACAAGGGTCTCGGCGGGATTCAGAAGTCGCTGGCCAAGTTCGTCGAGAAGGGGAAGATGCAGCAGGCCGACATGGATTCGTGCCTCGGCCGTCTGAAGGGCTCGACCAGCCTGCAGGACCTTGCCGACTGCGACATCGTCATCGAAGCGATCATCGAAAACGCGCAACTGAAGAAAGACACCTACGCGGAGTTGGACAAGATCGTGAAGCCGGAGGCGATCTTCGCCTCGAACACCTCGTCGCTGACCATCACCGAGCTCTCGATGGCCACCGCGCGGCCGAAGCAGTTCGCTGGCCTGCACTTCTTCAACCCCGTTCCGCTGATGAAGCTGGTCGAAGTCGTGCGTACCATTCTCACGACCGACGAGACCTTCGACACCGCGTTCCAGTTCGCGAAGTCGCTCGGCAAGGAAGCGGTCTCCTGCCGCGACAACTCCGGCTTCATCGTCAACCGACTCCTCGTCCCATACATCCTCGACGCCATCCGCGCGTACGAAGAAGGGGTCGGCTCGATCGAAGACATCGACAAGGCCATGATGCTCGGCTGCGGCTACCCGATGGGACCGTTCCAACTCCTCGACTTCGTCGGCCTCGACACCACGTACTTCATCACCCACGTGATGTACGAGGAGTACCAGGAGAAACGCTTCGCCGCCCCGCCGCTACTGCGCAAGATGGTCCTCGCCGGACGGCTCGGCAAGAACAAGACCGGGAGTGGGTTCTACGACTATTCGGGGGAGAAGCCCGTGCCCTTCGATCGGAAAACGCAGTGATGGACAACATCAAGACAGAAAACAAAGACGGCATCCTCGTCATCACCATCGACCGCCCCAAGGTCCTCAACGCCCTCAACGCCCAAACGGTCGGCGAGATCGCCGAGGCGTTCGAAGCCGCGAGAGCGGATGAAAGCGTGAAGGCGATCATCCTCACCGGCGGCGGCGAAAAAGCGTTCGTCGCCGGCGCGGACATCAACGAGCTGGCGCAGTGCAACGCGATGACCGGCAAGACGACGGCGGAGAAGGGGCAGCGCATTTTCAGAGCGATCGAGCGCTTCCCGAAACCCGTCATCGCGGCGATCAACGGCTTCGCCCTCGGCGGGGGCTGCGAGCTGGCGCTGGCGTGTCACCTTCGCATCGCGTCGGAGAAGGCGAAGATCGGGCTGCCCGAGGTCACGCTGGGGATCATTCCGGGATATGGCGGGACGCAGCGGATGGCGCGGCTGCTCGGGAAGGGAAAAGCGCTCGAGCTGATTCTCACGGGCGATCCCATCGGCGCGGCGGAAGCGGAACGGATCGGGCTCGTGAACAGAGTCGTGCCGGCCGAGGAGCTGATGGCGGCGTGCGAGACCCTCGCGCGCAAGATCGTGTCGCGCGGACCGCTCGCGGTGAGCGCGGCCATCGAGGCTGTCATGAGCGGGAGTGAAATGCCGTTCGAAGAAGGACAGTTCCTGGAAGCGACCCTCTTCGGCCTGCTTTGTGCGACCGAGGACACGAAAGAGGGGATGAAAGCGTTCATCGAGAAGCGGGCGGCGGACTTCAAGGGTTCTTAAGTTTATCCCGCGCGAAGACGCGGGATCTCCGGTGGCACCGCGCGATCCGCGCCTGTCGGAGTGTTACTGCCGGTATAACCCGAGATCCCGCGTCTGCGCGCGGGATAAACTGTAAACAAGAGTAACGATGGAGAACCTCGAGCACCTGATCTTCGACTGGAACGCGCACGGCGAGCAGCCGGCGCGGCCCGCGCGCAAGATCGAATTCGACGACGAAACGCTGCGCGATGGGCTGCAGTCGCCGTCCGTCACCGATCCTTCCATCGAAGAGAAGCTGCGCATCCTTCATTTCATGAACGACATCGGCGTCGACAACGCCGACATCGGCCTGCCCGGCGCCGGGCCGCACGTGCAGCGCACGGTCGAGCGCATCGCGCGCGAGATCGTCGATCAGAAACTGTCCGTCTATCCGAGCGCGGCGGGGCGCACGCACGAAAACGACATCAAGCCGATCATCGAGATCTCGCAGCGCGTCGGCATCGCCATCGAGGCGGATCTCTTCATCGGCTCGTCACCGATTCGCCAGTTCGCCGAGGAGTGGGACCTCGACTGGGTCATTGAGCAATCGGCCAAAGCGGTGCGCTTCGCGGTCGACAACGGCATTCCCGTCATGTACGTCACCGAAGACACGACCCGCGCGACGCCGGAGGCGATCGAGAAACTGTACGGCGCCGCGATCGATGCCGGCGCGTCGCGCGTCTGCATCGCCGACACGGTCGGTCACTCGACGCCGTGGGGCGCGCGCAACGTCGTCCGCTTCGTGCGCGAGCTCGTCGATCGCAAGAATCCGAACGTGAAAGTCGACTGGCACGGGCATCAGGACCGGGCCATGGGCATCATCAACTGCATCGCCGCACTCGAAGCGGGCGCGGACCGCGTGCATGGCTGCGCGGCCGGCATCGGCGAGCGCGTCGGCAACACGCCGATCGATCTCCTGATGGTGAACCTCAAGCTGATGGGCTGGATCGATAACGATCTCACCGCGCTGCCGGAATATGTGCAGTTCGTCTCTCGCGTCACGCACGTGCCGCTCGACGATCGCTATCCCGTGTTCGGGCGCGACGCGTTCCGCACCGGGACGGGCGTGCATGCGGCGGCGATCATCAAGGCGAAGAAGAAGGGAAGCGAGTGGCTCGCGGATCGCGTTTACTCCGGCGTTCCCGCGGGCATGTTCGGTCTGCAGCAGATCATCGAGGTGGGGCCGATGTGCGGCCTCTCGAATGTGATCTACTGGCTGGCCGTGCACGACTACCCGCAGGAAGAAGAGCTCGCTAAAGAAATTTTCCAACTTGCAAAGTCGACGAATCGTGTCCTGACGGATGATGAAATTCATTCGTGCGCTGCACGTTGGCACGAGCGACACGAAGCCCGAGTGGCGGAACGGTAGACGCAGAGGTCTCAAAAACCTCCGGTTGAAAGGCCGTGCCGGTTCGAGTCCGGCCTCGGGCACCAAATCCTTGATCCCTATGCGAAAACTGACACTGGTCGTCTCCCTACTCCTCGCCGTCAGCAGTTTCGCCGAAGTCTGGAACGAGTCGGACCCGCAGCTGAAGCGCGCGTTCGAGCGCGCGCCGCACATGATCCTCCACCCGTCGCGTCCGCTGACCGACGCGGATCGCGTGGAGTTGCGCGCGAACGGTGTCGACGTGCAGCGTCCGCTGACCGGCGGGCGCTACATTGCGCGCGTCGTCAGCACCGCCCGCGCCGCCGCCGACGCGCGCGTGGAGTCGGTCGAGCCGATGACGGCCGAGCACAAGATCCTTCGCTCCGCGATGCGCTTCGCCGCGAACGGACGCACGTGGGCCGACGTCACGATCGTCTTTCACGACGACGTGTCGATCGACAACGCCCGCACGGCGATCCTCGGCGCGGGCGGCGCGCTCGCCGACGCCTTCACGACCGAATTCGGCGCGGCGCGCCGCATCGACGCGCGCATCGCGCCCACGTCGCTCACGGCGCTCGCCGCGGATGATCGGGTCCTCGCCATCGGCGCGCAGCTGCGGGAGAAGGCGATCGAGCACAACGCCGTCGCCGCCGCGGTCTCGCACGTCACCGAGCTCTACTCGGCGCCGTACAACCTCAGCGGCGCGGGACAACTGGTCATGGTCTCCGAGCTGAGCGACGCGCAGTTTTCGCATCCCGAATTCGGCGGGCGCATGCTCACCGGCGGCACGGGCCAGAACGGCGAGCATTCGACGCACGTCTCCGGCACCATCGGTGCGTCGGGCGTCAATCCCGCCGCGAAGGGGATGGCGCCGGCCGTTCAGATCCGCGAGTACAACGTCGGCGGAACGGTCAGCAGCCACGTCAAGGCGCTCAACACGCACATCCCCGAGGACCATCCGATCGCCAACAACACCTCGCTGGGATTTCCGCTGGGATGGTGCGATCAGTGCGACACCGACAAGCCGATCTGGCTCGATGACGAGGAGCTCTTCGGCGCCTACGACGGCATCGCCACCGCGATCTACGACGACCTCACCGCGAAGTACGACACGCTGCTCGTCTTCTCCGCCGGCAACGACGGCACGCCGCCGGTCTTCCAGACGCAGTACAGCGATCACTTTCACGCCAACGACGAAGGCGATCCGGACGGGAAGACGTATTGCGTCAGCGTGAACCGAACCGGCAACGACTGCCCGGCCGGGTTGTGCAGCGGCGGCTGCGAGGTGACCTTTCATCATTCCCAAAATCCGTTTGACACGATGACGGTCACGGGCGCGGCGAAGAACGTGCTCGCCGTCGGAGCCATCGATTCTGACGGCACCTCGGCACCGACCATCACCAGCTTCAGCTCGCGCGGCCCCGCGAAAGACGGCCGCGTGAAGCCGGACCTGGTCGCGCGCGGACGACGCGTGTTCTCGACACTGCCGAACAACAATTACGGCCGCTCGGACGGCACGTCCATGGCCGCGCCGGTCGTCACCGGCATCGCGGCGCTGATGGGCGAGCAGTGGCAGAAGACGTTCGGCGCGCGCCCGAGCGCGATCGAGTTGCGCGCGGTGCTGCTGGCCGGCACGCGCGACCTCGGCAATCCCGGTCCCGATTACACGTACGGCTTCGGTCTCGTCGATGCGAAAAACTCGGCGGACCTCATCATCGGCGACGGCGGCACGCGCAGCCAGATCGCGAGCGTGACGGTCGCGCAGAGCCAGGTCGTCGAGCGCACGCTCACCGTCACGTCCGCGCAGAATCTGCGCGTGCTCGTGACGTGGGCCGACCCGTCGGTCGTGCTCCTCGGCAATGACGCCTTCAACGCCAAAGCGCTGGTCAACGATCTCGACATCCAGGTGATCGGTCCCGACGGCACGACGGTGCTGCCGTACGTGCTCGACAAAGTGCATTACGAAGATCCGGCCACGCATGGCGTGAACACCACCGACAACACGGAGCTGATCGACATCGCCAATGCCGCGCCGGGCACGTACCGCCTGCGGATCATCGGCAGGAACCTTTCCAAAGGACCGCAGAACGCGATCGTCGTCTCGAACGTGAAAGGCGCCGTCTTCATCCCATGCTCCGACATTCAGGAGCCGAACAACTCCGCCGAGTCGGCGTGGGGCAACGTGCCGCCGGGAGCAACCGTGAGCGGCGCGATCTGCAGCGCGAGCGATACCGACTTCATCAAATTCGAGGTCACGAGGTTCGGGCCGATCGCGGCCACGATCACGACCGGCGACTCGGCGCTGCGGGCCACGCTCGCCGCGTCGAACGGGCAGAGCGCGACCATCGACATTCCGGCGAACACCACGCAGACGGTGAGCCTGCAATACGGCAGCGGCACCGCCGGCGCGCCGCCGCTGAACGTGACGCTGAAGATCGAAGCGGCCGGCAATCTGGGCATCGATCCGCGCTATACCGTTGCACTTTCGTTTGGGCAGACGACCGGGCCGAGGCGGCGATCGTCGCGGCACTAGGTAAAATAACCGACACTGATGCGCGTCCCGGTTCTCGTTTCCCTCGCTCTCTCCGCGTGGTCCGCCTTCGCGGCGCCGCGACTCGAACGGCTGGAGAAGATCCAGCCGTCGGCCTATCGCGCCGCGGCGCGCGCGACCGCGTACATTCCGGTCAACGTCTATTTCGAGGACGGCGTCGATCTCGAGGCCGCGCGCGCGGCGGTGCTTGCCGCCGGCGGGGCGCTCGACGACGTCTGGGCGACGCGGCTCGGTGTCATGCATGAGCTGCGCGCGAAGATCGCGCCGTTCGCGCTCGATGCCCTCGCGGCCGACGAGCGCGTGCGGATGATCGGCGGCTCGCGTCCGTTCCGCGTCACGACGCACAACGCCGTCTCCGCGAGCGTCTCGCACGTGACCGAGCTCTACTCCGCGCCCTACGGACTCACCGGTGCCGGCGTGACGGTCTCGCTCTTCGAACTGGCCGCGGGACAGGAATCGCACGTCGAGTTCGGCGGACGCCATCACGTGCTGACGACCGGCGGCGACTCGGCGTGGCGCACGCACGCGACGCACACCGCCGGCACGATCGGCGCCGGCGGGATCAACGCCTCCGCGAAAGGGATGGCCCCGAAGGTCACGCTTTACCAGTTCCTGGCCGCGCTCGATTCGAACAGCCATCCGCTCTACGACGCGCTCAAACAGAACGAGCTGGTCTCGAAAGGCATCGTCGCCGACAACAACTCCTGGGGCCTCGTTCTCGGGTGGATTCCGCCCGGAACGTATTGGGTGTGGGACGAGGCGTTGGCGAACTACTACGGCGCCTACGACTACGAATTCACCGCGCCGACCGATCAGATCGCGCGCAGCACCGGCGTGCTGTTCGTCCACTCCGCCGGCAACGAAGGAGATGACGGGCCGACGTCGGAGTGGGCCGAGCATCGCCACGTCGACCCCGAAACGCGGCAGGTCTCGCAGACGCAGTTGTATTGCTACTCGAAAAACGCCAGCGGCACCGACTGTCCCTCGCCCTGCACGATCTGCGAGACGACCAAACATCACACGCTCTCGCCCTACGACACCATCGGCATCACGGCCGCGGGGAAGAACACGCTCACCGTCGGCGCGGTCAGCACGACCGGCGAGATCATGAACCTCAGCTCGCGCGGTCCCACGAAAGACGGGCGCATCAAACCGGAAGTCGTCACCCGCGGGTCGAACGTGCTGTCGAGCATTCCGACGAACTCGTACGGCACCTCCAACGGCACGTCGATGGCCGCGCCGGTCGCCACCGGCGTCGCGGCGCTGCTCACCGAGCAGTGGCGCCGTACGTTTGCGGCGACGCCCCGCGGCGAAGAGCTGAAGGCGGTGATCATCGCCGGCGCCCGCGACCTCGGCAATCCCGGTCCCGATTACACCTACGGCTTCGGTCTCGTCGACGCGAAGGCGTCGGCCGATCTCATCATCGCCGACCACGCCGATCACAAGCACATCCGCACGGCCAGCATCACGCAGGGACAGCAGTACGAAATGCCGATCGTCGTCGAGAGCGCGCAGAACGTGCGCGTCGTCCTGCAGTGGCCCGATCCGGCGGTCTTCCTATCGGAAGTGCAGGGCTACACGGCGAAGGCGCTGGTGAACAATCTCGATCTGAAAATCGTCGGACCCACCGGCACGACCTACCTGCCGTACATCCTCGACAAGAACAATCCCAGCGCCGTTGCGGCGCGCGGCGTAAACACGATCGACAACACGGAGATGGTGGAGATCGCGAACGCGGAGCCCGGCGCGTACCGCATCGTCGTCAGCGGCACGGCCGTCCCGCAGGGACCGCAGGCGGCCGTGATCGTGACGAACACGCGCGCCGCGCGCGGATGCGCGGACGTGCAGGAGCCGAACAACAGCGCGGCGGCCGCATGGGGCAACATCACCGACGGCGCGAGGATCAACGGCGGCTTCTGCTCCGCGGGCGACGTCGATTTCTACAAGTTCACCTTGAACTCGAACAGCGCGACGAACGTCACCATCGACAACACCGGCGACACGCCGCTGCGCGCGCACCTCGCCGGCGGCGGACAGTCCGCCGAGGTCGACGTGCCGGCGCGTTCCAGCCGTTCGATTCAGCTGGGAAGCAAAGTGCCGGGGACGGAGATCAGTCTCTCGCTCGAGCCGATCGGTCCGCTGGGCGTCGAGCCCGATTACTCGTTCGTGGCGTCATTCGGCTTCAACCCCGGCGTTCGTCATCGCAGCGCGCGCCATTAGAATGACGCCGCCATGGCGTACAACACTCTCCTCGTCGAGCTTGTCGACGGGGTTCTCAACGTCAGTCTCAATCGCCCCGAGGTCCACAACGCGTTCAACGATGAACTGATCGCGGAGGCCGTCGATCTCTTTTCCAGCATCGACGCGAATGCCGCGCGCGCCATCGTCCTCAAGGGATCGGGCAAGAGCTTCTGCGCGGGCGCGGACCTCAACTGGATGTCGCGCATGGTCAGCTACACGCGCGACGAAAACGTGCGCGACTCGTCGCTGCTGGCGAAGATGTTCGCGCTCATCAACGACTGTCCGCTGCCGATTGTCGGACGCGTGCAGGGCGCGGCGATCGGCGGAGGCGTGGGGCTCGCGGCCGTCTGCGACGTGGCCATTGCCATGAGCGACGCGAAGTTCGGATTGTCCGAGGTCAAGCTCGGGATTTTGCCGGCCGTCATCTCGCCGTACGTGATTGCGAAGATCGGCGAGACGCACGCGCGGGCGCTGTTCCTCACCGGCGAGCGCTTCGAGGCGGAGCGCGCGCAGCGGATCGGGCTCGTGCATCGCGTCGTCGACACGCTCGAACAACTCGACGCGGCGGTCTACGAGACCGTCACCCAGCTCAAGACCTCCGGCCCCGAGGCCGTGCGCGAGTGCAAGAAACTCATCGCCCATGTGGCGACGCACGCGCCGGTCGACTCGATTCCGTACACGATCGACGCGATCGCGTCGCGGCGCGTATCGGACGAGGGGCAGGAAGGGATGAAGGCATTTCTGGAAAAGAGGCTCGCCAGTTGGATCTCCACAAACTGATTGTCCCGAATCGCGGCGAGATCGCCGTGCGCATCGCGCGCGCGTGCCGCGAGGCCGGCATCGTTTCCGTGCTCGCGCACGCCGACGGCGACGACACCCGCTTCACGCGCCGCTTCTTCGATGAGACGATCTCCCTCGGTCCGTCGTATCTCGACGTGAATCGCGTCATCGACGCCGCGCGCGCGAGCGGCGCGGATGCGTTGCATCCCGGCTACGGCTTTCTCTCCGAGCGCGCGGAGCTCGCGGCGGCGTGTGAAGACGCCGGCATCGTCTTCGTCGGGCCGAAGGCGAAGTCGATCGCGGCGATGGGATCGAAGGCCGAGTCACGGCATCTGATGCAGAAGCTCGGCGTGCCGGTGGTTCCGGGCTACGACGGCGAAGAGCAATCGATGGACGCGGTGCTGCGCGAAGCGGAGCACGTCGGATTCCCGCTGCTCGTGAAGGCTTCGGCGGGCGGGGGCGGAAAGGGGATGAAGATCGTCCGCGCGACGCACGAGCTGCAGCCGGCGATCGAGTCGGCCAAGCGCGAGGCGATGAAGGCGTTCGGCGACGACCGCCTGCTCCTCGAGCGCTACATCGAAGAGCCGCGGCACGTGGAGTTCCAGATCCTCGGCGACGCGCACGGCAACATCGTTCATCTCTTCGAGCGCGACTGCTCGCTGCAGCGCAGGCATCAGAAGGTGGTCGAGGAATCGCCCGCGCCGCGCTACAGCGACGAGCTGCGCCAGCGGATGGCGAAGGCCGCCGTAGCCGCGGCGGCGGGCGTCGAGTACCGCAGCGCGGGGACGGTGGAGTTCATCGTCACGCCGGAAGGGGAGTTCTATTTCCTGGAGATGAACACGCGCCTCCAGGTCGAGCATCCGATCACCGAGCTCGTGGTCGACGTCGATCTCGTGCGCGCGCAGCTGGACGTTGCAGCCGGCAAACCGCTGCCGTGGTCCGATCTGCGTCAACGCGGTCACGCGATTGAAGTGCGCGTGTACGCCGAAGATCCCGACGACCGCTTCCTGCCGCAAAGCGGAACCATCGCCGCGTACTCCGAGCCGTCCGGCCCGGGCGTGCGCGTCGATGCCGGCGTCACGCGCGGCACCGAGATCGGCCTCCGCTTCGATCCCATGCTCGCGAAACTGATCTGCTACGCCCCCGACCGCGACACCGCCATCGACCGCACGGCGCGCGCCCTCCGTGACTACGTGATCCTCGGCACGAAGACCAACGTCTCCTGGCTCCGCCGCGTCGTCACCCATCCCGCCTTCCGCGAAGGCCTCGTCAGCACGCGCTTCCTCGAACAGCACTCGTTCGCGCCGCAAGCGGATGAACGCGCCCCCGAGATCGCCAGACTGATCGCGGCGAGTGGAGGACAGGCAATCCTGCCTGTCCAGGACAGGCGGGATCGCCTGTCCTCCACCAGGGGCCCGTGGGAATCCCTCGGCAACTGGGGCCGCTGATGACATTCGAGGAATGGGTAGCGATGGGCGAGGACGAACCGGGCGAGCTGGTCGCCGGTCGGCTCGAGGAGGAGGAAGACCCAGATCTCATCCATGAGCTCGTGGTGTCGTGGCTGATCTACGTGCTGCGAACGTGGCTCGGGCGAAATGGATTCGTTCTCGGCTCGGGTAGCAAATACAAGGTTCGAACGGACCGGGGCCGCAAACCCGATGTTGCTGTGTATCTGCATCCGGAAACCCGGAAACCCCCGGCGCGTGGCCTCGTGCGCGTTCCACCAGACATCGCGGTGGAGATCGTGTCGCCGTCGCCGCGAGACGAACGGCGTGATCGAATCGAAAAGATGGACGAATACGCGTCGTTCGGCGTTTCGTATTACTGGATCTTCGATCCCGGCCTGCACTCACTCGAGGTCTTCGAGCTCACTGAAGGGCGTTACGCACGCGCCGCACGCGTAACGGAAGGGCGGCTGGAGTCGGTTCCGGGCTGCCCCGGCCTGCAACTCGATCTCGACGACATCTGGAGTGAGATCGCGCGGCTCGAGGCGTCAGAAGAATGAATGGGCACGAACTGTGATGGATCGACGGAGAGGGGGATTTCATGCTTCGTCGCATCACGCTCGCGCTATCGCTGCTTCTTTCCATTCCCGCCTTCGCCGGCCAGATCCGCTTCGTTGCCAATCTGACGGCTTCGGGTGCTGACGCGCAGGGTGTCTTTCACGTCATTGACGGCGTCGGGACGGCCACCAGCATCACCGGCTTCACGTCGCTCCAGGGGATCGCTCCGTCCGCGCTCACGTTCAAGATTCACGTGCGGAACGCGGACATGGACTTCAATCCCCAGGTCGGCGAGTTCCGGGTCGTCCTCGCTGCCGATCCCGGCGTCGCCCACACGACCGAAATCTTCCTGAACGGGAATCTGATCGCTCACACGTCGGACGCCGCCTGGATCTCGATCGGCAACGTCAACGTCAACCGCGCCCAGTCGCGCTCGCGCGAACATCTGAACAGCGCGTCCGGTCATCCGTTCCACGCCGAAGTGCTCGCGCAGACGCTCGGCACCGGCGCGATCTCCGTGACGTTCGACCCCTATCCGCCGGCGCAGCCGACGGGATCATTCCAGGTCACCGGCACGATCACCACGAATGTGCCGTTCGACGTGCGCATCGAGCCGCAGCCGGCCGCCGCCGGCGACAACCTCACGATGGTGATCATCGGCGAGGCCTGCGGCGCGAGGTTCTCGGCCGCGGAGCTCGCCGCCGGCGCCGCGACGGTGGTTCGCGACACGGAGTGTTTCGACGCGGCGTCTCCGTTCACGACCCGCGTACCGCTGGGCGCGTTGCCCGCCGGCGCGTACAAGGCGCGCGTGGTGGAGACCGCGGGGCTGCTCGACGGCGAGAAGGAGTTCATCGTGAATCCGCGAACCGATCCGCCGGCCGAGGTGTGCGTTCCGAATGCGTCCACGCTCTGCCTGCGCGGCGGGCGTTTCCGCGTGCGCGCAACCCTCGACGAGCAGCCGCTTGCCACGCAGTTCGGAGCGCCGAAGGCGCGTCTCATCGGTTTCGAGGGCGGCGCGTTTTCGTTCTTCTCGAGCAGCAATCCCGAGCTGTTCGTGAAGGTGTTGGACGGATGCGCTGCGAACGGATCGTACTGGCTCTTCGCCTCCGGTTTGACGGAGCTCGGGGCCACGCTGCAGATCCGCGACATGCAGACCGGCGCGGAGCGGACGATCAGCAACGTGCACGGAGCGCAGTTCCCGTCGCGCGCCGACGTCGGCGCATTCCGCTGCACGAATTAGCACTGCGCTCGCAATTTGCACGCGCATTGCGGCATGGCACTCGACGAGCTCGCGCGTGGCCTTGGCGATCAGGAATCACTCGACGCCATCGCCACGCCCTTGCAGGAAGCGATTCGCAATCTCTTCGCGGCGGCCGGCGCCGCGGGACGCGAGGCGAAGAACTTTCTCCACGGCAGCGCCCTCGGCCATCCGCTGCATCCCGCGCTGATCGAGCTGCCGGTCGGCGCGTGGACGCTCGCGGCGATTCTCGACGCGCTCGAGGTCGCCGGCCTCCGCGGCAAGAGCGAGCTCGCCGACACGGCGATCAAGATCGGACTGGTAGGCGCGGTCGGCGCGGCCGTTGCCGGCGCCGCCGACTGGTCGGAGACCGACGGCCGCGCGAAGCGCATCGGCCTCACGCACGGCGTCCTGAATCTCACCGCCGCCGGCCTCTACGCGCTTTCGCTGGCGGTGCGCCGCCGCGCGCGAGAGAGAGGCATTGCCCTCTCGATGACGGCGTTCGGCATCGCCATGTCGTCCGCGTTCCTCGGCGGCCATCTCACGTACGGCGAGCAGATCGGCGTCGATCACACCGCCACCGCCGATCAGGACACGCCGAAAAAATTCACCGCCGTTCTCGAGGCAGACGCGCTCAAGGAGAACAAGCCGGTGAAAGTCACGGCGGACGGCGTGGCGGTCGTGCTCGTGAAACAGGGCGACGAGATCTTCGCTCTCCGCGAGACCTGCACGCACCTCGGCGGTCCGTTGTCCGAGGGCAAGATCGACGGCGACGGGATCGTCTGCCCGTGGCACGGCTCGCGGTTTTGCCTGAAGGATGGCCGCGTGCTCGACGGTCCGGCCGTCTTTCCGGAACGAGTCTTCGACGTGCGCGTGCGCGACGGTCAGATCGAAGTTCGGGCGCTGCAATGAGCGCGTCGGCAGCAATCGCGCTCGCGGTTTGCTGTCCGCTTTGTGACGACGCGCCGGCCACCGTCTTCCGCACCCGCGACGAAATCGCGGCAGAGCTGGCGATCCGCGACGCGTTCTTCGCGCGCCGGCGCGTGCGCGATCTCACCGTCGTGCTCCTCGGCACGCCGGCCGATATTCTTCGCTGCGACGCGTGCGGCATTCTCATCCGCGACCACGCCCCGGACGAGAACGCGTTTCGCGACGATCGCTACGACACCGCGGTTCTCCAATCGCTTCACGCGGTGCACGCCGCCGCCTTTCGTGAGAAGGACGCGCTGCTTCCACCCGGCGCGCGCATCGTGGAGATCGGCAGTTATGCGGGCGGCTTCCTGACCGTCGCGCGCGAGCGGGGATGGACTGCAATCGGCGTCGACATCGGCCGCGATACCTCACGCTTCACGCGCGCCCTCGGCTTCGACGTTCGATCCGTTCCGCTCGAAGCGTGCGGCTTCGACTCCGAATCGTTCGACGGAGTGTTCGTCTGGAATTGCTTCGAGCAACTGCCGGACCCGCGCGGCGCGCTCGCCGAGGCGCATCGCATCCTGCGGCGATCCGGCATCCTCGTCCTTCGCGTCCCCGACGCGGCGTTTTATGCCGAGTGCCGGAGTCTCGCCGCGCTCGCGTACAACGGCCTGCTCGGCTGGCCGCATCGCTTCGGCTTCTCCGCCGCCGCGCTTTGCCGTCTCGCGGCGGAGCATCGCTTCGCGCTGCGGCGCGTGCAACGCGCGCCGGCGATCAGTCCGCTTCCTGAGGCGGCGAAGACGTTCGGCTGGCTCGAGGCGACGTTCCGAAAGCGTTGATTTCCAACTCAGCACTTGGAAATTGCGCGCACTTCTTGCACGACGCGGCAAACGGAGGTGCGCCATGTTTTTTCAACCCGCACGTCTGCTGCTCGGCATCACGGTGATCCTGCTGCTGGCGACGTGCTTCGGAGGTCCTTCCTACGCGCCGCAAAACCCGGCGGTGAAAAATGAAATGCATGGCGGCCGGTATCGCGACGCCGTCGAAGACTACAAAGACAAGTTGTTCGACGAAGGGCGCCAGATCTTCCGCCACGACACGTTCGGCAGCGAGGAGTTCTGGAGCGGCAAGCTGCGACTGCACGAAGCGATCGCCGGGGAACGTTTCGGCGGCGTCGGCCACGGCCTCGAGCCGAAAGACGCGCTGAAGCTCGGACTGAAAGTCGATACCGGCGTCCTGCCGAAGATCCTCGGCGAGGCGGTGAAGGGCGGGAAGGTCGATCTCGGCGACGTGAAGACGACCATCGAGCTGCTCAAGGCCGACGCCATCGTCGGCGTTGCGGCGACGTTCGACGGCGACAAGATCACGTACGTCGGCATCACCTGCGCGCTCTGTCATTCGACGGTCGACGACTCGATCATGAAAGGCGCCGGCAATCGTCTCGACGGCTGGCCGAATCGCGACCTCGACGTCGGCGCGATCGTCGCGCTCGCTCCCGACCTCACGCCCTATCAGCAACTGCTCGGCGTGGATCGCGCCACCGTCGAGAAAGTGCTGAAGAGTTGGGGCCCCGGCAAGTACGACGCGGAGTTGAATCAGGACGGCAAGGCCTTCCGGCCCGACGGCAAATCCGCGGCGACGGTTCTGCCTGCGGCATTCGGACTCGCCGGCGTGCATCTCCACACCTACACCGGCTGGGGCTCTGTCACGTATTGGAACGCGTACGTCTCTATTACGCAGATGCAGGGCCAGGGAACGTTCTTCGATCCGCGGATCCGGACCTCCGGCAAGTTTCCGGTCGGCGTCAAGGCCGGATTCGACAACGTGCGGCGCACGCCCGACCGCGTGACCGCGAAACTTCCCGCGCTGCATTACTACCAGCTCTCGCTTCCGGCGCCGAGTCCGAAGAAAGACTCGTACGACAACGCCGCCGCGCTACGCGGCGAAACGCTCTTCACCGGGAAGGCGAAGTGCGCGCAGTGTCACGTGCCGCCGATCTTCACCGAGCCGGGGTGGGGGATGCACAGCGCCGAGGAGATCGGCATCGACGACTTTCAGGCGAAGCGGTCCCCGGACGGCATGTATCGCACGACGCCGTTGCATGGCCTCTTCGTGCGCGAGAAGGGCGGCTTCTACCACGACGGACGCTTCCCGACGTATCGCGCCGTCGTCGATCACTACGACAACCATTTCCGCCTCGGACTGAGCGAGGCGGAAAAGAACGACCTCATCGAATTTCTCAAATCGCTTTAAGGAGGTATGCCATGAACAGATTCAGACTCACGTCTTTGATCGCAGCCCTGCTGCTCGTTCCGAACGTCACCTACGCCGCAGCCGCGAACCGGGCGGAATTCCAGGATGCGATGCGCAGACTCTGGTCCGACCACGTCGCCTACACGCGTCTCTTCATCGTCAGCGCGGCGTCCGGCTCGGCCGATAAGGACGCGCATACGCAGCGCCTGCTGCAAAACCAAGCCGACATCGGCAATGCCGTTGCAGGGTTTTACGGCAAGCCCGCGGGCGACAAGCTCACTGCGCTGCTCAAAGAGCACATTCTGATCGCGGCGAGCATCGTGACGGCGGCGAAGGCGGGAAACAACGCGAAGGTCACGAGCGAGAACAAGCGCTGGCACGACAACGCCACCGATCTCGCGAAGTTCCTGCACGGCGCCAACCCGAAGAACTGGCCGGAGGCGACGCTGCAGAAAGCGCTCTTCATGCATCTCGATCAAACGCTCAACGAGGCATCGAACGAGCTGAAAGGAAACTACGCGGCCAGCGTCAAGGACTACGACGACGCGATGACGCACATGCTCATGGTGGCGGACACGCTCACTAAAGGAATCATCGCCCAGTTCCCGTCTAAGTTCAGTGCTGCGCACTAGGGCCGGCCCAGCGACTCCGGCGCGCGAACGCGTCCCGCGACGCCGCAGAGAATCAGCAGCGTGACGACGTACGGCACGGCGAGCAGGAGGTGATACGGAATCCCGCGGTTGGCGGCTTGCAGCGCGTACTGCATCGCCGCCGCGATGCCGAAGATCGCCGTGCCGACGAGCGCGCCTTTTATCTTCCAGCGCCCGAAGATCACGATCGACAGGGCGATGAAGCCGCGGCCGGCGGTCATATTCTCGGCGAAGCCGCTGGAGAGCGCGAGCGCGAGATACGCGCCGCCGATGCCGACGAGCAGCGCCTCGATCGTCAGCGCGATCCAGCGATGCCCGCGCACCGACCGGCCGGTGGCCAGCAGCGCGGCGGGGTTTTCGCCGCACGCGCGGAGGCGAAGACCGAACGAGCTGTTCCAGAGAACGACGCCGAGGACGAGCGGCGCGACGAGCCAGGCGAGAGGCAGCAGCGGATCGGTGTGAAAGGCCGGCATCGATCGCTTGAGCGCGGCGACTTCGCGGTAGACGAAGCTTGTGCCGCCGAGGGCCAGGAGATTGATCGCGGTGCCGGTCACGATCTGGTCGGCGCGCAGGACGATCGCGAAGAGGCCGAACAGCGCGGCGATGAGGAGCGCGCCGGCCGCGCCGCCGGCGAAGCCGAGGAGCACGTTGTTCGTCAGCGCCGCCGCGAGCGCGGCCGTCATCGCCGCGGTCAGCATCATCCCTTCGATGCCGAGGTTGATGATCCCGCCGCGCTGCACGAGCAGCTCTCCCTCCACCGCCAGCAGCAGCGGGATCGAGGCGACGATGGCCAGCGGAATCGAGTTAGCGACGAGCTCGAACATGTTCGAAGACGATGAGCGTGAGAATGACGACAGCCTGGCCGAACGTCGCGACGCCGGCCGAGATGCTCGCCGCGCGCTGCAGCTCGCCGGCGCCCGTGACGAGCGCGCCGAAGAAAAGCGCCGACGCGATGGAGCCGAGCGGATGCAGCTGCGCGAGCAACGCGACGGCGATGCCGGAGTAGCCGTAGCCGGCGGCGAAGCGCTCGAACAAACGATGCGTGACGCCGAGGAGCTCGATCCCGCCGGCGAGACCCGCGGCCGCGCCGGAGAGCGCCATCGCCCGCACGATCTGCGCGCGGACGTTGATGCCGGCCCAGCGCGCGGCATTCGGATTGAAGCCCGTCGCGCGCAGGCGCAGCCCTTCGGCGGTGCGATACAGCAGCCACCACGTGAAGACGCTTGCGGCGACGGCGAGCAAAGGGCCGGCGAACTTTGGGAGCGACGCCGCGGCGAGATCGCTCTGCGGATACTGCGCGGCGCGCTCGCGCATCGGACCGTTGACCGACCAGCCGAGCAGATGGATGGCCGTGAAATTGAGCAGGATCGTCGTCAGCACTTCCGGCGCGTTGCGCCAGAGCCGCATCGCCGAGGCGAGCGAGGCCCAGGCCGCGCCGGCGAGCATCGCCGCCGCGAGCGACGCGATCGCTCCGAACCGCGCGGCGGCGAGCGCCGCGAGTCCGCCGACGATGAACTGTCCCTCGCCGCCGATGTTCCACACGCCCGCGCGAAAGGCGATGACGACCGAGAGGCCGGTGAGCAGGAGCGGGACGCACTTCAACAGCGTGCCCTCGAGCGCGAAGCGCGATCCGACCGAGCCGCTGGCGAGCGTCGAAAGCAATGAGAGAGGGGAGTGTCCGAACAACGCGCCGGAGAAGGCGAGGAGCAGCACCGCCGCCAGCGCGGCGAGGACGGCGACCGCGAGCTGCTTCACGCGACTCCTGCCATCAGGCTGGCCACTCTTTCCGCCGCTTCCGAGGGCGTCATCGGATCGGAGAGACGCCCGCGATAGATCACCTGAATCGTGTCGGCGAGCGCGAACGCTTCATCGAGGTCGGAGGTGATGAGCGTGATCTCCGCGCCGCGCTCCGCCGCCGCGCGCAGCTGCTCGTGCACGAAGCGCGTGGCCTCGATGTCGAGCCCGCGCGTCGGCTCCGCCGCGACGATCCTCTCCGGCTTTCGATCGAGCTCGCGCGCGAGGATCACCTTCTGCTGATTGCCGCCCGATAAATCGCCCGCGCGCTGCAGCGGCCCGCTCGCGCGGATCGAGTAGAGCGCGATCATCCGCTCCGCGTGCTGCGCCGCTTCTTTGGCGTTCCACGCGCTCGACTTGAGCGCGAGATTCTCGGCAATGCTCAGCTCCGCGACGATCCCATCGCGCGTGCGGTCTTCGGGAATGTGTCCGCCGTCGGGATGCTCGTCGCGCAATCGCGCGGCGAGCTCGGTTTGGCCGTTGCCGGCGACGCCGACGATGGCGTTGATTCCGGTTGCGCGATTGCTCGGTTGCTCGGTTACGCGGCCGACCATCGCGTTGGCGAGTCCCTGCACGCTCGTTTCCCGCGCCGCACTCTCGACCACCACCCGCCCCGCGCGCATCACCACGATCCGCTCCGCCACCGCCAGCACCTCGGGGAGCTTGTGCGAGATGAACACGACCGCCGCGCCTTCGGCCGCGATCCGGCGCATCACCGCGAACAACTCCGCGGTCTCGTTCGGCGTCAGCACGGACGTCGGCTCGTCGAGGATCAGCGTCGCCGGCTTGCGCGCGATCGCTTTGATCAGCTCCAGCTTCGAGCGCTCGCCGACCGACAGCTCGCCCACGCGCCGCGAAACGTCGCGCAATTCGATTCCTGTGCTTTCGATGATCGTTCGCGTCTCGGCTTCGATTCGTCGCCGCGTGGTGAAGCGAAAGCCGCGATGCGTGAGCGCGAGGTTCTCGGCGATCGTCAGCGCGTCGACGAGCAAAAAGTGCTGGTGCACCAGCTCCGTGCGCCCGGTGCGATTCACGCTCCCGCCGTCCGCGTCGACCTCGCCCGCGGCGATGCGCATCAGCGTCGTCTTCCCCGCGCCGTTCTCTCCGACGAGCGCCACGATCTCGCCGCGCCGTATTTCGAGCGACACGTCATCGACGGCGCGGATTGCGCCGAAGTGTTTCGTGATGTGGGAGAGCTGAATCACATTAGAACATTGCCGGCGGTTTGAGCGTGCCGGCTTTGATCTCGTTCGTCATCCGTTCGACTTCGGCGACGGTTTGCGCCGAGATCGCACTCTTCAACTTCTCGTTCCACTCGATGCGCACGATGTTGTTGTTGAAGCCGAAGTGCTGCTCGCCGGCCTTGAAGCGCTTCTCCTTGACGATCTTCGCCATCTCCACGAACGCCGCCGGCACGTCGACGACCGCCGAGGCGACGATCACTTCCGGCGCGAGCTCGGTCTGATTCTTGTTCGAGCCGAAGCAGCGCACCTTCCGCTCCGTGCAGGCCTGGAACACGCCGCGTCCCGCTTCGTTGGCCTGATGAAAAATGAAATCGCATCCGGCGTTAATCAGCGACTCCGTAGCCAGCTTCGCCGCGCCGGCGTCGTCGAAGTTGCCGGTGTAGATCTGCTTGACCTCGAACTTCGGATTCACCGACTGCGCGCCGGCCTTGAAGGCGACGAAGCTCGAGTCGATCGACGGGAGATTGATCCCGCCGACGAGTCCCGCCTTCCCGGTTTTCGATTCGCGCGCGGCGATCACGCCGAGGAGGTAGGTCGCTTCTTCGATCTGGAAACGCATCGGTGACACGTTCGGCGTGACGGTGTTGCCGGAGCTGGTGATGAAGACCGTCTTCGGATACTCGGACGCGGCCTGCTTCGCCGCTTCCTGATACTCGAAGCCGTGTCCGAACGCGATGTCGAACCCCTTCGCGCCGTAGGAACGGAACCCGTCGAGAAACTCAGGCGGCGTTTTCGTCTCCTGATTCGAAACCTCCGCTCCCAGCTCGTTCTTGATGCGCTGCAGACCTTCGTACGCGATCGCGTTCCATCCGCCGTCATTGATCGATCCCGGCGTGAGCAGGCCCGCCTGGAACGGCTTCGCCGACGGCGCGGCAGTCGTCGGTGCGGCCGTCTCGCGCTGCTGGCAGGAGAAAAATGCAAAGAAGGCACAAACAAGAAGAGCCCGTTTCATGGCGGCGGATTGTACCGAGTTGCTACTCGTGATACATCGCTCACCGAAGGAGGCGCCCATGGACGACATCGAACGGAACGACGGCGACTATGAAGACGAGGACGAACAGATCGAGCAGATGATCATCGAGAACGGCATCCTGCTGCACAGTCTGGCTGCGCTTCTGGTGCGCAAAGGAATCCTCAAACAGGAAGAGATCGATGCCGAGATGGACCGCCTCTATGACGAGATGGAAGATTTCGAGCAGCAGTGACCGTTTCTGAGCGCGACACACCTCGGTAGTCCTGGAGATTTCATGAAGATCCGGATCACTCTCATCGCCGCGATGCTCGCGGTGTTCGCAGTCGGCGCGTTCGCTCTCAACTCCGAGAACACGGAGTTCGGGAAGGGACCGGCGCAGCATCTGATGACGAAGGAAGAGGTCGCGCAGTGGAAGGC
>DATFHJ010000453.1:0-2818 GCA_035248585.1 Thermoanaerobaculia bacterium
GAGTACGACATCGACCTCGATCGCACCGACGCCCTCCGCATCACGCTGGCGTGGGAAACCGACGCCAACGACGTCGACCTGCACGTCGTCGATCCGTCAGGCGAGGAGTGCTTCTACAGCCACAAGGAAAACAGCTCGGGCCTCACGCTTTACGAAGACATCACCCAGGGCCTCGGTCCGGAAGTGATTCGCACCAAGCGGCTCCAGCGCGGCACCTATCACGTCGGCGTGCGCTACTTCGCCGCCGGCCCGATGGGCATCAGCCGCGGCCTGGTCGTCATCATCCGCGACGACCAGGTCGAGATCGAGCCGTTCCGGCTGGTGAAGGGCGGTGGAGACATCCGGTACGTGGCGGCGGTGAGTGTGAAGTGACGCTCGCGCACCCGCGAGCGTCACCCCGAGCGCAGCGAGGGGTCCGGTGGCCGGGCGGGGTCCCTCCGCGGGGCACATGCGGTCCGCCCCCGGATCCCTCGCTGCGCTTCGGGATCAAGCGGCTGCTAGCGCAACCGCTTGATATCGATCTTGTGGATCTTCATGTCGATCAGCTTCCTCACCGGGATCCCGCTGTAGCCCGCGCTCTTCAGCTCGCGGATGTATTCGGGCGTCACCTTGAAGATACGCATCTCGACGAGGGTGTCGGCGGAGAGGTTCGTGTAGCCGAGGTCGCGGAGCTCGTTGATGAACTCCGCCGTGACCCGGTGGATGCGGAAGTTGATCAGGTCGTCGAAGTCGAGGCTGTAGCCGAGCTTCTTCATTTCCTCGGCGAACTCCGGCGTCGCCTTGTGAATGCGGCTCGACATCAGGTCTTCGAGCGAGAGGTTCCAGCCCGCGGCGCGCATCTGGCGGATGTAGTCCGGCGTCACTTTGTGAATGCGCGTGTTGACGATTTCATCCGCGGAAAGATGATCGAAGCCGAGCTGGCGCAGCTCATTCACCAGCTCCGGCGTGACCTTGAAGATGCGCATCGTCATGTACTTCTCGAGCGTCTCGCGATAGCCCGCCGCCTGCATCGAGCGGATGTACGCCGTGGAGACGTCGAGGACCGTCAACTGCATCAGGTCTTCTTCCTCGTCGCCGCCGTCGAGATCGAATTCGAGACCCATCGAGCGGATGGTGGAGACGTAGCCGCGGTTCGGCGTGAACGTCCACTGCCCGGCGCCGTCGCCGTTGCGGAACGAGCCTTCGAACGAGATCGTTCCGGCCTCGCGGGCCATCTGGAACTGCACCGGCGTCGCGGCCGTGCCGTTGACCTGCGCCTCGGTGAGCCCGCGCAGGTCGGAGACTTTCGTGGAATTGCCGAATTGATGGTTGTGGCCGCGGGTGATGTTCAGCTGCAGCACTTCGGGCTTCTTGTCCCAGCTGTTCGCGGTCCACGAGCCGTGCAGCTCCGCGAATGCCGCGGAGGCGACGGAGAAGAGCAGCGCGGCGGCGATGGCAATCGTTCGTTTCATCGGTCTACCTCTCTTGCTGGATTGAATTCATTTTGCGGATGTAATCGATGTCGACGCCGTGGATCTTCAGCTTCACCAGCTTGTCCGCCGGCAGGTTGCTATATCCGGCGTCGGCGAGCTGGTGGATGAACTCGGGCGTGACGTTGAAGAGGCGCATCTTTTTGTAGGTCGCGAAGGACTCGCGGTACCCCTCGCCCTGCATCGTGCGGATGTACGCCGTCGAGACGTCGATGAGCGCGAGCTCGAACAGCGCCTGTTCCTCGGTTTTCTCGCGATCGCGGGGCAGCTCGAACGTGACGCCGAGGGAGCGCAGCGACTGGATGTAGCCGGGATTCGCGTCGAAGCTGTATTGTCCCGCGCCGTCGCCGCGCTTGAACGTCCCTTCGAACGTGAGCGTGCCGGCTTCGCGCGTGAGCTTGAATTGCACCGGCGTCTGCGTGCTGCTCGAGATCTGTGCCGGCGTCAGCCCCGCGAAGTCGGCGGTCTTCATCGTATTGCCGAAGTGATTCCAGCCGTTGCGGACGATGCTCACATGCATGCGGTCGGGGCGTTTTTCATCGAGCGTCGCGGTCCATGATCCGTGCAGTTCCGCGGACGCAGCTGTCGCTAAGCCGGCGCTCAGCGCGACGGCGAGAAGAATCGTTTTCATGATTGGTCTCCTAGGTCGGTTCCGTCATCCTGAGCGTAGCGAAGGATCTCAAGTTACGCAGGTTGAGATCCTTCGCCGTCTTCGCGGCTCAGGATGACGAGCGTTGCCGCTCGTCAGTTCTTGTCCCGGTACTTCGACATCTCGCGGATGAAGTCCTCGTCCACGCCGGCGGCGGCGAGGCGGGTGAGCTCTTTGACCGAGAGGTTCGAGTATCCGGCGGCGGCGAGCTTCTTCACGAATTCGCTGTTCACGCCCATCGCGGCCAGCTTCTTCGCGTCGCTGCTCGTCTTGATGTCCACGCCCGCCGCGCGCAGGTTCGCGACGTACTCCGTCGTCACGCCCATGTGCGCAAGTCCGACGATCTCGCCCAGCGTCACGCCGGGGAAGATCGAGCGCATTTTCTCGATGTAGGACGGCGTCACGCCCGCGTTGCGGAGCCGGATCAGCTCTTCGACGCTGAGCTTTCCGTTCTTTCCGTACTTCGTGTCGCTGCCGCCGCGGGGGCTCTCGTCGTCGATCATCACGCGGTCCCACGCGTCGACCGCCGCGAGCGCCGCCATTTCGGCAACCGGCGCGACCGCGGCCGCGATCGCCGGCGCCGGCGGCACCGGCACCGCGCGCGGAGCCGGCATCGGCCGCGGCATCACCGCAATCGCCGGAACCGCCGGGGGTGCGGGCGTGGCGAGAAACGGCATGTCTTCGTCGTCGATGTCGTCCT
>DATFHJ010000454.1:0-18878 GCA_035248585.1 Thermoanaerobaculia bacterium
TGATGATCCGCCGCTGATCCGTGACGTTGATCAGTGCCGCGCCGCGCGCCCGCGGTTTGTGTTCGGTATCGCCAGCGCGTAATCGCTGGCGCCCGCGTCATTGAACGCGCGCACGCGCAACGCGACATTGCCGGCCATCGAGAACTGCCGCTCCTCCGGATCGAACCAGCGCTCGACTTCCGTCCACGCGCCGTCCTCGACGCGGTACTCCACGCGATATCCGCCCACCGGCTGCGGCGGTCGTGTCCATTCGATCGTGGCCTCGCCTCCATTCTTCCGGAGCGTGGCCCGCGGCGCATCAGGCCGCGGCGGCAGCACCGGCGCGGCGATTCTCATCATCACGCGCGCCGCTCCGTAATGCGGCGCGCCGTCCTGCACCGAGGAGTAGGACACCGCGAGCTCGCCGGCGGGAAGCGTGGCCAGGGAAAGGCGGACGAACTCCGGGCCGCGATGAATCAGGGCCGCGTAACTGATTTCGTCGTGTGCGCCGAGGAGGGCCACGGCGGATTCGTGCGGGATGTTGGAGGAGCGATTGAAGAGGCTCCAGCCCACGGCGGCGCCGCCGGGGAGCGGCGCCACGCTGACGCTGGTGCCGTAAGTCTTCGCCAAAATGAACTGCTCCGGCTTGCCGATGCGCGCCGCCACGATGCCGCGGGCCGTGCTCGCCCACGCGGCGACGTAGTCCGTTCCGTTCCACGTCACGTCCGCGCTGAACACGCCTCCGGTGCTCGACGGCTCGAGCACGATCGGCGACGCCTCGACCGGGAGCAGATTCGCGTCGAGATGAATGCCCGCGATGCCGCCCGGCGGACAAAACTCCGCGAGCGGCGAACACGATTGCGGCGTCAGCCAGACCGCGAAGAAGCCGTTGCCGTCGGATGCGATCAGCGAATAGGTCGCCGAATACGGCAGCCCGATGGCCGGGAACAGCGTGCCGGCCGGCGACAGCAGCGCCGCGATCGGCGCTCCGTTCTTATCGCCGATCACCGCGTACATGCTCCCGTTCCACGCGATGTCGTTGGGAACGAATTCGGTGATGCGCGTGGTGCCGCCGGGCTTGACCTGCCCATCGGCATCGAGGCGGAACGCCGTGTCGCCGACGATCACCACGAACTCACGTCCGTCGCTCGCGGCCGCGGCGTACCCGCCCACCACCCCGAGCTCGTACTCGCGCCAGCGCCCGTCATGCGTGCGGATCCCCACGTGGACGCCGTCGCCGCCCCACACCACCAGCGTGGCGTTCGCCGAAACGGCCGTTGCGAACAGTTGTTGCGAGATGGCCTCGTGCGCGGCGGTCGCGCCGCCGTCGATCGGAAGCTCATCGCTGAAAATCGATCCGTTGTTGCCGAGCCAAGCCGCCGTGACGCGCGAGCCCACCGCGACCAGCACCGGCTCCTGGGCGCTGGCGATGGTCTGGCGCGCGACGATGAACTGCCCCGACGGATCGACCTCGGCGATGCGCGTGTTGCCCGAGTCGCGATACGCGATCACCCATCGCGCCCGCGTCCCGATCCACGCCGCCTGGGGATCGAAGAAGAACGTGCCCGGTGCGGTCTCGAGCAACGTCGAGCTTCCGAACGTGCCGTCGGGCTGAATCAACGTGGCGGAGAGGTTCGCGCCGTCCGCGTTCACCACCAGCACGCGGCTGCCGTCGCTGGCGAGCGCCGTGCGCGTGAATGGCTCGGCGATGTGCGTCTTCGAGAGCTGCCGCCCATCCGTATCGAAAATTGACAACAGCTGCTCGTAGCCCGTCGGCAGGATGGCGGCGAAGCGGTCGCCCGCCGCGACGACGTACGCGGGCCCCGTGAAGAACCGCTGCTCGACGATCTGCGGCTCGCTCACCGGCATGCCATCCGTATTCAGCACGTACGCTCGCTCGTTGGTGAGCAGCAGCACGACCCTGCCGTTGAACGCCATGCGCGGCCAAAGCCCGTTTGTGATCGGAAACGGCTCGCCCTGCGGCTCGCCGCTCGCGCTCACGATTCGTCCGAAAATCTGGTACGTCCCGGACTCCATCGCCACCACGAGAAAGTGCGAGCCGGTCCAGACCGCGTCGAAGTCGCCGCGGTCGTCGACTCTCATGTCGAACAGCTCGCGCCCGACGCGCGTCTCCCCTTTTCCCACGCGGCTCATGCGCAGCCGCGAGTCCGCCCAGAACACGAAGGCCTCGCTCCCATTGCTGCGCAGCAGCGTCGATCCGCCGGCCGGCTGATACCGCGTGTTCGTCAGCGCGAACGGCGTTCCGAAGGAGAGAGGTTGGGCGGAGAGAGCGACGGCGGTGAGTGACAGAACGGCGAGAACGCGAGCCAGCCTCATGGTCTCGATATATTATTGTGACCTCACCATGCGGTCAAATAACATTTTGGCGATCATCCTCTTCGCGCTCTCCGCCACCGCCGCGGACCGCCAGCCCATCGAATCCCGTGGAGCGGCGGGCTTCAGCCCGCCGTTTGCCGTCGGCGGGCTGAAGCCCGCCGCTCCACCAGAGACCGTCCGCCTCATCGTGCGCTTCCGCCAGCCGGTCATGGCCATGGCGGCGCGCCGCAACGCACTGGAAACGCGCGTGAACGATCTTCAGCGTGATGTCGACATTAAGATCAAGCGCACGTTCCACCGGGTGCTCTTCGGCGCGAGCGTCGAAGTGAAGCGCGAGCAGCGCGCCGAGATCGCCGCGCTTCCGTACGTCGCATCGGTGCAGGAAGAGCGCATCCTGAAACCGATGCTCTACGAGAGCGTGCCGCGCATTCGCGCGGACAAGGTGTGGGAGCTCAAGGGCACGCGCGGCAAGGGCATCGTCGTCGCCGTGATCGACACCGGCATCGACTACAACCACGTCGCCCTCGGCGGCGGTTTCGGCGAGGGACACAAGGTCATCGGCGGCTGGGACTTCGTCGACAATGACGCCGACCCGATCGACACGTACGGCCACGGCACGTTCGTGGCCGGAATCATCGCCGGCGACGGCGACGGACTGGTCGGCGTCGCGCCCGACGCCTCGCTGCTCGCCTACCGCGCGCTGGCCGGCTTCGGCGGATACGAGAGCGACGTCATCGCCGCGATCGAGCGCACGGTCGATCCGAACCAGGACGGCGACACGTCCGATCACGCCGACATCGTGAACATGAGCCTCGGCGGTCTCGCGTACGAGAACGACGCCGTCTCGCAGGCCGTCGAAAACGCCACCGCCGCCGGCATCCTCTTCTGCGTCGCCGCCGGCAACGGCGGCGACTACGGCAACGTCCCGACGCCCGCCGTCGCGCCGTCCGCGATCGCCGTCGGCGCGGCCGATGACGACGACGCCATCGCCGATTTCAGCTCGCGCGGACCGTCGTGGAACTTCGGTATCAAGCCGGAAGTCAGCGCGCCGGGCGTGAAGATCGGCTCGACCTGGATCAACGGCGAGTATCGCGAACTGAACGGCACCTCGGCCGCGGCGCCGCACATCACCGGCGTCGCGGCGCTCCTGAAATCGCTGCATCGCGACTGGACGCCGGCGCAGCTGAAATCGGCCATCGTCTCCACGTCGAACGTGCTCGACGAAGAGGTGATGATCGCCGGCGCGGGACGCGTCGACGCATTGAATGCAATCAATACGACGACGCTCGTCTCGCCGCCGCTCGTCAACTTCGGCCAGGACGATCCGCGCATCGCCGTCTGGACGTCAACGCAGAAAGTGACGCTGCGCAATCTCGCGTCGTCCGCGAAAGAGCTGACGGCAAACGTTCGCGGATTGCGCGACGGCGTCGAAGTGACAGTCACGCCGGCAACACTGACGCTCGATGCGGGTGCGTCGGCCGAAGTGACGATCGAACTGAGCGTCACGAACGCGAAAGTGCCAACGCCGCTCGAAGGCACGCTTTCGTTCGGCGGACAAATCGAATGGGACGGCCTTCACGTACCTTGGGCATTCGTGAAAGGCACGTTCCTCCGCATCGAGGCTCCCGACGCGGAGAACGGCCTGTCCGCCTACGTCCTCAGCAAGACGAAGAAGTCGGGCACGTTCGGCTTCTATCCCTCGACGCGTCTCTTCTGGCCCTACGAGCCGGTCGACATCGCGCTGAGCCAATATCCATCCTCGCGGACGAATTGGGTTCAGAAGACCGTCTTCGCGGAGCAGGTCGATCTCGCTGCCAATCCGAACGTCGTCCTGCCGATGGCCGATGCGAAGTACACCATCACGCTGGAGACGCTCGGCGAAAAAGGCCAGCTGCTGACCGCGCCGGAAACATTCGATCTCGAGCAGTTCGTCTTCGTCTTTCCGCACGGCCGCAAGATGTCGTTCGGCCAGATTCCGGAAACGCGGCAGCTCTACAGCGCCCTCTCCGAGCGCGTGAAGGTCTATCCGCTGCACCGCGTCGCCGACGTCGACAAAACGACCACGTACGCCGCGATGTATCCGCCGTTCACCGGCCTGACGCAGAGCGTGACGCGCCGCCTGCAGCCGCAGTGGCTGCGCCAGGACGTGCAATGGCTCGCGCGCGGCGGATTTCTCACCGCCTCCGTCTCGATGCTTCGCTTTCCCGGCCCGGAGCAGAGCTATTACCTCGACGGCGGCGCGTTCTTCCTCATGGACTCGGAGGTTCCGCAGCTGACGATGTACTACAACGCCAGTCCGTCTCCGGAGATCGATCTCGTTTCGATCATCTCGCGCTGGGGCAGTTGCTACGAGCCGCGGCTGGGCCGCGACCTCGGCTGCGAGACCCTCGGCGACGTGTACCTCTACATGAACGGCCCGGAGATCAAAGTCGACAACGACGTCTTCCTCGACGTCTCGCCCATGGCTTATCGGATTCCGCCAGGTGAGCCGCTGGTCCTCGGCACCGCGCCGGTCTGGCCGCAGGTCGGCTTCTTCCGAAGCTCGGAGTATTGGGGCGGATCCGCGACGTGGATCGGCGCGCTCGGCGAGCGGCGCATGGACGACACCACGCGGGCGGTGACGCTCGTGCGCGACAGCAGCGGCACGATTGTCGGCGATACGCGCACGGGACACGTCGGCGGACAGCAGGTGCTGCCGCTCGGCGCCTACACCATCGAGTCGACGAACAAGAACTACAAGATCGCCGGACAGGCCGCGACGGCAACCGTGAACACATCCTTCGACCTGCGCCGCGACGACGGGATCTATCCGCTCTTCACCGGCCTGCGCATCGTGGACGCGAACGACCGGCAGACCGGCGTCCTCGATCGCGACTCGGGCGCGAAGCTGCGCTTCTCCATCGCCGACGTCGACGGCCACAGCGTCACCCGGCGGCCACCGCGCGAAGTAGCGACCCGCGTCGAATACCGCGTCACCGGCACGAGCGAGTGGCGCCCGCTGCCCGCCGCGATCGAAACGCGCCAGTATCAAAACAACTCGTTCCTCTTCGGAGGCGTTGGCACGGTGTGGAGCGCGGACCTGTCCTCGATCACGAGCAATCACCTCGGACCCGTCGACCTGCGCATTCACGCCGAGGACGCGGCGGGAAATGACGTGCAACTGCGATTGGAGCCGGCGTTCTTTGTGGGGAAGGACGTGCGGCGGCGCTCCTCGCGGCACTGATGGAGCGGCGGGCTTTAGCCCGCCGAAAAAAAGAAACGGCGGGCTAAAGCCCGCCGCTCTCCACGGTTCGATGAAGGATCAGTGCGGGTTCGAGTACAGCGTGCGCAGCGCGGCCACGTCCGTCGGCAGCGGCGAGCGCTTGCTGTCGCCGCCGAGGTAGAACGGATTCATGACTGCCTCGGGGTTGAAGACCTTGCCGTTCGGCTGGAGCTTGAACGGCTGATTCGCAATCGGGCCGCCGAAGTGATCGAGGCCGAGCGCGTGTCCGTTCTCGTGCACGACGACGGACTCGATGTCCTCCGTCGGTCCGAGGAACGTCGAGCCGCTCGTCACCCACTTGAATCCTTCGTTGTAGAACTGCTCGACGTACAGGTTGTCGACGTAGTGATCGGAGTTGAGGTCGCCGTCAGCGAGCGTCAACGTCACGCCGAGGATCGACGAGCTGCCGAGGCAGTTCGAGAAGTACTGCGGCTTCAGCCAGCCGCCGACGACGATGTCGGCCTCGGGGAAGATGTTGCCGGTGTTGAGGTCGAGATTCGGCGAGGTGAGATCGAAGAGCGTAAGGCACGCGCCGTTCGGAGCGAACGTACCGTCGAGAATGTCGAAGTTCGTGCCGTCGTCCGCGATCTGCACGGCCGTGATGTCGGTGTTGGCGACGTTGTTCCAGCTGTTGTAGGCGCTGACGATCGCGGCGGACGCGGCGGCGGCCGGAACGTCGACCGTCATGTCAGAACCGTCGACGACGTAGGAGACGGTCCGGTACGGCCACTTCGAGCCGGTGCGCAGGCTGCCGTACTCGGGAACGCCGTGTCCCTTCACGAAGAACGAAGCCTTGACGATCCGCAGGCCGCTGCCGGTAGCAGCGAGCTGGGCGTTGGCCTGATCGATCATCTGGCGCGCTGTGGCGAGATTGTCTTCCTGGGCAAACGCAGAGACGCAGACGAACAGCATGAGAGAGCAGAGAACGAGTTTCCGCAACGGGTGATCTCCTTATCGATGGAAAATTTCCGCGCAAGATAACAGAGAGAACCGGTCAATTACGGTAACGTTTCGGTGTCGCGTTCCGCGCGTTAGCATGTCCGCATGGCCACCGGCATTCGGACGAGCGACGACGATCTCCGGGAAGCACTCGATCACATCATGGAGGACGACCATCACGGCGCGCTGCCTTACCTCGCGCGTGTCGTGGCGTTCAATCCGTCGAACGATCTTGCGTATGAGCTATGGGTTGCGTGCCATACGAACGTCGGCCGTGAAGCGCGCGCGATCGAACTGGCCGACGAAGGTCTGGCCCGCGGACTCGAGCCCGTGCCGCTCCACGCCCAAAAGTCCCGCGCGCTGCGGCAGCTGGGCCGTTTCGACGAAGCGGTTCAGGCGGCGACCGCGGCGATGGAATTGGATCCGATGTCCGCGCACGCGATCCAGGCGCGGGCGGCCATCGAGATCGACCGCGAGCAGTTCGACGCCGCCATCGCCATCTACGAGAGCGCGGTCCGGCGCAATCCGGACGACGAGCAAACGCACTTCGCCCTGCTCGAGCTGCTGAGCGATCTCGAGCGCTACGATCGCGTCATCGAACCGGCGCGCGACTACCTCCGCAAATTCGAGAAAGAGGCAGAGGTGCTGGAAATGCTGGGCCGCGGATACCTCACGACGAAAGACTTTCGCCGCGCGGACCGCGCCTTCCGCGACGCGGCGCGGATGGAGCCGGACGAAGCCCGCCATCACGTCAACGTGGGGCTGGTCGCCTTGCTCCAGGACGACACGGACGCGCTCGACAGCTATCTCGACAAGCTCGCCGATCGAAACGAAGAGCTCTCCGCCGAGGTGGCAGAAGAGCTCCAACTGCTGGTGGAGCGCCTCCATGCGGACGAGGAAGAAGAGACCTAATCACCTCTCCCTCACCACCACCCGCAACTCGTCGCTATTCGACCGGATGTCCGGTACATACATCGCCTGTCCCAGGAGCGGGAGCGCGTGGAACGAGCCCGGCGTTTCGGCGCGGAGCGTGTAGCGAATCTCCCACGTGCCCTGCGCCAGGTGATCGGCGAACATCGCCACCTTGCGGTCGCGCAGCTCCTGATAGATCCACTGCATCTCCTGCCCGTTCGCGTTCGTCGCGTACAGCGCTTCGCCGCTCTGCAGCGCGACGGCCTCGAAGCCGGCGGGCTTGAGGTCTTCGAACAGCAGGTACTCGTAGTTGTTCTTCGTCTCGATCGTGCACACGACTTCGACGCGCTCGCCGCTCACGATCGACTCGCCGTCGCGCAGCGGGATGCGGTCGTACACCACGCCCTTCAGCAGCGTCGGCTTCGGCGCGAGGCGGAAGTACTCGCGGCGCACGAACAGCTCATTGCCGGCGGGCTTGACCGGTTCTTCCAGCGACACGAACCGCGCCTCGGCGGAGTAATAGACCGGCGCCGAGGCGCGGATGCGGATCTCCTGATCCGTGTCGCGGAGCAGCGCGGCATCGACGTGGAAGCGGCTCGGCGCATCGAGGAGATCCTTCGCCGCGAGCGTCTTCGTCGCGATCACCTTTCCGTTCACCGACACCTCGTACGTCACCTCGCGCGCGATCTCGCCGCTCGCGCGGAGGTAGTCGTTGAAGGCGAATACCGTGATCGCGGTGTCGCGCGTGTTGCTCCACTGCGCGCCGCGGCGGTTCCGCACCAGCCACGTCATCGCCGGCTCGACGAGCCTGTGCTTCGGATCGATCGCCACCAGCGCCTGCAGCACGAACGCCGTCGTCTCCACCGGACCGTCGTGCCAGCGCCACCAGAAATCGTCCGCGCCCCAGTGCACGGTGTTCCCGTCGACCTTCGCGCCGTTCTCGAGATTGCGCAGCAGCACCTGCTCGCGCTCCTTCGCCCCGTAGCGATGGGCGGTCAGCGCGAGGAGCGCGCGCGAGTACGACGTCAGGCGATCGCGATGCTCCCAGACATCGTTGAAGACATCCTCCGACGCTTTCGACTGCCGGCTGTTCCACGCCGACATCGCATGGAGCATCCACGCCTGCAGGCTCCAATCGTCGTCGTGCTCGCGGAGATTCTCGTTGAGCCAGCGGAAGGCGTTCTCGACGCGCTCCGTGTCAACCTTCATTTCCGCGTCGCGGGCGATGGAGAACCCCCACACGACGTATGCGGTCATGAACGCGTCGCTGTCGCCTTCCTTCCACCAGCCCCACCCGCCGTCGTCGTGCTGGAAGTCGTAGAGCCGCGCCAGCGAGGCCGCGGTGACGGCGTCGAGCTTCGGGATCCGCTTCTTCGCGTCGAGTCCCATCCCGCGCAGCGTTTTCGCTACGATCGCGGCCGGCAGGAAGCGGCTCATCGTCTGCTCGGTGCAGCCGTACGGGTAGTCGACGAGATACGGCAGCGCGTCGAGCATCGTGACGGCGAGACTCGGCGTGACCTGCACGACGAGGTCCGTCGCCCGCCGCTCGCGCGGCAGCTCGAGCTTCACCACCGTCTCCTCGGCGCGCGTTTTTCCGGCGCGCGCGATGAGCTTGTCGATGCCGTGCTCGTACACGGTGAACGACTTCTCCATCCCGTCCGCGTACCTGGCGCTGCGGCCCGACACGCGCAGCTTCACCGGGCCGGGACGGTCGGCGACGACGCTCCAGTCGTAGCGCGCCTCGCCGTGCGCCGGCACGAGCTGCGGCGTATTCGTCGTCATGTTGAGCGTCAGCCCTTCGACGTCGAGCTTCGGCTCGACGCGCATCGCGTCGTCGGTGTTGTTGTTGATCACCGCCGATACGGTCGACTGATCGCCGGCGACGAAGAAGCGCGGCGCCTGCAGCCGCACGATCAGCGGCATGTTCGTGCGCGCCGTCGTTTCGCCGCTCCCGAACTGCGCGCCCGCCGTGGCCGCGCGCGCGGTCGCTTCCCACGTGGTCAGCGCCTCGGGGTATTTGAACTTGACCCGCGCCACGCCGTTCGCATCCGTGACGACGTCGGGCTGCCAGAACGCCGTCGAGCGAAAATCGCTGCGCACCGTCACCTGGACGTCGAGCGACTCCAGCGGCGCGTCGCTCCCCGTGACGGTGATCGCTTCCGCGACCGGTGAGGGCGCGGGCGGGGGCGGTGGTGCGACGGAGGTGGGAATCGCGTTCGCGGCGTATCCGTATCCATCGCGCCTTTGCTCGGCGAGCGCGCCCACCCCATCCACCACCCAACCGCCTTTCACACCACTCTCTGCATCCCGCTCGCGGCGTCCTTCCTTATACCGATCGTCGAGCAGCTGTTTGTCCTGTCCCTCCACCAGCCGGATGTATTGCTGCGTGTGCAAGCCGGCGCTGAGCTGCAGGAACTGCTGGCGCGTCTCGCCGAAGAAGAACTGTCGCGGATCGCCGGCGAGCTCCGCCTGAATCGCCGTCACGGCCTGATCCGAAACCGACAGCGCGACCTCCGCCGCCACCGGCTTCCCATCTTCATCGCGCGTCGTGACCGTGATCGTGCCCTCGTCGCGCGGCTGATACTGCTCGCGATCGGTCTTCACTTCGACGTTCAGGAAATGCTCGACCGGCGGCACGACGATCCGCTCGCTGTCGGTGGCGAGGCTGCGATCGAAGACCGACGTCGCGGTGACGTAGAAGTTCGGCTCGTGCCGAGAATCGATCGGGATCTGCACGAGCTTCACCGTGCCGTCGAGGTGCACCACCTGCGTGTCGAGGATGTCGTCGCCGGTCGTGTTGAGTACCACCCAGCGCCCGCTCACCGGCGCCACGATCATGGCCGACGCCGTCTGGCCCGCGCGCACCGTGTCCTTGTCGACGATGACATCGAGGCCGCTGCTGCTGAAATAGCCGAGGTCCGTCGTCGCGCGGTCGGCGACCCAGACCGTCGTCTGCGCGGCGACGAGATCGCGTACGCGCGCGGGCTGCTTCGGATCGCGGTCCTCGCTCGTCCAGACCACAACGTAGTAGCCGTTGCTCTTCGGCGTGAACGTGAACGTCGCCTCGCCCTTCGCGTCGGTCGTGACCTTTGTCTCGAGCACATCCTCATCGCGATACGCGCGTTGCTTCTCGCGCCACTCGCGGCGCATCACTTTGATCGTGCCGCTGGCCTGCACCGGCTGCTCGTTCGCGTCGACGGCCTTGATCGCGATCTCGACGCGGTCGCCGGGACGGTGGATGTAATGCTCCGGCTGCACGAGGACGGTGTAGCGCTGCTTCGTCACCGCGACCGTTCCCTGGCCGCGCACCTCGCGCCGCGACGCGTCGGTGACGCGCGCCTCGATGCGGAACTTCATGTCGCTCTGATCGCGCGTGGTCTCGATGCGGATGACCGCGCGGCCGTTCGCGTCGGTCTTCAGCGTCTCCCGCTTCAGGATCTGCCCTTCGTCCTCGTACGTCGTCGTGTCGTAGTACCAGTGGTACACGTGCCACGGATACCAGTAGCGGACGAACGGCTTCTGATAGACGACCGCCTCGACCGTTGCGTTGGCGACGGGGCCGCCGAAGTAATAGCTCGCGTCGATCGTCGCCTCGACCGTCTCGCCCAAACGATAAAGCGGTTGCCCGGTTGCCCGGTCACCCGGTTGACCGGTCCCACCCGCACCACCGGGAGACTGGGAGACCGGGGGACCCGTCGACACGCTGACCCGGTACTCCGGCAGCTTGTACTCCTCGAGGCGGAACAGCGTCGCGTTGCCGAGCTGGCCTCCGCTTCCGAGCGGCTTGAAGATGACCTGGTAGGCGCCGAGCGGCATCGACTCCGTGAGAGGAAGCGCGGCCCAGAAACTGCCGAACGCATTCAGCTTCGCGTCGCCGGACGCGATCTTCTCCCCGCGCGGACTCTGGATCTCCCACGCGATCGTCTGTCCCGACGGCGTGGACCAGCTCTCGCTCGAGCGCGTGCGGGCGATGATCTTCCACTGCACCGTTTCGTTAGGCCGGTACGCGGGGCGATCGGTGAACGCGTAGATGTGCCACGCCGCCTGATCGTGGTACGCGTAGCCGCCGTACGCGTACGTCGAATGCCACGCCTGCCGGGCCTTGCCGCTCGCCGCCGTGATGACGATCGAGCCGTACGTGTCGCCGTTGCTCACGATCGCCAGCCCGTCGCTGTTCGTCGTCGCGTCGCGGACCCATTCCTTGTTGTCGTTGCGCTGCTGCGAGACCCGCACTTTCGCTCCCGCGATCGGCGCGCCGCTCAGCACGTCGGACACGTAGATCTGCAGCTGCGTCGGCGACGAGTGCAGCAGGATGTGCGCGTCCGTCACCATCACCAGCGCCTTCGCCGATTTCCCGTCCGCGCTCGCGGTCATCAGATACGCGCCGCGCTCGAGCCGCGGCTCGAGGCGCATGTTGTGATAGCCGGGCACGTGATCGCCGCGGTCGTTGGTCTCGTAGGTCCATTGCCGCACCGGCTTCGCATCGAGTCGCAGCCCGTCGATCCACGTGCCCTTCGCCGGCAGCTCGTAGCTCGTCACGTCGACCGGCGTCAGCGTGAGCTGCACCGCCTTCGTGTTGCGCCACATCAGCATGACCTCCTGTTCGGAGTCGGGAAGGAACGTGCCGGAGAGGCTGAGCTGCACCGCGGGCTGGAGGATGGTGTCGATGGCGCGCTCGGCGTCGTCGCGGAACGGCGACTCGGCCTTCGTGAACTCGTTCACGAGGCGGCGGTAGAGCTCGAGAGCGCGCGTGTAGTCGGCCGCCGATTCGACTTGGCCGTTGACCACGACGTTGCGTCCGGAGCTGTAGCTCTGCGCGGCGCGATAGAGCGCGTCGTCGTACCACTCGCTCGATTTTCCGGCGGCGATGATGACGTCGAGATGTTCGAGCGCGCGCTCGATGCTCTCCGGCCGGCCCTCGCCGAGGAGCTGCTGGGCGAGGAGATAACGCGCGTAGAGCGCGTCCTGCGGCGACTGGGCGATGGCGATGGCGTTGACCAGCACCTCGCGCGGAATGGCCTGCCCGTAGTAGCCGCTCTCCGCCATCCGCCGCACCATCGCCAGATAGCGCCGCCGTGCGAGGTCGAGGTCGTCGCTCCCCGCCCACCAGTCGAGCGCCGCGGCGTAATACGTGAAATTGCGCGTGAGATCGCCGAGCGATTCATTGGCCTCGGCCCACACGCGATCGTGATTCGTGCTGTTGACGATCTCGTTCAGCGCCGTCTGATCGCGCGGCGCGTCCCCCACCGCCCCCCGCCACGCCGTATCCGCGAGCCGGAACGCCACCCACCGCCGGTCGTCGGCAGAAAGATCGAGCTTGCCCGCCTCGACGTAAATCTCATGCGCCTTTGCGAACGACTTCTCGTTGAAAAACTTCTCCGCCTCACGCTTCAGCGCGTCATACGACGAAGGCGAGCTCGTGGCGAGGAGAAAGAAGGTGATGAGAGCGAAGAGATGGCGAATCATTCTGGCCCATTAGACCAGCGAGGGGGCGAATGCGTAACTGGGAGAGCGTAGGTGAGCGGGTGATGGCGTGGTCAGCGTGCACAGCACTCCAACAAGCGCTACCCGCCACCAGCCGCAGCCGGTGCTGCGTTCCCCGCGTTCTTCGCCAGCCACGCCTCCACTTCCTCCGGGTGATATCCGAACGGCCCTGTTTCGCCTTTGTAAACAATCACGCCCTGTGTATCGATGATGTAAAAGCGTTCGGGCCAGCCGGCGTAGGCCGTTTCGACGCGGTCGTCCATCGGATCGACGGCGAGCGGGATCGAGTAGCGGAAGCGTTTCTGGAAATCGTTCGCGATCAGCATGCGATCGCCCAGCGATTTTGGCTGGCGATAGCAGACATCTTCTTTCTCGTTCGAGTCCATCTGCCATTCATCGAGCGGATGGGCTTCGCGGATGTAGACCGTGTGGAAATCGACGCGGTCTCGGTACTGCTCGTACATCTTCGTCACGCGGTCGACCGACCGGCGGAAAGGGGGTCACGTGAAGCTGCCGAAGATGAGCACCAGCGGCTTGGTGCGCTGCCCGATGAGCGGGACGTTGTGTTTCCCGTCGAGCGAGACCAGCATCGCCTCGGGCGCGCGGTCGCCGACCTTCAGGCTGCCCTCTTTGCGCTGGTCGTAGCGGATCATCCCGATCACGTTGCGCGGACCGATCTTGGCGACCATCACGCCCGCGGCGAGCACAACCAGGCCGGCGAGCACCAGCAACACTTTTTTGATCATCTTGGACTGCCTGCGAAGTCCGTATCATACGCCTATGCACAATTACCCGGTGATGCTGGCGCCGCCGCCGCGGCAAGTCCCGCTCTCGCTCGCGCTGCTCAATATCTTCGGCGTCTTCTCGCAGGTCGGCTGGGCCGTCTTCGGCTTCGGGATGATTTTCGCCTGGGCCTTCATCGGCAACGCCGACTTCTCCTTCATCACCTTCCGCGGACCGCACGCGGAGCAGACCGCGCGCGTCACCCGCGTCGCGGCCACCGGCGCGTCGGAGAACGACACGGCCGTGATCGCGAATCACTACGAGTACTCCGTCGCCGGCGTGCACTACACCGGCACGTCGTACAGCCGCGGCGGAAGCGCGACGGAAGGCGAACGCGTGACGGTCGAGTACGACGAGGATCATCCGGAGCGCTCGCGGATCAGCGGCATGCGCCGCGCGCAGTTCGGCCCTGGCGTGATGTTCGTCGGCATCTTCCCGCTGATCGGCGTGCTGTTCATCGCCTTCTCCATGCGCGGCGGCTTTCGCCGCACGCAGCTCCTGCGCAACGGCCTCCTCGCCACCGGCAAGCTCCTCGGGCGCGAGCGCACGAACGTGACGATCAACGATCGCCCGGTCTGGAAGCTGACGTTCGAGTACACGGCGCGCGACGGCCAGCGCCACGAGGCGTTCGCCAGCACCACGGACACGCAGCGCCTCGAAGACGAGAGCGACGAGCCGCTGCTCTACGACCCGAACAACCCGACCGCCGCCTACGTCCTCGACGAGCTGCCCTCACGGCCGGAGTTCGAGCCCACCGGCGAGCTACGCGGCAGAACCAAGGGCTACTTCTCGGCGATCCTTCCGGGAATCGTCATTGCAGGCAATCTGCTCGCACTGGCGCTGAAGATGGATTGGCTCTAACAAGCAGCAGGAGGTCTCCATGCGAAAACTCGTCCTCGTTCTCCTCGTCGCGCTCCCGCTCGTCGCTCAACAACCGCCGAAACGCAACAACCTTTACGTCTTCGTCTCGAACCCGAGCGGCGGGTGGAGCGAAGGCGGCGGCTCGTCGTATGAAGGCGCGATCGGACTCGCGCTGCAGCACAGATTCACGCCTCGCTGGTCGGGCGAGCTGGCCGTCTCGCGGCAGCGCGATCACAGCGGCTTCACGCGCTTCGATCCGAACGGCCAGATCATCGAGCAGCAAACCTACGACATCGACTCCACCCCGATCGACCTCGGCGCGCAGTATCACTTCCTCAACACCTCGAGCTGGAAGCCCTACCTCGGCCTCGGCGCGCGCTACACCAGCGAGCCGCGCTTCTTCGAGGATCGCGGCGACCATATTCTCTACGGCGCCACCGGCGGCGTGGTCTGGCAACTGCGCCCGGCGTTCGGGATCCGCTTCGATGGGAAGGTGCTGTTAGGCGATGCCGGCCAGTTCAACCGGTTCAATGGATCGGTCGGCGTGACGTGGGGGTTCTGAGCGTCGCGAAAGGAGCATCTCGATCATGAGAATGATCGTCACGCGCTCGGCTGACCTCACGACTTCGTCTGCGGCAACTGCGCCCGACAGCGAGTACGAAGTCATTTACGAAACCGCCCCTCCGGGAGGATGGCTCGGGTATTGGGGTCCGGACGTCAGCCGCGACCAGTCCGTCGGTGTGAGATTCACGTCGAAGAAGACCTACTACCTGAAGAAGATCGGACTCTGGTTCATGAACAACGGGCTCCCGGGCGTGCCCGAGGTCACGGTCACGTTGCGCGACGACGACAACGACGGCAAGCGAAGCATCCCCGGCAACAAAGTTTTCGAGAGCTGGACGTTCCAGGTCTCCGCGCACGGATGGAACCCCGTGCTCGAGGAGATGCTCTCCCAGAGCACCCCGCTGCTCGATCCGGGAACGAATTACTGGATCGTCTGTGAGTCGGATGCGCGTCCCGGAGAGGACGGCGTCTGGGTCAATGCCGGAGAAGGCACCGGGTTTTCGACGACTACGAACGACGGCAGCTGGCAGGACGGCGCAGAGGGTGCCGTACCGGGCACAGTGGTTCGTGGCATCCAGCCGGTGTAGTCAATAAACTGCTGCGCGTGACGACTCTCGCCCGCCGCCTCGGCGCGTTCGACGCCGCGATGATCGTGATGGGCGGGATCATCGGCTCCGGGATTTTCATCAACCCGTATGTCGTCGCGCGGCAGGTGCATTCGCCGCTGGCGATCCTCGGCGCGTGGGCGGCGGGCGGCGTGATCGCGATCCTCGGCGCGTTCGTCTACGCGGAGCTCGCGGCGTTGCGGCCCGAGGTTGGTGGTCAATATGCGTACCTTCGCGACGCGTGGCATCCCGCGGTCGCGTTTCTGTACGGCTGGGGATTGCTGCTCGTCATTCAGAGCGGCGGGATGGCGGCGGTCGCGGTGACGTTCGCGCGCTACACGACCGAGCTCACCGGCGCGCCGATCGCCGACTGGCTGCTGGCCACGCTCACCCTCCTCGCGCTCACGATCATCAACTGCCTCGGCGTGCGCAGCGGCACGAACACGCAGACTGTGCTCATGCTCCTCAAGCTCCTCGCCATCGTGATGCTGATCCTCGCCGGCGCATTCATCGCCAAACCCGCGATCGGACATCACGCCATCCAACCGTCGACGCTCGGCGGATTCGCCGCCGCGATGACGCCGGTCATGTTCGCCTACGGCGGCTGGCAGACCGCGAGCTTCATGTCGGGCGAGCTGAAGAACCCGCGTCGCGATCTCGCCGTCGGACTGCTCGCCGGCGTCGCCGGCGTGATCACGGTCTACCTGCTCGTGAACATCATCTGCCTGCGCGTCCTCGGCGTCGACGGACTCGCGGCGACGACGACGCCTGCATCGTCCGTCATGCGTCTCGCCCTCGGCGAGCGCGGCGCGATGCTGATCGCCGCCGGCATCGCCATCTCCACGCTCGGCTTCCTGAGCCAGGGCATGCTCACCGCGCCGCGCGTGTACTACGCGATGGCCGAGGATGGACTCTTCTTCCGCGCGATCGCGAAGGTGCATCCGACCACGCGCGTGCCGGTCGTCGCCATCGCATTGCAGGGACTCGTCGCCGTGATCATCGCCCTCTCCGGCACGTACGAGCAGATCCTCAGCTACGTCGTCTCCGTCGACTTCATCTTCTTCGGACTCACGGGCCTCGCGCTGTTCGTGTTTCGGAAGCGCGCCCAGGAGAAAGCCGCGTTCCGTACGCCGGGGCATCCGATCACCACGGCCGTGTTCACCATCGCCTGCTGGCTGGTCGTGGCCGGTACGATCGCGCGCGCGCCGCTCAACAGCGCCATCGGCTTCGGCATCCTCTTCGCAGGCCTCCCGGCTTATTGGTTCTGGCACTCTCGCCAGCGCACCTGAAGTTCGGAGGTTCTCGAATGCAATCCCGGTTTCTTTCTCTGCTGTTGGTGATCCTCGTGTCGGCGAGCGCGTCCGCGCAGACGATCGGCAACTACATCCTTGCGCCGAACGCGACCGTGTCCGGCCTCAGCATTCCGTACACGGTGATCGACCTCAGCTCGCCGGCGACGTCGAACGGCACCATCGCCGCGGTCGCCGTGCGCGGCACGACAGCCTGCACGAACGCGTTCAAGGTGAAGTTCTTCCACGTCAGCGGCAACGCCTACACGCCGTACGCGGAGCGCGGGCCGTTCGACATCACGTTTCCGATCACGGTCGTGCAGTTCCCCGGCGTCGCCGTGACCGCGGGCGACGTGATGGGCATCGTGACGCTCGCCGACTGCGGCGTGATCCTCGGCCAGCTTCCCATGCTCTTCAAAAACGCCGCGCAATTCGCGGGCGACGTATCCGGCCAGGTCACGCTGCAAAACTCCTCCGGCGTGATTCCGGGATTCGCGCTCGGCGCGTTCGGCGCTCCGAATGCGAACGTCGAGATCCGCACGCAGATCATTCCCGCCGCGGCGACGACGCAGGGCGCGCTCGGCTCCTTCTTCAAGACCGACGTCTTCCTCTCCAACTACCGCACCACGCGCTCGGTCGGACGGCTGATTTATCACCGCGAAGAGACGAGCGGCACCGTGAACGATCCCGCGTTCCCGTTCATCCTCGAGTCGCACGCCAGCACCGTCTACACGAACTTCGTCGGCGACAAGCTCGGCCAGACGGGGAAAGGAAGCATCGACGTCTACACGCGCATGGGCTTCGAAGCGCCGACGATCACGACGCGCATCTACGACGACGCCGGGGCCGCGGGCACGAAAGGCTTCACGCTCGACGCGATGACCGAGCGCGAGGCGCTGCAGCAGTCCGAGGTCGCGGTGCTCGCCGTGCCGAGCGACCCGGCGAAATTCCGCATGAACATCGGCTGGCGGACGCTCGAAGGCGCGACCACGATCGAGTTCAATCTCTACGACGCGAACGGCGCCCCGCGGACGTCGGTCACCCGAAACCTGGCGGGAAACTGGTACCAGCAGACCGATTTCCGCTCGCTCTTCAGCGTCGACTTCCAGCCCGGCGACACGATCCACGTCGTGCAGCGCGCCGGACAGTCGTTCGTGTACGGCTCGATCATCGACAACGCCTCGAATGATCCAAGCGTGCAGGTGGCGAAGACGGTGAAGTGACACGGCGCAAAGCGCCGTGTCATCCCGAGCGCAGCGAGGGATCTGGCGGGCGGGGCGATATCATCGCGCGCAATGAAGCGCGTCCTGCTGCTCCTCGGGCTGGCGATTCTGATCCTCGCCGCGGTCCTCATCGCGCGCACGCTCACCGTGACGTCGATGCAGGTCGCGGCGCCGGCCGCGCCGCCGCTGCGCATCGATCGCACGGCGGCGCTCGCGCGGTTTTCGCGCGCGATTCAGTTCCGCACGGTCTCGAACGAAGGCCAACCCGTTCCTGCCGATCACGACGCCTTCGTCGCCTGGCTCGCGCAGGCGTATCCGCGCGTGCACGCATCGCTGCGGCGCGAGCTCGTCAACGGGCGCAGCGTTCTCTACACGTGGCCCGGCAGCAATCCGTCGCTCGCGCCGGTGCTGTTCATGGGCCACTACGACGTCGTGCCGGTCGAACCGGGAACGGAGCCGAAGTGGGAGCAGCCGCCGTTCAGCGGCGCGGTGCACGGCGGCTTCGTGTGGGGCCGCGGCACGCTCGACGACAAGATCACGGTCATCGCGCTCCTCGAATCCGCGGAGTTGCTGCTCGCCGAGGGCTTCCGTCCGCAACGAACGATCTATCTCGCCTTCGGACACGACGAAGAGCTCGGCG
>DATFHJ010000455.1:0-2560 GCA_035248585.1 Thermoanaerobaculia bacterium
TCTTCGACGCGCGCGGGGGCGAGATGCTCGACCAGCAGCGGCACCTGCAGCGCGTGGCCGAATGCCGATACGGTGAAGTAGCGCACGGGCGCGAAGACGTCTTCGATCGCGGAGACGAGCGAGTGCCGTCCCGCGCTCAACAGCAGCTCGCGCGTCGCCTTCGTCAGCGCCTCTTCCGTCGCGCGGCTGTCGGGCTGGAACAGCTTCCACTCCGGGCGGTCCCAGAACACGTCCGCCTTGGTGATGACGACCGCCGCGGGGATGCGCTCGCCGCGCGCGCGCATGCGGCGGGAGACAGTGTCGATGATGGCGATCTCGTGCACCTGCGCCGCGCGCAATTGCGGCGAGGCAACGCCGCGGCGCGCTTCGACGTCAAGGGCCTCGATCACGCGCGCGCCGTCGATGGTGAAGAGCACGGAGCCGGTGAGATCGAGATAGCGATAGAAGCGCGCGTATTCGCGGCGCGAGAGATCGCCGAGGCCGTTCCACACCTCGCCCGCGGCATCGTGGAAGGCGATGACGGTGGTGGCGTGCGCGCCGTTCGCGAGCTCCCATGCGTAGTTGCGCACCCCGGCATCGGTCGACGGCGTGGCGCGCATGCGGCCGTCCTCGAAGATGCCGCGCACGGCGCTCATCATCTGCTCGTCGGAATCGCCGAGGGCCTGGCGGATGTACACGCCGCCGGCGCCGTTCGGCTGGCGCAGGCGCTCGCTGAGGATCCAGAGAAACGACGTCTTGCCGGAGGCCGTGTCGCCGAGGAGCGCGACGATGCTGCGCTCGCCGACCACGGTGCGGGGCGGGACGGGTTTTTCGCACGTGCCGCAGTAGACGTCGAGCGGCTCGTTGGGATGGATGCGGCAGACGAGCGGCGTCGAGGAGACGCTCGCGGCTTTCGACTGCAGCGGATCGCGCCGGTCGATCTGCGTGTTCGCTTCGCACTGCTTGCAGCGCGCGAGCAGCGTCGCGGGCTCGTGGGCGATCCAGCAGTCTTTGCAGAGAAAGCGCATCGTCATTTCACCGTGTCGGGGGCCGCGCCCGGAACGTCGTCGACGACGGGCGTGAGCCGCAGACGAAAGACGGTTCCGGCGGCGATCGGCGCGTCGGGGCTGGCGTTCCCGAGCTGCTCTTCGATTTGTCTGCGCGTGTACGGTTTGTTGAGGCGGTTGCGGTCGAGGAACTGCCGCAGCGTCGTGGCCTCGGCGACGCGGATCTCGACCTGATCGCGCTCGCGGAAAAACGGCGTGGCATCCGCGGAGGCGAGCGCCGGCAGATCATCGGGCGATGCCAGCTCGGGCGCGGCACGCAGACCGGTCACACTCTCGACCGAGCGCGGACGCAAAGCGATGAACAGCGCGGCGGCGAGCAGCACGATCGTCGCCCCGATCACGACCTGCCGGCGCCGCTGTTCCGTCTCTGTAAAGAATCCCGCCATCTCTTAAGTATGAAGCCCGCGCACAAATTGTCTCTAGCCGGCCGCGCCGTCACGACTTATGAATGGAGGTACTTATTGGATGATCCGCCCATCCGAATAGGCAACGGTCGACCTGACGGAGTAACCGCGCGGATATACGTGTGTGTGCGGACCTGGAAGGAGAGTGTCATGAGGAAGATTCTTGCCGTTTCATTCGCTCTGCTGCTCGTCGCCGGTATCGCTTCTGCTGCCTGTCTCATCGATTTCCTGGAGGAATCCATCCCCGACGCCACGGTCGGCGTGCCGTACAGCTTCCAACTGCACGCGTGTTGCGGCACGTCGCCGTACACGTTCTCGATCTACTCCGGCTCGCTGCCGCCCGGCCTCACGCTGAGCAGCGGCGGCCTGATCTCCGGGACGCCGACGACGGCGACCTGGACGACGGTGTTCATCCGCCTCACCGACAGCGCGAGCCCGAACTGCTCTCTCGTGCGCGCGTATACGGTGTACGCGAACTAGATTTGGAAGTTGCGCGGCGTTCGCGAGCGCCGCGCAACCGCTACTCGTACCGCAGCGCCTCGATCGGATCCAGCCGCGCGGCCTTGAACGCCGGATACCAGCCGAACCCCGTCCCGATCAGCGAGCAGACGATGAGGCCCGTCAGGGCCCAGCCCCAGGGAAAGACCATGGCGATGTCGAGCCAGAGGGCGACGCCGTTGCCGCCGGTGACGCCGAGGAGGATGCCGATGAGGCCTCCGAGCTCGGAGAGGAAGACGGCTTCGAGGAGGAACTGGCGGACGATGTCGTTGCGGCGCGCGCCGATGGCCTTGCGCACGCCGATCTCGCGCGTCCGCTCGGTCACGCTCACCAGCATGATGTTCATGATGCCGATGCCGGCGGCGAGGAGAGCGATCACGCTCACGACGAATGCGCCGACGCGGATCGTGTCGGCAATCTGCGCGAACGCGGAGACGAGCGTGTCGTTCGAGTAGACCTCGAAGTCGTTGTCGCGTCCGAGCTTGAGGCCGCGCGCGGTGCGCATCGCCCCGATAGCCTTGTCCAGCGTCTGGTTGTACGTCGCCTGCGAGGTCGACTGCGTGGCGATGTTGATCGTCCGGTTGACCCAGCCGAAGTCGTTGAAGTAGCGCG
>DATFHJ010000456.1:0-17796 GCA_035248585.1 Thermoanaerobaculia bacterium
TGAACGTCACCGGCGGCACCATCACCTCGCAGCCGGCGAGCACCGGGTTCGTGGCGCCGGTCGTCGTGCAGGGCGGGCGGGTGACGGTCAGCAGCGGCGCGGTGACGCAGAACGGCGGCTCCGCGGCCATCGCCATGTACGGCGCCGGCTCTTCCGTCACGGTCAACGGCGGCACGCTCACGGCGTCCGCGGGCGGCGTCGGCGGAAGCTCGGCGATTCTGATGATCGGGCAGGACGGCGAGAACACTCTCAGCATCACCGGCGGCACGCTCACCGGCGGCGCCGGCTCGACCGCGGGAGGCTCCGCGCTGTCGATCGTGAACTCGACGTCCGACGGATCGAACGTGGCGACCATCAGCGGCGGCACGCTCACCGGCGGCAGCGGAAGCTCGGCCGCGGGCTCGGGCATTGTGATGAACGATCAGGGCACGCTCACGATCTCCGGAGGCACGATCGGCACCACCGCGGGCGGCGCGCTGGTCCTCAATCAGCAGAAAAGCGCCGTCCTGTATTACGTCTCGATCCTCGGCGGCACGATCGTCGGCGGAACGGGCTTCACGCCGACCATCAACATGAACGTGCCGATCGACTCCATCGGCGTGCGGGTCTCCGGCGGGAACTTCACCGGCAGCTGGAACCTCGGCTCCGGCATCGCCCTCGTGCAGGGCACGAACCTCGTGTACGGCAGCAACAAAATGCTCACCGGCACGCTGGCCCTCGGCCAGCCGATCGACATCAGCGTGTCGGTCCAGCGCGGGGCGCAGCTCAACCTGCAGAACGTCTGACAAATCCGGATCGCCTCCAGGCGCGTAGCTGCGTGGATGCTTGCAGTCCTCCTTCTTCTGGCCGCTCTCGCGTTGTCGTATTTCGCCGCGAATCCCGAGCCGCGACGTCTTGCGGATGGCGTCGTTCGCTACGAACTGAGCGGACCCACGCACGGGCGGGTGATGGTGCTGGTTCACGGAGGAGGGCTGGCGACGCTCGACGCGTGGACTCCGCTGATGCGCTTCCTGAACCGCCGCATTTTGCGCTACGACCTGTTCGGACAAGGTCACTCCGATCGCCCGCGCGGCACGTACAACCTCGACCTCTTCGACCGCCAGCTCGATCACCTGCTGGCGCGCCTCGGCATCTCCGAGCCCGTCGATCTGGTCGGACACTCGATGGGAGGCCTGATCGCCGCGACGTACGCCGCGCGTCGCCCGGAGCGGATCAACAGCCTCACGCTCCTCGCTCCCGCGGGCATCGAGACAGGCCTGCACTGGACGGTGAAGCTGGTGCAGATCCCGATCGTCGGCGAGTACCTGTTCCGCATGTTCGGCCGGCAGATGGCCGCGAGCCAATACCGGCAGCACGGGCTCAAATGTCTCGAATTCAAGGGCAGCCGCCGCGCATTGCTCTCCGCGCTGCGCAACATTCCATGGAACGGCGCGGACGCATTCGCGCGCGTCGGCGGGCGGCAGTTCCCGGTGCTCGCGCTGTTCGGCGGGAGGGACCGGACGGTGCCCTTATCCGCGGCCGCGCAACTCGCGCGATGGATCCCGCACGCGGAGATCCATCAGCTCGAGCGGGCGACGCACGGGTTGTTGGAAGATCACGCGAGCGTCATCGGGGAGTTGCTGGACGCGATGATGAGTTGGGAAGAAGCGGCGTAGGTCCGTCTAACATTGCGGCATGCACGTCTTTCGGGTGCTCGCTCTCGTGGCGATTGCGGCTGCATCCATGGCGGCGCCGCCCGAGGCAGCGCGTAACAAACCTCTAGTAAAGTATGGCGACGTCCTGGAAGTCTTGAAGGGCTGTTCCTGTCAGCCGCAGTTGGATGCGATCGCGCGGTTGCAACGCTCGATCGAGCGGCGACCTGGTTCGGCTGCGGCGCACTTCGAACTCGCTAAGGCATTCGAAGGAATCGGGCTCACGGTCGAGGCCCGGGCGCAGTACCAGAAAGCCATTCGCCTTTCGAAGGACCCGAAATGGAAAAAGCAAATTCGACGGCGCGCGACGGCGCTCGCCTACTTCGATCAGAACATTGACCGGGGCCGTGTTGAAAGATACATCGAAGCAACGAGCCGGCCGGACGGGAGGTGGGTGCTGCAGCGGTATCTCGAGGTGCAGACGCAGCGACTCGGAGGCGGGCGACGTTCTGCATATTCGGACAGCCGGTTCCTGGTCGCGGCCAACGCCTATCGCTATCCCCGCGACTATGTCGCCAACCGTCTCCTGTGGGCGATCCAGGGGTTTTGCTCCGATACCACGATCGAGCCGTGCGCCATGCGTTACTACACGGCGGGTGGGCTTTACGCTGCCGGGCGGAAGTCGGAAGCGGCCGTCTGGCTTGGCTCGATCGAGCGGGAGGTGGATCGAGTGCACGGCAACGCCGGACTGCGCGCGCTGCGGCGATGGGAGGAAGGCCTCAACCTCTACATTCAAGGCATGCCGCGGCACGCTCTCAATGTGTTCGAGACGCAACACGCAGAGCTCCGGACAGCCGGGAGAGGCGCGCTGGCAGCGGAGTTCGATGGGATGGCACGAGCCGTCCGCGAGTATCTGGCGAATCTGCGCCTGCTCCACCATGACCCGCCGGGCGCTTTTGAGCCCGCCGACCGTTCCGCACTGCTCGAAGTTCAGAAGGCCCTTGCATCCGACGCGGCAATCCTTCGCTATGAACCGGCGGCCGACCACAAGATCGTCATCGTCGTCGTTCGCCGCGGGTCCATCGATGGGGTGACGCTATATCATGATCAAAGTCAGGCAGGGATCGAACGCACTGCGGCAAGAATGCGCGACTCACCGGCTGCTGCTGGCCAACTGCACGACCTCGTCATCGCGCCCGTACTGGAAAAACTCAACGGCATTTCTACCCTCGCGATCGTCCGCAATAAAGAGCTCGCGGACATTCCCTTCGGCGCGCTGTTCGATACCAGCCGAGGCCAGTATTTAGCCGAGCGCTTCACCATCGTGCATGCGCCATCGGCGGGAAGGGCGGTAGAGCTGTCGAAGCGCGCGCGGAAGTCCTACGACTCCACGCTCCTCGCGATCGGCGCCACACAGACTGCGGGAGAGGGGCTCGCGGGAGTCGACCGTGAGATCGCAGCGATTACGGAGCAGTCGCTGTGTGCGCGCGTTGTCGCCGGGAAGGAGGCGACGCCGGAGGCGATCGAGCGTGCGCTCACGGAGAACGCCGTCATCCATTACGGCGGACACATCACGCGGCTGCGCCTATTGCTGGCTCCCTCGCGCGGCCGCGATGGTCTCTCCGCGCAGGAGATCGCGCGTCTCCGGATGGATCAAGCGCGCGTCGTGGTGCTTGCCGGCTGCCGTGGCGCCGCCAATGGAGTGGCCGACGCGTTTCTCACCGCCGGCGTCCCCACCGTCATCGCCACGTCCTACGACCTCGACGACGCCGAGGCTCCGCCGACGATGCGGCTCCTGCACACGTTTCTCCGCAACGGGGACGACGCGGCGGAGGCGCTTCGCAAGACGACGCTCGCCGAGCTGCGGTCAGGACGCGGGGTGCCGCTCTCCGTCCGCTTCCAGGCGGTCGGCGGCACCCGCGCGTTGATTCACTGACTCACCACACCTCGCATCGCTTCGCTTCCGCCCGCACCATCGCCGAATCCGTCTTGCAGCCGAACGCCTTCGCGAACTCGGGCAGGTTCGAGAGCGGGCCGATCACGCGGTACTCGCCGGTCGGGTGCGGGTCGCCCTGCACCATCAGTCGCTGCGCCTCGGGGCGGATCGCGTCGCCGCGGAACTGGCCCCAGGCGATGAAGAACTGCTGATCGGGGGTCATGCCGTTGAGCGTCGGCGCGGGGTTTTTCTGCTGCGCTTTCTGGAACGCGAGGTAGGCGATCTTCGCGCCGGCGAGATCGCCGATCGACTCGCCGAGGACCAGCTTGCCCTGATGGTGGATGCCGGGCTCGATGAAGTAGTTCTCGAACTGATCGGAGACGCACGCGGTGCGCTGCTGGAACTGCGTCAGATCCTGCGCCGTCCACCAATTCTTCAGGCGCCCGTCGGCGTCGAACTTCGCGCCCTGGTCGTCGAAGCCGTGGCTGATCTCGTGTCCGATCACGACGCCGATCGCGCCGTAGTTCACCGCGTCGACGGCGTTCACGTCGAACGCCGGCGGCTGGAGAATGCCGGCCGGAAACACGATCTCGTTCAGCGACGGGTTGTAGTACGCGTTCGACGTCGGCGGCGTCATGCCCCACAGCCCGCGGTCGGTCGGCTTGCCGACCCGCGCGCGGTCTTCGTTCATGTCGAACTTCGTCGTGGCCACGATGTTCTTCCAGTACGCGTCCGGCGTGATGGCGACGCTGCTGTAGTCCTTCCACTTGTCGGGATAGCCGACTTTCGGATTGAACGTCGACAGCTTGCGCAGCGCCTGTTCCTTGGTCGCCGGCGTCATCCACTCCAATCCTCGGATCGTGTCGCCCATCGCCGCGAGGAGATTCGTGACCATCTCCTGCATTCGTGCCTTCGCCGCGGGCGGGAAGTAGCGCTCGACGTACTTCTTCCCGAGCGCCTCGCCGAGGAGCAGGTCCTCGAACTCGATGCAGCGCTTCCAGCGCGGCTTCATCTCCTTCGCCCCGCCGAGGTACTGCTCGAAGAACGCGAAGTTCTGCTTCACCAGGTCGTCGGACAGATGCGGCGCCGCGACGTCGATCAGCTTCCAACGCAGATACGTGCGCCACGTGGCGAGCGGCGCCGTCGCCAGCTCATGCTCCACGGCCTGGATGAACAGCGGCTGCGAGACGTTCACCTCCGTCTCCGCCATCCCGGATTGATCGAGATAGCGCTTCCAGTTGAAGTGCGGCGTCATCGCCTGCAGCACCGGGAGGTGGTACTTGTGATCGGTCGCGTTCGGATTGCGGCGCGTGACGTTGTCGAGATGCCACTTCGCGAGGCCCGTCTCGAAGTCGAGGACGACGTCGCTCGCCTTCTTCGCCGCGGCCTTGCTCGAGCCCGTGAGCTTGAACATCCTCGCCACGTGCGCGCGATACTTTTCGCGGGCCTCGGCGAAGCGCTTGTCGGGCTTGAGGTAGTAATCGCGGTCGGGGAGGCTGAGGCCGCCCGCGCCGACGTTGAGAATGGTCTGGCCCGGATTGTGGCGATCGGCGGACGACGACACGCCGAACGGCGCGAAGATCTCGAGGTCGTGCAGGTTCATGATCGCGTCCTGCAACTGCGCCCGCGAGTGGATGCCGTCGATCGCCGCGAGCAGCGGCTGGATCGGCTTCGAGCCGAGGGCGTTGACCTGCTTCTCGTCCATGCACGAGCCGTAAAAGTCGGCGATCTGCTGCTCGATCGAGCCCTTCGGCCAGTCATGTTTCTGCGCGATCTCGTCGACGAGCGTCTTCAGCGCGTCCTTGTTCAACTCGCCGGCCTGCCAGCGGCGGCTCCAGCGCTGCATCGACGGCGGAATCGGATTCGCCGCGCGCCACGCGCCGTTCGCGTACTGGAAAAAGTTCGTGCACGCGTCGGCGGTCTTGTCGATGTCTTCCAGGAACACGCCGCGTGTTTGCGCGGAAAGCGTTCCTGCCGCGAGAAGTGCGAAGAGGAGAAGGTTGCGCATGCGCGGAGTATAGAGTGGAGCGGCGGGCTTCAGCCCGCCGGTGCCGTTTCGGCGGGCTAAAGCCCGCCGCTCCACGCTATGATCCGCGCCAATGTCCGATCGCACCGAACGAGCCTTCGCGCCCGAGCCGCAGGGACAGTCGCGCCGGCGTTTCATGATCGCGGGCGAGCACGTCATCCTGCGCGCGTTCGAGCGCGACGACATCGAGCGTTGCTATCGCTGGATGAACGACCCGAACATCGTGCGCACGCTCAAGTCGCGCTATCCGATCGCGTTTCAGAACGAGATCGACTGGCTCGAGCGGGCGATCAAGGTCGGCGACGCCGAGCGGCACTTCGCCATCGAGCGCCGCGATGACCGCACGCACATCGGCAACGCCTCGATCCACGACATCGACTGGGTCTCGCGCACGGCGGCGTTCGGGCTCTTCATCGGCGAGCCGAGCGCGTGGAACCGCGGCTTCGGCAGCGACGCCATCGCCACGCTGGTGCGGTTCGCGTTCGAGGAGATGAACCTGCGCAAGCTGCACATCAATGTGTTCGACTACAACGATCGCGCGAAGCACGTCCTCGAGACGCACGGCTTCGTGCAGGAGGGGCGGCTGCGGAACGAGTTTTATCGCGAGGGGTCGTTTCACGACATCGTGATCCTCTCGATCTTCCGCGACCCACAGGAGAAAGCCGAATGAGCGAACGGAAGATTCGCGTGCTGATCGCCAAGCCGGGACTCGACGGCCACGACCGCGGCGCGAAAGTGATTGCCCGCGCGCTGCGCGACGCGGGCATGGAAGTGATCTACACGGGCCTGCGCCAGACGCCGGAGCAGATCGTCGCCGCGGCGGTGCAGGAGGACGTCGACGCCATCGGCCTGTCGATTCTCTCCGGCGCGCACAACGTGCTGTTCCCGGAGATCATGCGCATGCTGAAAGAAGAAGGGGCGGAGGAGATCATCGTCTTCGCCGGCGGGATCATCCCGGAGCAGGACATCCCGAAGCTGAAGGCGATGGGGATCCGCGAGATCTTCCTCCCCGGCACGCCGACGACGGCGGCGGTGGAGGCGATCCGCAGCGCGGTCGCGCGGTGATCAAGGAGTACGTGTTCGATGACGGCGGGATGAATCTCCTGTCGTCGTCTGCACTGCTTTCGATTCGAGACGCACTTCCCACCGATGCTTCGCTTTTCATCTTCCGCTCCGGCCGCCCCCACATCTTCGCCGCGGGCGCGGACATGGCGGAGATGCAACGCTTCTCCGCGAGCGACGCCTGGGAGTTCGCTTCCCTCGGACAGGAAGTCTTCGAAGCGATCGAGCGTCTCCCATGCCTCACCGTCGCACTGATCGACGGCGATTGTTTCGGCGGCGCGCTCGATCTCGTCCTCGCGTTCGACGTCCGCTTCGCCACGCCCCGCTCGCGCTTCGCTCATCCCGGCGCGCGCCTCGGCATCGTGACCGGTTTCGGCGGGACGTCGCGCTGGCGCCGCGTGATCTCGCGTCCGGCCGCGAATCAGCTCTTTCTTGCGAATCGCGTGTTGAGTGCGGAAGAAGCGCTGAAGATGAAGCTCGTCGATCGCGTGGCGGACCCCGACGTCCTCCTGAACGAAGCGAAGGATCTCGAGCTACGAGATCCTTCGCTCAAACAGCTCGTGCTGCACTCCGGGCGTTTGTCGCGCCTGGAGCTGCTTACCGCCGCACGTCGCGCACTAAGGTGATGCGATCGGCGAACGGCATCGTTGCGTTGCTGTTGCGGAACTGCACTTCGACCACGTCGCCGGCCTCGAGGTTCTCGACCGGGTGCTGCTGGCCGGAGACGAGGACGCCGACGCTCGTGTCGTACTGGAACGTCATGCGGTTGACGCTGCTGTTGCCGGAGTTGAAGCCGGAGATCCAGCTCGCGGATTCGAGCTCGATCGTGCGGCGCGCGGTGTCGACGTAGCGCACCGTGCCCCGCACGGTCGCGTACTGCGACGACGAAGAGCCGCTGCCGTTCGCACTGATGCTGCGGGTCACGGTGACGTCCGACGCGAGATAGCGGCTGTTGCCGAGGTCGCGTCCGCGGATCTCGACTTCATCGCCGCGCTCCAGGTCGGACACGCGGTACGTCTGATTGTTGAAGTACACCGGCAGCGACGTGTTGTCGTACTCGACCATCACGTTCGTGCCGAAGCCGCGGTCGATCTCGATCGTGCGTCGGCTGGTGTCGACGTTGCGGATCGTGCCGCGCAGCGTCGTTCCGTACGTGCCGCTGTCGTAGACGCCGCCGCTGTTCACGTTGCGCGTGACGGTGACGGACTCGGCGACGAGCGAGTTGCCGGACTCGTCGACGCGCACCGCGATCTCATCGCCGCGCTCGAGGTCCTGCGGGCGGTAGTTCTGTCCACCGTACGCGACCGTAGTGCGGTCGTCGTAATAGACGCGAACGTTGTTGCCTCCGCCGGAAAGCATCGACGTGTTATAGCCGCTGACGTTGGTGAGATAGATGGAGCGGCTGTTCATATCGACGGAGTCGACCGTGCCACGAAGCTCGTAATTGTTCTGATTGCTGCCGCTGCCGCCGAAAATGCCGCCATTGTCGGACGATGCGCAAGCGCCCAGGAGCAGCACTGCTAAGCTCAAGACTGCTAATGGTTTGTATTTGTTCATAGTCATAGGCTCCCGTCTCTTTCCAGAGCAGAATGCGTGCCTCTCTTGACTCTCCCGTAAGGGGAGACCGTATCGTGTCGAGCATGCTTCGCATCGGCACATTCGCCCGGCTCTCCGGCGTCTCCGTGAAGGCGCTGCGCTACTACGATTCGATCTCGCTTCTGCAGCCGGCGCACGTCGACGGCGGGACCGGCTATCGCAGCTACGACGCCGCGCAGCTCGCGGTTGCGCGGCGCATCACCGCGCTGAAGGAGCTCGGCTTCACGCTCGAGGAGATCGCGCTGGTGTTGGAGACTGGCGACTTCCGCGAGCGGCTGCTGGCCAAGCGCGAGGCGTTGTGCCGGCGCTTGCTCCACATCGACACGCTCCTCGGCCTCAACGTCGTGACCCGCGTCGCTCCCGCCGCGCACGTGCTGTCGTTGCGCACGGTCATTCGCAGCTACGACGAAACAGACGACGTGTTCGCGGAGCTGCGCTCGCGATTGCCGCGCCGCGCGAGTGTCACCGCACGCGGCGCGCTCTGGCACGTCTGCGATCCGAGCGCGCATCACATCGACATGGAAGCGTTGTTCTATCTCGACGAGCCGCTGCGCGGCACGCGCATCCTCGAGCCGCAGCGCGTGGCGTCGGTCGTGTACGCGGGCGAGCAGTGGCGGGACGCGTACGCGTCGCTCGAAGACTGGATGCGCCTCAGCGGCAGCACACTCGCCGGCGCGAAGCGCGAGCGATTCGTCGACGCCGAGGTCACCGAGCTCGAATATCCGATCGCATGAAACGCCTCGCGTTGCTTTTGCTCATCTGCACGGCCGCGATGGCCCAGGAGAATCAACGGATGTTTGCACGCATCACCGTGATCGCGCCGCGCGAAGGGCTGGCGCGGCAATTCGAGGAAGGCTACAAGCGGCATCTCGACTGGCACCGCGGCGCCGGCGACCGCTGGACGTGGTACGGGTGGACGGTCGCCACCGGCGAGCGCCTCGGCTGGTTCATCGACGGCACGTTCGATCACGCCGCCGAGGACTTCGACGCCGCGGTTTTGCCGGCCGAGGATGTCGCGGACAACGAGAAGAACGTCGCGCCGTTCGGGCGCTTCGTCTCGTCCTCGTTTTATCGACTGCGCGCGGATCTCTCGCGTCTTCCGAGCGAGCGCCTCGCCGCGCCGCTGGCGACGTTCACGATGGTGCAGGTGCGGCCGGAGAAACAGGCCGCGTTCGAAAAAGCGCTCGCGTCGCGCGAGCTGCTCGTGTTCGAACAACTCGCCGGCGGACCGCATCCGTCCTATCTCCTCGTCGCGCCGGCGGACAAACTGTCGCAGGTGGTGCTGAGCCGCATCCTGGCCGCGGGCGATCCGTACGAACGCGCCACCAGCGAGATGGTGCGCTTTCGCCGCGACCTCACGTACGTCCCGGCGTCACAGTGAGCCGAGGAGGAACTCCAGGCGCGCGCGGCAGGCGCGGGAGAGCGGGACGCGCGCGCCGCTGTGCAGGAGGAGCGAGTATTCGCCGCGGGCCACGGCCACGACTTCGCGGATGCGCTCGACGTTGACGATGGCCCGCCGGTGCGTGCGGACGAACAGCTTCGGGTCGAGGCGCTCTTCGATGGTGCTCATCGTCTCGCGGAGCAGATGCGCCTCCGCGCCGACGTGCACACGCGCATAGTTCCCGGCGGCTTCGATCCAGTCGATCGTCTCCGCGGGCACGAGCAGGATGCGATTGCGCGTGCGCAGCACGACGCGGTTCACGAGCGTCTGCGCGCGGCGGCGCCACTCCGCCGTCTCGAGCTCGCGGGCGCGCTGCAGCGCCTGCGCGAAGCGCTCGCGGCGCACCGGCTTCACGAGATAGTCGAGCGCGCGCACTTCGAACGCGTCCACCGCGTATTGATCGAACGCCGTGACGAAGATGATCAGCGGCATCGTTTCGGGATCGAGCCGGCGCAGCACTTCGAAGCCGTCGATGCCCGGCATCTGGATATCAAGAAAGACAAGCGATGGCGCGAGCCCTCGGATCATCTCCACCGCCGCGTCTCCGTCCGCGCATTCGCCGGCGATCGTCACGTCGCGCTCGTCCTTGAGCAGATTGCGGATGCGGCTGCGCGAGCCCGCCTCGTCGTCGACGATCAGCACCGTCAGCTCAGCCACGCGCGAACCTCAGCTCGACCGCGAATCCGCGTCCCATCGCCGTGCGGATCGTAACGCGCTGCCGCTCGCCGTACAGCTGCCTGAGCCGCGCGCGCGTGTTCGCGAGGCCGATGCCGTCCCGCACGTCGCGTGCTCCTTCGCCGTCGTCCTCAACAATCAGCACCAGCTGTTCCTCACGCATCGCGCGAACCGTGATCGAGCCTCCCGCCTTGCGCGGCCCGACGCCATGGCGGATCGCGTTCTCGACCAGCGGCTGCAGGATCAGCGGCGGCACGAGCGCGTCGAGCGTGTCTTCATCCGCATCGATCGCAACGCGCAGCCGATCCCCGAAGCGCGCGCTCTGAATCTCGAGATAGGTCGTCACGAAGCGCAGCTCTTCGCGCAGCGGCACTTCGTGCGCCTCGCCGGCATGGAGGGACATGCGGAGAAAGCGCTCCAGCCGTTCGGTCATGAGCCGCGCGGCGGGCGCGTCGTCTTCGAGCAGTCCGGCAATGGTGTTGAGTGTGTTGAACAAAAAGTGCGGCTGGAGCTGCATGCGCAGCGCGCTCAGTTGCGCGTCGGCGAGCCGCGCCCGGAGGAGCGACTCGTCGATCTCGCGCTCGCGTGTGCGATGCGCGGCTTGCGCGGACATCGCCGCCGCGGCGACGGCCAGAAAGTAGAACCGGCTGAAGACGGTCGTCGGCGAGGAAGCGGCGCGCTTCAGGCTCGCGCCTAACAGCAGATCGGGAACGAAGGAAATGGCGATGCAGAGGACGAAGATCGCCGTGTAGTGCGCGCCTCCGGCGCGCCTTCGGGCGGGGGTACACGCGGCGACAAGGATGAAGACGCACGGCAGGACGAGGATCGGGTAAAGAATCGTGCGCACGAAGGCGAGAAACACGAACGGCGAGAGCGCGAGCAGAAGCCACATCCGCGCGCCGAGGCCGAGGAAGCGGCGTTCTGGAGCGCGCTGCGGCAGCGGCTCGCGCGTCTCCTGCGCCAGCGATGCAATCGTCGCCAGCTGCTGCTCGAGATGATCGCTCAGCGTTTCGATGCGCCGCTCCGCGCGCCGCGCATCGCTGCCGATGTCCTCCTGCAGCGCTTGCAGTTCCCGAAAAACGAGCTCCGCGTCGATCGAGCCCCGCACCAGCTCCACCTCGGCGCGCCGGACGTCCGCCTCCAGCGCCGCCGCCGCGCGCTCGCGCTCGCGCAGCTCGAACTGCGAGCGCAGCGCGTGTGCGGCCGCGACGACCAGCGCGTAGATCAGCAGGTCGAGCACGAAATAGCGCGGCAGCCGCCTCATGGACTGCGCGATCGTCAGGTGCAGCGAGAGAATCGTGAGGAACGCCGGCACGTGCGCGAGCGGCCAGCGCTCCTCGATCAGCAGGATCAGCGGAATCAGGAGGCCCCACAACATCCAGATCGCGGTGCCCGGGTTCTCCCACGGCGCGATCGGCGGGCGGTCGCGGACGATGAGAGGATTGAGCACGTCGGCGGCGATGCCGAGGAGCGGCACCGCGATCGCCACCGGCACGACGACGGAGCGGGTCCAGCGGGTCACGTCGCGATTATGGCTTCTTCACCGAGCGCCGCTTCCCGCGCGCCGGTTCACTGTCGCTCGTCGCGTACGCGAGCCCGTCGGCAAGCGCGGAGAGCGCGACTCGCGCCGTGATCGCGCCGGTCGTGTAGTCGATCTTCAGAATCTGATTCGGCCCGCCGGTTGCCACGTACGCGGTGCGGTGGTCGGGCGCCATCACGATCGAGAACGGCGTGCTGTTCACCGCGATCGTGCGCGCGACGCCTCGCTGCGCCGCGTCGAACACGACCACTTCTCCCTGCCGCGGCACGAGCACGTACTTGCCGTCGGGCGAGAACGTGAGCCGGTACGCGAACGTGCCGCCCGCGATCGTGGCGACGACTTTCTGCTGCGCGACGTCGATGATCGAGATGCCCTGAAACTCGCGGCTGCCGAGCCACAGCTCTTTGCCGTCCGGCGACAGCGCCACACCCTCCGGTCCCGCGACCACCGGGATCGTCGCGCTGGCGCTGCTCTCCGGGCCGGCGACGGGAATGATCGACGCGGTCGAGTGCCCGATGTTGCCGGTGTACACCGCGCCGCCGTCCGCGCGCACCGCGAGCATGTGCGTGCCTACCTGATTCGTGCGCCCGATCCAGTCGATGCGATCCGTCGCCGGATCGTAGCGCCCGACCGAGCGGCTGTGCTCCGCGGTGAACCAGATCTTCCCGGCGACGCTGACGATCCCGTGCGGCGCGAGGAGGGGCGTGATCGGGAGGTCTTTCACTTTCGTCCGCGTCTCGAGATCGACGACCGAGATCGTGTTGCCGGTCCCTCCGCCGTAGTTGGAGACGTACGCGTAGCGGCCGTCGACGGCGACTTCGTGCGGATCGAGGCCGGCCGGGATCGTGCCGAGAAACGACATCGTCTGCGGATCGACGAGTGTGACGGTCGAGCCGCCGCGGTTGGCGACGACGAGGAGATCGGCGCGTGCGGATGCGGTGAGGAGTAGGGAAAGGATGAGTAGCCTGCGCATGGCGTTCAGTGTCGCGTGATGCTCGCACGGAGCGGCGCGATTTGTGATGAACGGTGCCGGGGCGTGATGGATGGCGACATATACTCCGGCCTCGCATGGAAGTGCTGGAAACCCACCTCGATACAGCCTCGGATGACTTTCGCGGAAACGCCGAGCGGCTGCAGTCGCTCGTCGACGAATTGAAGGAACGGATCGCCCAGGCCAGGCAGGGCGGGGGAGAGAAATACCTGGCCCGGCATCGCGAGCAGGGAAAGATGCCGGTGCGCGAGCGCATCGCCGCGCTGCTCGATCCGAACACGCCCTTTCTCGAGCTCTCGGCGCTCGCCGCGAACGGCATGTACGAGAAAGACGCGCCGGCGGCCGGCATCATCACCGGAATTGGGCGCGTGCAGCAGCGCGAGTGCCTGATCATCGCCAACGACGCCACGGTCAACGGCGGCACGTACCTGCCGATCACGGTGAAGAAGCATCTGCGCGCGCAGGAAGTGGCGATGCAGAACAACCTGCCGTGCATCTATCTCGTCGATTCCGGCGGTGCGTTTCTGCCGCTGCAGGCGGACGTGTTTCCCGACCGCGAGCACTTCGGCCGGATCTTCTACAACCAGGCCGTGATGTCCGCGGCCGAAGTCCCGCAGATCTCCGCGGTGATGGGCTCGTGCACCGCCGGCGGCGCGTACGTGCCGGCGATGTCGGACGAGGCCGTGATCGTCAAGAACACGGGCACGATTTTCCTCGGCGGTCCGCCGCTCGTGAAAGCCGCGACGGGCGAGGAAGTGACGGCGGAGGAATTGGGCGGCGCCGATGTGCACACGCGCATCAGCGGCGTCGCCGATCACTTCGCCGACGACGACGAGCACGCGATCGCCATCGTGCGCAACATCGTCGAGAACCTGCGCTTCGAGAAAGAAGAGCCGCCGACGCGCGTCGAGCCGGAGGAGCCGCGCTACGATCCGAAGGAGCTCTACGGCGTCATTCCGCGCGACCTGCGCAAGCCGTATGACGTGCGCGAGGTGATCGCGCGGATCGTGGACGGCTCGAAGCTGCACGAGTTCAAGGAGCGCTACGCGACCACGATCGTGACCGGCTTCGCGCGGATTTTCGGCTACAAGGTCGGCATCCTGGCGAACAACGGCGTGCTGTTCAGCGAGTCCGCGCTGAAGGCGACACACTTCATCGAGCTGTGCAACCAGCGCCGCATCCCGCTGATCTTTCTGCAGAACATCACCGGCTTCATGGTCGGCAAGCAGTACGAGCGCGGCGGGATCGCGAAGGACGGCGCGAAGATGGTGCACGCCGTCGCCAATGCGACCGTCCCGAAGTTCACGGTGATCATCGGCGGCTCGTTCGGCGCCGGCAACTACGGCATGTGCGGCCGCGCCTATTCGCCGCGGTTCCTCTGGATGTGGCCGAACGCGCGCATTTCCGTGATGGGCGGCGAGCAGGCCGCCGGAGTGCTGACGACGGTGAAACGCGACCAGCTCGCCCGCGCGGGGAAAGAACTTTCTCCCGACGAAGAGCGCGCCATCGCCGATCCCGTCCTGGCCAAGTACGAGGAGGAGGGGAGCCCCTACTACTCGACCGCGCGCCTCTGGGACGACGGCGTGATCGATCCCGCGGAGACGCGCCAATACCTTGGTCTCGGCCTCTCCATCGCGTACAACGCGCGCATCGAGACGCCGCGCTTCGGAGTCTTCCGGATGTGACCGCGCCGATCTGGTTCGTCTTCGACCTCGGCAACACGCTCATCAAGCTCGCCTACGAGCGCGTGCTGGAGAACATCTGCCGCAACGCGAGCGCGTCTCGCGACCAGCTCGTCGAGATCCTCGAGCGCGGCGGCGGCTACCGCGACATGGAGCGCGGCGCCGTCTCGTTCCTCGACTTCTACTACTTCGTCTGCGACGCCGCCGGCTACCGCGGCTCCCTCCGCGAGCTCCGCGAGACCTGGAGCGACTTCTTCGACGGCACCATGCCGGGCATGGAAGAGCTGTTGATTCGCGTGCGCGAGCGCTATCGCGTGGCCTTCCTCTCCAACTCGAACGAAGTCCACGCCGAAATCATCCCCCGCCGCTTCGCCGGGCTGTTCATGAAGGACGACCGCTTCGTCCTCTCCCACCGCTTCAAAGTCGCCAAACCCGACCCCGAAATCTTCCGCCGCGCGCTGGAGGTGTTAGGCGCGCTCCCGCATCACGTGGTGTTCATCGATGACTTGATCGAGAACGTCCTCGCGGCAAGGACGGTGGGGATGCGGGCGTTTCAGTTTGTGGATGGGGATTCGCTGGCGCAGCAGCTAGAGGCTGAGGGCTTGCTCGGCGTCTCGTAGCTCCTCATCGCGGCGGTGGTAGCCGCAGCGGTCGATGAGGGTGCGTGCCTTCTTTAGTTCCTCACGATCCCGGAAAAGCCGCGCGCGATAAAGATGAATGTCGGCGAGGTGAAGACGCATTGGGCCGCGCTCCGCGATTTGCTGGGCTTCGTCAAGATCAGCACGGGCCGCGTCGAAGTCGCCTTGGAAAGCGCGAAGCCAGGAGCGGGTTAGGAGGGCGCGGGGGAGGTGGTCGAGCGTTCCTGCTTTTCGTAGACCATTGACCGCCGCGTCGGCATGCGAATGCGCACTGGCGGTCGAGGCATTTTCGAGAATCGTGCGATAGAGCGCCGCGCGGCCAAGCGTCAGGTGGTCCAAGGCCATACTGAGTAGGTCTGGGTGACGCATTACGATTGCCAGCGCGGTCGTGGCCCGATGCTCGACGTCGGACACGGTCTGAGAAGCGAAGGGTTGCTCGTCTGTCCTCAGCCGTCGCCACCAAGCCGTGCGTTCAACCTTGGCCAGGAGGAGATCGCAGAATACGAACCCCCTAACTGAGTACAGCAAAGGCGACGATGGCCCCTGTAACGCCTCTGCCTGTTGGAATGTCATCAGAGCCTCCGCCGCCCGTCCCGCCACGTGCAGCGCAGTGCCGTGCGTCGTACGACTGCACACGATTTCAACCTTGTCGCCGCTGCGGTCTGCATGCTCGATGCTCTGCTTCGCGTAGCGTATCGACGAGGGCACATCCCCCAGCGTCAAACTAAGCTCGCTGAGATTCCTGGCACTGATGGTCGCGTTTTTCCAATCCTCACGCGCGACATCGCCATCGAAATTGGCACGCAGTGGTTCACGTGCTTCGTCAAGACGGCCTAAGGAGCGCAGGTAAAACGCCGCTTCCCCCATCAGCCAGCTTTGGCCCGCGAAGGTCAGCTCCGGGGCCAACTGCTTCCACCGAGTCGTGAAAAAGCATCTGACAGCGGCGAGATTCGCGCCTCTTAAACCCAGCAATTTGGAGCTGTAAAACGCATATGGGCCTGACGTGCCGCGCAGAATGCGATCACGGTAAACGACCTCGCGTGTATCCTCAGTTCGGCCGGCCTGACAGCCATGCACAACCGCTTGGTAGAGCGGTTGCAGGCCGTGAGCGCCTTCCGGCCAATACGGCACGCTGTCGCGCAGATGTTCGTAGAGCCTTCCGTGCGCAGCCCGCCACGCGTCCTGTGCATTCCCGCGAAGCCGCCTGGCGAAGTATTCGCGGATCAGTGGATGTGCGTCGAGTGCGCCCCCGCGTCTCCTTTGTTCGTCCGCAATTTGCGTAGGTTGCGCATCACCTGGCAAGATCTCCCGGTCGATCATTCTCCGCGCTTCCTCTTCGCTGTAGCCGGCGATCTGCGGTGGCTCCCACAACTGCTCCTCGACGAAACCGAGTTGCACGAGGCGCTTTACCGCTACGTTCCACTGCACGTCCGTCAACGTTACAAGTGAGTCGGTCAGGTCTTCGATCGCAGGAGCATGGCGCAATGCACTGAGGCAGTCGGGTGTGGCGGGACGATCGAAGATGCCGAGGAGTCGAAGAATCGCGATCTCCCGGCTATCGCGTCCGAGCCAATCCTCGTACGCCTTCATCACGTTGAACGCATGGCCGCGCGTCTCTTCGTAATCCGCCTCGTGCAGCGAAACGAGATCACGCTTGCGAACGTCTCCGTCGTACGCCTCAGCGAGAAATTTTCCGAGCAGCGAGAGCGTAAGTGCGTGTCCCTTCACATCGCGTGCGAGCGTCTCGCGTTCGCTCTGAGTTCCGCGCACGCCGAGCGTTTCGAGCAGGCTCGCGCCCGCCTTCGGCGAAAGATGCGCGAGTTTCCACTCGGGCGCAGTGCTGCGGAAATTGTCGAGATCGGGGATCTCCTTCCGCGTCGTGACAATACAAAGTCCGGGATTGCTTACGGCAAGGCCACGCAGCAGAGACGTGAGCGCCGGATCGCGTAACTCGCCTGTCGTTGCATCCTGCAACGGCTCGAGTCCGTCGAGGATCAATAGTGTTCGTTGCGCGGCGACGAGCTCCGCCAGCCGCGAGCCTTTCGTCCATCCATCCGCCGCACTTTCGGCCATCGCAGAATCGCCGAAAAACTCGAGCGCCGTTTTCAGAAAGACATCACTGCTGCCTTCGCGGTAGAACGACCAGTCGAAGTAGCGCTCGACCTCATTCAACTTTGTCGTGGCCCAATGTCCGGCGAGCGTCGATTTGCCGACACCGCCGAACGCGACGATGGTGACAACCTTCGAGTCTCCGTTCCACGCCTCATCGAGCATGGCCATCTCGGTCTCGCGGCCGATGAGGAGCGCGGACGACGGGAGGCGGGAGACCGCGATCTTAGGCGCAGGCGCGTTAGGCGCAAATGCAATCAGTTTTGAGCAGATTTCTTTGAGCAGAACCTGACGTTTCGGTTTCGAGAGCGTCGAGAGAGGTTTGGAAACGTCGTGTGCGGCGTGGTACTGCACTATTGGTGTGTGCTCGTAGAGGCACGGGCTCACGCAGATCCAGAACACGGTGTGACCTTCGAGCAGCGGCGGGAGCTCATGCTTCGTGATGAAGTCGGATTTCAGGAAGTTGTCG
>DATFHJ010000457.1:0-16224 GCA_035248585.1 Thermoanaerobaculia bacterium
CGGGACCGGCGACGCCGCTCGGACCTGCGGGACCTGCTGCGCCAGACGGACCAGCAGGTCCAGTAAGACCCGTTGCACCCGTGGCACCTGCAGGACCTGCGATTCCGGCGGGACCCGTGAGACCTGTTGCGCCGGTCGCACCGACTGGTCCGGCAGGACCGGTCAGGCCCGTGGGACCAACGGGACCGACTACGCCAGTCGGGCCCACTGGGCCGGTGAGACCCGTTGCACCCGTGGCTCCCGCGGGACCTACTGCGCCCGTCGGACCAGCGGGACCGGCGAGACCCGTCGCGCCGGCGGGACCGACCGCGCCTGTGGCACCGGCCGGACCGACCGCACCCGTCGCGCCGGTCAGACCGGTTGCGCCGCTGGGACCGGCCGGGCCAACCGCGCCTGTCGGACCGACTGGGCCAACCGCGCCCGTCGCACCCGTCAACCCCGTCGCGCCGGTGGGGCCGGCCGGACCCACAGGTCCGGTCGCGCCGCTGGCGCCGATGGTCAGATTGTTGTCGTTCCGCGTGATCGTCACGTTCGGTCCCGGCAGGAGCAGGACTTCATCCGTCGCGCCGTTCAGCGACTTCACCACCTGTCCGGCGGCGATCTTGTCGCGCGTGATGGCGCCGGCGGCGATCATCGCATTCGTGACCGCGCCGTCCCCGATCCGCAGTGTGATGTCGCCCTGTGTTCCGCCGCCCACCAGGCCCGGGCCGGCGATGATCGAACGGATCGTGCCGAAGCGGAACGCCATTTCAAAGCCGGTCGAGTCGCTCGTCGTCGACGAAACGAGCGAGCCGGCGAGGACCACATGGCCGCTGCCGCCGTTGTGCGACGCGTCCACGCTGCCGTGAACGATGGTCCCCGGCGTCAGCGAGCCGACGCCAATGAGCCGTTGTTCGAAGGCTTCGAGATTGTGGGTGGTCGTCGAGACGACCGTGCCGCTCGCATCGCGGATGCGGAGAACGACCGACGCCGGCTGGCCCGTCGACTCGACGAGGACGATGTTGTAGCGATAGTCGCCGCCCTGATTCACCCCCTGCAGCATCGACGTCTCGCCCGGACCGATCCCGAACGCCGCCGGAATCGCCGAGAAGATCTGTCCTCGCGCTTCATTCGTGTTCGTACTGTCGGCGGCCGAGAACACCCGCGCGGAGACGAGCAGCTCGTCGCTGGACACGATGCGGATCGCGCCGAGGACCCCGGTCACGCCGAACAATTGCTGCGCGGCGTTTTCGTAGACCTTCGTTTGTCCCGGTCCGATGGTGTCGGAGGCCGTCGCGGGATTGGGATTACTGCGGCCCGTTTGCAGGAACTGCAACTCGTAACTGACGGTCGCATTCGTCGGATTCGTGACCCAGACCGCGGTCGTGAACGTCGACGTGGCGCCCTGCACCCGGCCCGCCGCGGGGACGATGAGATCCGTCCCGGTGAAGGCGTTTGGCTGCACGGTTTGCGCCGCTGCGAATAGCGAAATGAGTAGAGACGTCAGACCAGGGACGATGAACCGCGATCGCAGCATGAAGCCCTCCCTCGAGGTACACGTAGTCGTTTTCGCCGGGAAATTTGCTGAACTGCCAGGGGGAAAATTCGCCGCGACGGCAGTGCTGTTTCAGTGCCCGAAATTGGTGACTCGTGGCGGGCCCGAGCAGAATTTTCGACGTAAGTATTTGAAACGCCACGTGAAAAAAAGTTGCCGCCATTGTTTCGGCGCGCGCAAACGATGACGGATCGAGCCCGGGCACGGCGGGAGGGACAGGTAACAAGATCCGCGGTGCGGAGCCGGGACTTTTGTTCCTGTGCGGGCGGGGCTGGAGGTTGAAGCGGGCGAACTGAAAAAGACCGCGCACCGGCGGCGAAGACGCCGTCGATGCGCGATTGTTCTCGGGCTGCGACTACGGCGTTTCCCAGGCCGTGAAGTACGTCGCCGTGTCGTTGTAGTCTTTGGCGCCGCCGCTCTCGGACATCACCACGGCGATGTACACATTGCCGCCAACCGGCGTCAGGGGATTCCCCCCGACCCCCAGCAAGGCGTTCACCGGCTTGCCGTCGCTCAGGCAGGTGACGTGGTAGGTGGAACTCTGCGAAGAGTTGCCGGGAACGGTGAAGTACGGCCACCCGTTCGACGAGGTCTTGAGGAAGCCCTGCGTCTTCAGGGTCATCGGGACGTTGCCCTCGCCCTGGCCCTTGAATTTCGCCAGGTCGTCCTCGCCGCTCGGCGGAACGATGATCACGTTCTGCTTGGTCCCGGCATTCGTCACGGGCTGAACGTAAACGGTGAGACCGCCTGGGAACGTCAATTCAGCAACAGTCGTAGTACTCATTTTCTGTCTCCTTTCACCATGTCCGTCCGCTGAACACCGGCTTTTTTCCAGCGCGTGTCTGAATTTTTTTTCGCGCGAAATGAAAAAGCCGGAGACCCCTAAGGATCTCCGGCTTTCGAATGAATCACAGGTTGGTGCCCAAGGCCGGACTCGAACCGGCACGGATTTCTCCACACGCCCCTCAAACGTGCGCGTCTACCAATTCCGCCACTTGGGCAAAGCGTTGAAAGAACCAGATCCCTCGCTGCGCTCGGGATGACGCCTACGGCGTCACTTCTTGGCGGGCGTCGTTGGCGCCGCCGGGGTGGAGCCGCTCATGACCGAGCCGCGCGGACGGGCTTGCAGAACCGCGAGCGCCATCGAGGTAATGACGAACGCGATGAAGAAGCCAGTCGTCAGTTTGTGCAGGAGCGTCGTCGCGCCGCGCGCGCCGAATGCCGTCTGCGAGCCGCCGCCACCGAATGCGCCTGCGAGATCCGCGCCTTTGCCCTGCTGAACGAGGACGACGAGGATCAGGAAGATGCTGATGAGGACGTGCAAAATGACGAGAACGATGATCATGAACTCTCCGGTGCCTGCCTGTGAACCGGTCAGGGGCGTGAATTCTTCCCGGAAATGTCCGTCAGGTCAAGGGCTTAGCCCATGCCCTGCAGAATGGCCAGAAACTTCCCGGAATCGAGGCTCGCGCCGCCCACGAGGAAGCCGTCGATCGTCCCGTTCGCAACGAGATCGTCGACGTTGTCCGGCGTCACGCTCCCGCCGTAGAGGATCGGGACGCCGCGGTTCCAGTGCTGCATGAGCGCGCCGCGGATCGCGATCATCGTCTCGGCCACCATCGCCCCGCTGGCATTGCGTCCCGTTCCGATCGCCCACACCGGCTCGTACGCGATCACGATCTCGGGGGCACGGGCGAGCTCGGGGACCGCGGTCGCGCGGATCTGCTCGGACAGGAACTCCGCGACGCGGCCGCCGTCGCGCACTTCCAGCGACTCGCCGATGCAGAGGATCGGTTTGAGGCCGCTGTCGATGGCGATGGCGAGCTTGCCGGCGATGAGCGCGTCGCTCTCGCCGTAGATGTTGCGGCGTTCGGAGTGGCCGAGGATTACGTACTCCGCGCCGCAGTACCGCAGCATCGATGGCGCGACCTCGCCGGTGTACGCGCCCGACGCGTGATCGTTGCAGTTCTGCGCCGCGAGGCCGAGGCGCCGCCGCTGCGCGAAGGCGTCCCGCAGAAACGGGAACGGCGGCGCGAAGACGAGCGCGACGTCATGCGGATCCGCCAGCGCGACGGTGCTCATCCACGCGTCCATCCCCTCGGGCGGCAGATTCATTTTCCAGTTGGCGACGAGGTAGCGCATCGGGTCACGCAGTGTATCGGTTTTTCCCCTGCCGTTTCGCCTCGTACAGGCGCTCGTCGGCGCGGCGCACCAGATCGCTCGCCGCCTCCTCGCGCTGGTACTCCGCGAGGCCGATCGAGATCGAGCACTGCACCGCCGCCTCTTCGTCCGTCGGGATCGCCAGCGCGCGGACGCGCTGCAGCACGCGCTCGGCGACCGCGGTCGCGCCGACCATGTCGGTGTGCGGGAGGATGAGCGCAAACTCGTCGCCGCCGAAGCGCACGACTGCATCGGTCGGCCGCAGCGATTCACGCACCGCGCCGCAGAGCTCCGACAGCACGACGTCGCCGATCACGTGGCCGAGGCTGTCGTTGATCTGCTTGAAGTCGTCGATGTCGAACAAGAGCAGCGACAGCGGCACGCCGAACGTGCGCGCGCGCTCCACTTCCTGCGGCAGCTGGCGGCGGAAGTAGCGCTTGTTCCAGACGCCGGTGAGGTCGTCGGTCTCGGCGAGGTTGAGGATGCGCTCGCGCGCGCGGATCGTGGTGAGGAGCATCGAGATCTGCGTCGCGAAGATGGCCAGCGTCTGCTGCTCGCTCTCGCTGAACTCGGGCTCGTCGCGGCAAAGCACGAGCACGCCCGCCGTGCGCTTTTCCTGTTCGAGGAGCGCGGAGGCGTTGCAATGCAGCGCGGCGTTGGACGACTCGCGCCGCGGAAGGTCGTGCGATTCGGAGACGACCACGATCTCCGTGGTGTCGAACGAGACCGGGATGTGTCTCGCCAGCGTCTCGCGAATGTTGGCCATCAGCCGCTCGTCGACGAGCGCCTCCATCCCCTCGCGCGTGGCGATGAAGAGGTCGAGGTTCTGCTCGAGCATGACCACGACCGCGACGTCGAACGGCACGTACGGGATGAGTGTCGGGAACGCGCCGCTGAACAACATCGCCGGCGACTCGCTGCGGATCACGCGCGAGGTCAGCTCCTGGATCATCGCCAGCAGATTGTCCAAAGCGGAGGAAGGCATGCGGATGCGGGGAGAGTATAGAGGGCAGAAGGGCGGAGGGCAGAGGACGGGAGTCATTACGGCATCGGCCCTCTGCCCTCCGCCCTCAGCCCTCTATACAATGCCGCCGTGTTCAAGGAGGCGGAGGCGATTCCGTACGAACCGGCGCTGCTCCGCGGCGAACGGCTGCTCGTTCTCGCACCGCACCCCGACGACGAAGTGATCGGATGTGGCGGGCTCCTCGCGCTCCATTTGCGCGAGCAGCGCGAGGTGCGGGTCGTCATTGCCACCGACGGCGCGGAGGCCGGCGGCGCCGCCGTACGGGAAGAGGAGTCGCGGCGCGGGCTGGCCAAGCTCGGCGACAACGTGCAGGTCGACTTCCTCGGCTTCCCCGACCGCCAGCTCGCGGACATCCCCCAGCTCCAGGACCTCCTCCTCGCCTATCGCCCCGATCTCATCCTCGTGCCCGCGCCGATCGAGATCCATCCCGACCATTTCGCGCTGGCGCGCATCGTCTGCGAGCTGGTGCAGCGCGATGAGACGTTGTGGGCCGATCTCGCGGTGGCGCGCGTCGCGTTTTACGAGGTCGGACAGCCGCTGCGGCCGAATGCGATCGTCGACATCACCGAGGTCGCGGAAGCCAAGTACGCGGCCATCGCCGAACATCAGTCGCAGCTGGGAGTGCGCGACTACGTTGGATACGCGCGCGGACTGAACACCTATCGCACGATGACGCTGCCGCCCGAGGTGAAGTTCGCCGAGGCGTACTACGTCGTCGAACTGCCCTCGCTGCGCACGACGCCGCTGAGCGAGCTGCGGCAGCAAATGGGCGCGCCGAAGCCGCTCGAGGTCACACGCACGACGATTCCGATCAGCGTGATCGTGCGGACGAAGGATCGTCCGCGGCTGTTGCGCGAGGCGATCGCGTCGATTCAGGCGACGCAGTATCCGTGCGAGATCGTGGTGGTGAATGATGGTGGCTCGCGCGTGGAGCTCGAAGGCGTGAAGCTCGTCGAGCACGAGCAATCGCGCGGACGCTCCGTCGCCGCCAACGAAGGCGTGCGCGCCGCGGCCAATGCGTTCATCGCCTTTCTCGATGACGACGATCTCTACTATCCCGAGCACCTCGGCACACTCGCCAATGCCTCGTCGTCCTCGCACGCCGCGTGGTACACCGACGCCGTCTCCGCGTTTCTCCGTCCGGGCGAGAGCGGCGCGTACGAAACGCACTCGCGGCTGCGCCTCTTCGCGCAGGATTTCGATCGCGAGCTGCTGCTCGTCGACAACTACATCCCCCTGCCGTCGCTGCTGATCCCGCGCGACTCCTTCCTCGACCTCGGCGGCTTCGATCCGGAGTTCGATCTCTTCGAGGACTGGGATTTTCTGATCCGCTTGTCTGCACGCGGCGACTTTCTCCGCATCCCGCGCATCACCTGCGAAGTGCGCCATTTCCAAGGCGGCAGCTCGGTCATCCTCGCCGCGCCCGAAGGCTCGCCGCAATTTCGCGAGGCCAAGCTGCGCGTCTGGAAAAAGCACGCGTCGCGCATCGACGAGTCGCTGTTCTCCGCGGTCTTCGAGCGCCAGAAGCGCCGCCTCGGCGCGCTCTACTCGTCCGTCGCGGAAACCAAAGGGCAGGCCGATTCGCTGACGCAAGGCTTCAAACGCGTGGAGCGCGAGAAAGCGGAGCTGCTTGCGCAATCGACCGAGAACTACAACACGATCAACGGCTACATGCTGCGCGTGCGCGAGCTCGAAGGCGCGACGCAGGCGCTGTCCGCGATCGCGGCGGATTACGAGCGGAAGACGCTGGAGCTCGAGCGCGTGACGCGAAAAGCGGAGCAGGAGGGCGACGCGCTCCGCAACGAAAACGATCAGCTGCGCCGCGCGAATCACGAGACGCACGACGCGCTCGAGCGCGCGCGCGTGGAGATCGGGCGCCTCAACGGCCTGCTCGACATGATCTATCACTCGCGCACGTGGAAGATCCACACGCTGATGGAGAAGATGCGGGGGCGCGGATGAGCAGACTGCTGCTCGTCTGTCCCGAGCCGTTGGGCCACGGCCAGCCGGCCGGCGTCGGGATTCGTTTTCTCGAGATCGCGCGCGTACTGCGCGACGACGGGCACCGCGTCACGATCCTCTCGCCCGATGCCGGGACGATCGACGGTTGCCGCGGCGAGTACATCAATCCGCACACGCTCCTCGCGCTCAGCGAGGCGAGCGACGCCGGGATCGTGCAGGGGCACGTCGCGAACGCGTATTTCATGCAGGCCAGTCCGATCCCGACGGTCGTCGATCTGTACGATCCGTACATCATCGAGAACCTGCACTACTACGCCGAGCGCGGCGCGGAAGTGTTCCAGCACGATCACGAGACGCTGTCGTATTCGCTCGCGCGCGGCGACCTGTTCCTGTGCGCCTCCGAGGCGCAGCGGCTGTTCTACCTCGGCGCGCTGCTGGCGATGAAACGGCTGCATCCGATCGCGTTCGAAGAGAGCCCGCACCTCGACTCGCTGCTGCGCATCGCTCCGTTCGGCGTACAGCCGCCGCGCAAAGTCGCGCCGCGCGACCTCAAGGCGCCGGCGATCCTCTTCGGCGGAATTTACGACTGGTACGATCCGATCCTCGCGATCGACGCGATCGCCATCGCGCGGGAGTCGTTCCCCAAGATCTCGCTGACGTTCACGACGCATCCGAATCCCGACATCACGCCGCAGGGCAAGCTCGCCGAGGCCGTCGAGCATGTGAAGCGCAATGGCTATGAATCGTTCGTGCACTTCACGCCGTGGGTGCCGTACAACGAGCGCGCGGAGTTCTTCGACTGCTTCACGCTGGCGCTGCTGACGTTCCGGCCGTCGATCGAGACCGACCTCTCGATGCGCACGCGCGTGTACGACTACCTCTGGTGCGGCCTGCCGATCGTCACCAGCTCCGCGTCGGGCACGGACGAGATTCTCGAGCGCTATGGCGCAGGATCGATCGTGCGTTCGGAGGATGCGGCATCCTTCGCGGATGAAGTCGCGGCCATCCTGCGCCATCCGGAAAGCTACGCGCAGATGGCGAGCGGCTCGCAGAAGTTCGTGCTGGATCATCAGTGGACGCGCACGCTGGAGCCGCTGCGCGAGTTCTGCCGCGCGCCGCGGTTCGATGCGACCAAAGAAAGCTTTGCCGGCGGGCTGAAGCCCGCCGCTCCACGTTCGATTCTGTCGCGCCTGAAGAGGCGCCTGGCGCGATGAGCACCGAGATCATCGTCGTCAACTGGAACAACAGGTGCGAGACGCTGGAGTGTCTCGACGCGGTGGCCGCGCAGCTCGGCGAGGCGGAGAACGCGTCGATCACGGTCGTCGACAACGGCTCGACCGACGGCAGCGCGACGGCGATCGCGTCACGCCATCCGCGGGCGAAGCTGTTCGCGCTGAAAGAGAATCGCGGCTTCACCGGCGGCCTCGCGGCCGCGCTCGCGGGCTCCGTGGCGCGCAACGTGGTCTTTCTCAACAACGACGCGATCCCCGAGACGAGATGGCTCGCGGCGCTCGTGCAGGCGATCGAGGAAGCGCCGGAGGATGTCGTCTCGGTCGGCGGGAAGATCGTCGACCCGAGCGGGAAGCTGATCGACTTCATCGGCGGCATGATGACGTTCGACGGGCACGCGTTTCAGAACGGCTTTCGCTATCCGGTTGGCTCGCGCACGGAGCCGGGCTCCGGCGACGAGCTGCTGTTCGCGTGCGGCGGCAATATGATCTCGCGCCGCGCGCGTCTTTCCGAGCTGGGCGCATTCGACGACGATTACTTCGCCTATCTCGAAGACGTCGACTTCGGCTGGCGCACGTGGATCGCCGGCTATCGCGTGCTCTACGAGCCGCGCGCGCTCGTGCGCCATGCGTCGAGCACGACGAGCAACCGCCTCGGCGATTTCGAGCGCGGCGTGCTGTTCGAGCGCAACGCGCTGCAGACGGCGCTCAAGAATTTCGAGCAGCTGCCGCAGTCGGTGTCGGCGGTGCTGTTCGCGTATCTGCACCGCCTGCATCACTACGCGACGACGCGCAACAACGGCTCGCACGAGCTAACGCGGCCGGCCATGGGACAGAAGAAGAAGTCGCGCTGGCGGCGCGAGCCGGCCGTGTCGATCGACGATCCGCTGACGGCGATGCAGTTCCGCGCGCTCGACTGGATCCTGCGCCACCAGGAGCGGATCGCGAAGAAACGCCACGACGTTCAGCACCGCCGCAAGCGTCCCGACCGCGAGATCTTCGAGCGCTTCCCGCTCCACTTCGTGGCGACGTATCCGGGCGACGAGACGCTGATGCAGAGCGCGCTGTTTCAGCTGCTGCGGCCGGAATTGCCGTCGGTCGACAAGACACTTCGCGAGATCATGAAGCCGTGAGCTGGTATCGCCGCTTCGTCGTCAACGGCGTGTTCTGGCGCCAGCTTCTCCGCTTGGCCACCCTGAACGTGCCGCTCTGGATCGAGCCGGTGCCCATCGGGTTCTGGACGCTCTTCTTTCTGCTGTGGGGTCCCGGACGCCGCGGCGTGATGCGCAATCTCTCCGCGATTTTCCCGGGCTCGTGGACGGTAACGAACTTCTTCCGCACGTACCGCGTCTTCTGGAATTTCGCCTGGACGATTACGGACAACATGCGTTTCCGCGAGCAGCGTTTGAATCCCGATTGGGAGTTCGTGGGCCGAGAGTATTTCGATCAGCTGCAGTCGCAGCAGGGCGGCGCGATCATCCTGACGGCGCACATGGGCAACTACGACCTCGGCGCGCACGTGTTCGCGGAGACGTCGGGCCGCAGCATCGTCATGATCCGCGCGCCGGAGACCGATGCGCAGACCCGCGCGTTCGAGGAGTCGCATGCGGCGCGCACGGCGGCGGAATTGAAGATCGACTTTTCCACGCGCTCCAGCGAGCTCGCGATCGATCTGTTGCACGCGCTGCAGCGCGGGGAGATCATCGCCATCCAGGGCGACCGCGTGACGCCCGGCATCTCCGCGCTGCCGGCGACGCTGTTCGGCAAGAAAGCGCAAGTCCCCGCGGGGCCGTTCGCGCTCTCGATGGGCGCGCGCGTGCCGATCTATCCGCTGTTCATCATCCGCAGCGGACGGCGGCGCTACCGGCTGGTGACGGCGAAGCCGTTCGAGGTGACGCGCACGCGCGACCGCGCCGTGGCCTTCGACGCCGCGGTGCAGCAATGGACGCGCGACCTCGAGCAGGTGATCCACGACTCGTGGTTCCAGTGGTTCACGTTCCAGCCGTACTCGGAGGAGTTGCGGTGAGGGACTACACGATCGCGGCGTGGCTGGTGCTGACGGTCGCGTGCTATTTCGCCGGCAGCTTGTTCGCGCACTGGCCGCTTCCGCTCGCGCTCCTCGTCTCGCTGCTGCTGGCCACCCTCGCCGTGCAGGCGCTGCCGGTGAGCCTCGGGCTGATCCTCCCGAACCGCGACAACCTTCGCTTCAACTCCGCCGTCTGCCTGCTGGTGCTCGTCGCGGCGGCGGTGTACTTCGCGCAATCCGAGACGTGGCTTCGCTTCGTGGCCTGGCAGTCGCTCGCGCTGATCGCACTCATTCTCGGCACGCGCGCGGTGATCCTCGCCTTCGCCGTCGCGGCACCGGTGGCGCTCGTGCTGCTGTGGCCCACCTCCCCGCTCGCGGGAATCGGCGTGGTCGCGCTGTCGCATGCACTGCTGCTCTTTCCGACGCTGCAGCCGAACGTGCAGTGGCTCGGGCCGGTGGTCACGAGGTTCGCGACGGACAAGCGCGAGCTGTGGCTGACGATCGATGACGGTCCGGCGGACGACACGCCGGCGTTGCTCGATTTGCTCGATCGGCGCAACGCGAAGGCAACGTTCTTCGTGAAAGGCATGCTCGCGGAGCAGCGGCCGGAGTTGATCGGCGAGATCGTCGCGCGCGGCCACAGCGTCGCGAATCACTCGCAGACGCATCCGTCGGGGACGTTCTGGTGCTTGCTGCCCTCGCGCGTTCGCGCCGAGGTCGAGCAGTGCAATCGCGTGCTCGCGCCGCTGACCGGAAAGAAACCGCGATGGTTTCGCGCGCCGGTGGGACACAAGAACGCGAGCGTCCATCCGACGCTGGCGCGCGAAGAGATGCGCCTCATCGGCTGGACCGCGCGCGGCTTCGACGCGGTGATGGACGATCCGCGGCAGATCCTGGACCGCATTCTGCCGCGCGTGAAGCCGGGTGCGATCGTCGTGCTGCATCAGGGGCGCGCGCATTCGCTGCGCGTCATCGAGCACGTGCTCGATGCGCTGCAGGAGCGCGGCTACGCGCTCGTCATCCCCGACGACGCCGCCCTGCGAAACACGAACAGGTAGTTGTTGTACGGGAAGAGTCCCCACAGCGGCGTGATCTCGGATGAGAATCCATCGAACGCCGCGACGATGCTCTCGCGCGCCGGATAGTTCAGCGTCTCGGCGCGCATCCAGCGAATCGTGCGTGCGAACCCGTCGACGGCCGCCTGCATGCGATAGCGCCACGACGAATCGCGAATGCCCTGCCGCAGGATCACGACGTTCGCGACGCGGGCGACGTTCGCGAGAACCTGCCGCTGCGTTTGGTCATCGAGATAGTGCAGCAGGTCGAGCATCACGACGTTGTGATGGTCGGGAAGCTCGCGGCGCGCGTCGGCGACGACGAAGTCGATGTCGCGATAGCGCGTCGCGGCGCGCTGGGCGATCTCGATCTTGCGCGCGTCGAAGTCGATGCCGATCACGCGCGCGCGGAAGCCGTGCTCGCGCAGAAAAAACGGCAGGATGCCGACGCCGCATCCGAGGTCGATGAGAGGCTCGTCGGGGAGGCGCTGCAGGATCGCGGCGTAGGCGGGATCGCCTCTCACCTTCCAGCGGACGTACGAACGCACGTCGCGGCGGTCATACAGCGACGCGATGCGGCTCACGCGGCGAAGTGCTCGATGACGGTCATCAGGTCGGCGAGGTTGAACGGCTTCGGCAGGATTGCCGCGACGCCCATCTGCAACAGCGCCTGCGGCTCGACGCGCACGTGCGCGGAGACGACGACGATCGGGACTTTGCCGAGGTGGCCGGTCTCCTGGAGGCGCTGCAGAAAATCCCAGCCGTTCACGTCCGGCATGGCGAGGTCGAGCAACACGATGTCCGGGTGGTGAATGGTCATCGCCCGCTGCCCTTCGGCGCCGTCGCCCGCGAGCAGGACCTGGAACCCGTGCTGCCGCAGCGCGGCGGCGAGCATGCCGCGCAACGGCAGATCGTCATCGATGACGAGGACGCGCTTTTTCGCGACTTCGCCGAGACGCTTTTCGCCTGTGCTGCTGCCCTGTTCCGGTTGTTCCGCGGTCATGTGCGCTGCATTCTATCGACGGTTGAGAACGGCATGCAGGACATGAGCCACTAGAAAAGGTCGCTATCCCCCCACGAGTAATAAAGCGCCTCGCGCATCGCCGCGGTCGCGCCGGGCATCGAGAACGGGACGCACATCACGGAGAGATCCTGCGGTTCGGGCCGCGCTTCAAAGCCGAGGTCGTGAAGGACTTCGTCGAACCAGGCCGGGCGGGGCGGAAACCACGCTTCGATGCGCGTCACAGGATGAGAAGGCACGACGTGGCGGAGCATCACTTCGACGGCGCCGGGAAACCGGCGATCGAAGAGCGCGTCGCCCCAGAGGAAGCGGTCGCCCTCCACGCGGAACGCGATCCAGCCGATGAGCCGCCGCCATTTGCGGATGGTGACGAGCGAGTAGCGCGTGTCGGGCGCGTCGAGATAGCGCCAGCGAACATAACGCGCGTTGCGGCGGACGAGGAAGCGATAGTCGTTCTCGACACGCTCGAAGAATGCGTCCCATTCTTCGTCGACGTCGTTCACCAATTCGAGCTGATATCCGCCGAGCCGGCGCTGCCAGCGAGAGATCGGCAGCGGCGGTTTCGCGATGCGATACGTGACCGCTTCCACGCGGTCGGCGCGGAGGAAGCGGAGCGAGAACTTGTGGATGTTGGAGACGTTGAAGCCGTAGTTGAAGGCGACCTGGCCGTCGCAGAAGTTTTCGTAGAAATGCAGCGCCGTGCGGCCGAGAATGCTCGTCGGGCCGCGGCCGACATGGCGGATCAAGACGTCGGTCATCGTGTCGCCGATCTGATGCGCGAGGAGGTCGCGGCCGAAGGCGCGGAAGGGGACGGCGTAGCCGGCGTAGTGGGCCAGCAAGGGTTGCCCGGTCGCCCGGTCGCCCGGTTCCCCGGTCGCCGGGAGACCGGGTGACTGGGTGACCGGGTCACCAAACGTGAGACTGATCCGCGCATTGCCGAACGGATTCTCCCGATACTTCCAGCGAAAGTGCTCGATCCTGCGCGGCGCGTGCGGGAAGGCGCGGGCGAAGAGGTCGAGGATCGCGGTTTCGTCGCCTTCGCGATAGGCGCGCGTGAGAAAGCGCGCGTCAGCGGGCATGCGTCGGCTCCACCGAACGGATCGCGCGCGCGTTCACCGGCATGCCGGCGCGGCGCTTGGCCACGATGCGGATCGAGCCGGTGCTGACGATCGTGGGATCGGGGAGCAGTTTCAGGATCGCGCGCGCGAGCGGCGCGAGCAGCGGATGATGCGATTGCAGCCAGTGCCGCACGAGCTTCTGGTCGCGGTATTCGAAGTCGGGACCGATGTCGACGATCTCGAAGCCGGAGCGCTCGAGCAGCTCGATGAGCGCGGAGCGCGAGTAGAGGATGAGATGGGTGCGGAAGTTGTGCGCCATCCGCTTGCTCTCCGAAAACAAATAGAGCAAGCCCTCGGTGTCGAGCGCCGACAAAAACAGCACGCCTCCCGGCTTGAGCAGGTCTTCGATACGCGCCAGCGCGTCATGAGGGTCGGCCATGTTCTCGAATACGTGGAAGAGCGTGATGGCGTCGAAGGCGGGGCCGGTGTTGACGAACGAGGAGAGCGACGCGCAATAGACGTCGAGGCCGCGGGCGCGGGCGTGACGCGCGGCGACGGGCGCCGGATCGATGCCGGCATATTCGAATTCCTCGGCGGCAATGGCGCCGAAGCTGCCATCGCGGACGCCGATCTCGAGCAGTCGCGCGCGCGATGGGAGCTGCCGCCGCACCCAGTGGAAACGCCGCTGGCTCGTACGCTCGCGCGCCGGCTGCGAGTGGGCCTCATACGCCGGCACCGAGGGCTGCGTGTGGGCACGCAACACGCGACGCACGGGATTCGCGCCTTCGTCGTCCGTGAATTGGTTGAGGTAGCGGCACTTGCAGCGGTTGCAGGCGCGGACGACGTTTCCGGGAATCTGCGCGCACGTCCAGACGTGCGCGGAGAAACAAACGGGACAGCGCCGCGCGGCGCGATAGGCGTTGCGGCGATTCGCCAGCCGCACGGAGATCGCGGCGGGAATGGAGTCGACGAGCGAGAATGCGCGTTTGCGCGACGACGGCTGGACGACGAGGCGCTCGACGCGGAAGCCGTACTTGTTCGCGAGGAAGGCGATCTCGAGCTCGCAGTGCCGGTCGACGAGACGCGACTCGCCGACGGCGACTTTCGCGGCGGTCGAGGAAAAGGCCATGAGGCGGATCGCGGCGTCGGGAAGGATCGGGACGAGGAGCCAGCGAAGCGTGGCCGGGCCCTGAAAGTCGGCGCGCGTGCTGGCGAAGACGACGTCGGTGGCACCCGATTCGACCATGGCCACCGCGTCGCCGATGGCGCCGACGGGATACGGGAGCTCGGGATCGACGATCACGATCACGCTCCCCTTCGCGTCCGCGACGCCGCGGCGCAGCGCAACGGCGTATTGCTCGGCCTCCGGCGCGAGGACTTCGAAGGTGAAGCCGGTGGTCTCGAGATAACGCTCGATCGCGGGTGGAGGACAGGCAATCCTGCCTGTCCGCGGCACCACGACCGATACGCCGGGCGCGCTCATGGCGAGATTGTATCGAGAACGCGGTAGTAAAGCGGTGTACGCACGGTGCTCCAGACTTCCTGAGGCAACTCCACCGTGCTGTTGCGAGCGAAATGCCCGGCAGCGGTGGCGAAGCTGGGAAGCGGTGAGACTTCTACAAGACTCCCCTCTTTGACCGTGATCGATCCTTCCAGCCGTTGCGGTTCCGGGAATTGAGGAACGCGCTCGAGCCGCTTGAGCATCCGCGCGGCGAAAGGACCGCTCCATTTCTCCAGGTATCGGAGCTCGGATTGCGCGTACACGCTGCCTGCCGCGTCCGAGTCCTGTCCTGCACTTTGATTGTAGAGATGGCGGCATCGTGCGCCGGGAACGTGCACAATGCGCTTGCCGCGCTCGCTCATTCGCCGCAGGAAATCGATTTCTTCGAAATAGAGGCGGAATCGCTCGTCGAATCCGCCGACGTCGTCAAAGTCTGTCGCGCGAATGGCCATGACGGCGCCGGATAATGCCTTCACCTCAGTGCTGTTCTTCAATGACCAGAATTCGATGCGCTTCTTGATGCGGCGCCGGTCCCGCTCTGTGAACCAGCGCGGCGATCTCGTCGCGAATACCTGATCGGCTTTCTCGAGCGTCGTGTCGAGATCCGCGGGCGGGAGGTGCCATTGGAAGGCGTCATCCCAATACAATGCCGGCCCCGCGACGGCAGCATCCGCATTGTGCAATGAATCCAATGCGCCGGGTGCGAAGGTAACGTCCGGATTGCTGACAATGAGCGTTTCGCCGTTGCAGCGTTTGCGGCCGAGATTGATTCCGCCCGCATAGCCGAGATTGCGTTCCGGTGTAATGACGACGTCTGCAATCGGCTGCAATTCGCCGGCTTCCGAGCAGCTGTTGTCGACGACGACGACCTCCAATGGCGACGTCGTTCCTTCGCGCGCCGTACGAATGGCATTGGCGGCCAGCGAGGCGCTGCGGTAATTGACGATCAGCAGGGAGATCACAGGAGGGGACATTCTAACGGTGGCGGGCCCCTGCGACCCGCCACCGTTCGGAAAAGCGCGTCAGTGCCGCGCGGAGCGCGTCTTCGGCGGGACGATCGGAATCTTGACCTCGAACGGCACGGTGAGCTCCTGCTTGCTGTTCTTGATCTTGACCGAGCCGTGATAATTGCCGCCCTTTTCGTACGCGTGATTCGGCGCAGTGCCAATTCCCTTCGGCGTGCCGTCGCCGAAATCCCACTCGATCGTGTGCGTGCTGCAGCTGAAGTTGTACCCGCCGAGGAGACCGAAGTTGAGGATCTCATCCTCCTCGCAGTTGCCGCCCGCGACGGAGCAGCCGCTCTTGGCGCCGAAGTACACCAGCAGGATGTTCTGGCCGGCGACCATGGTCGGGCAGTTGTTGGCGCTGGCGACCTTCACGGTGCGCGGAACCGTGGCGGTCTTGCCGTCGAGACGGTTGATCTTCAACGTGACGGGATAGTCGCCGCCCTGCGCATAGGCGTGGGTGGGATTCTTCTCCGTCGATTTCGCACTGCCGTCACCGAAATCCCACTCATACGTGTGCTGCGCGCAATCGAGGTTGTAGCCCTGGACGCCGAGGGAGAAGTTGATGTTCTCCAGCGTCGCGCAGGAGCCCACGACGGCGGTGCAGCCGCTGGTGGGACCGGAGTAGTTCATGAAGATGTTGACGGGCG
>DATFHJ010000458.1:0-8517 GCA_035248585.1 Thermoanaerobaculia bacterium
CGGTGCTTCTTCGAGCCGGGAAAAGTCGACGGTCGTCTTGTCGACGCGCGGCGGCGTGCCGGTCTTCAGACGGCCGAGTTTGAGCCCCAACGCGCGCAGGGAATCGGAGAGCGTTTCCGCGGACGGCTCGCCGAAGCGGCCGCCGGTGGTCTTCTGTTCCCCCGAATGCATGAGCGCGCGGAGGAACGTGCCGGTGGTGATGATGATGGCCTTCGTGCGCAGGCGCGTGCCGTCTTGCAGTGTCACCTCGCCCAGATCGAACGATGAGACGGAGCCTTCGATGATCGTCAGGTCCGCCTCGGCCGCGAGAACGTCCTGCACCGCCCGCGCGTAGAGATCGCGATCGCACTGCGCACGCGGTCCCTGCACGGCCGGACCTTTCGAGCGATTGAGCACCTTGAACTGGATGCCGGCACGGTCGGTCGCTTCGCCCATGAGGCCGCCGAGAGCGTCGATTTCCTTGACGAGGTTGCCCTTGGCGAGACCGCCGATGGCCGGGTTGCACGACATGCGGCCAATCGCGTCCCGCAGCATCGTGACCATGGCCACGCGCGCGCCACCGCGCACGGCGACGCGAGCAGCCTCAGCTCCCGCGTGCCCGCCGCCAATGACGACGATGTCGAACTCGGTACGCATGTTCCACGTGGAACATCACTTACCGATACAAAACTTTCCGAAGATCTCGGTCAACACGTCTTCGCGGGTGATGGCGCCGGTGAGCACGCCAAGTGCGTTCGCGGCACGGTAGAGGTCGACGACGATCATTTGTTCGTCGAGGCCGCTGTCGATCGAGCTCAACGCTGCGTTCAGGCCGGCTTCGCATTCGGCCACCGCCACTCGCTGGCGCTCGTTCACGAGCGCGCCTTCGGGTGCAGCGAAGCGTTCACGCACGAGGGCGTCGAGGTGGCCGAGGAGGGTGTTGATGCCGTGGTCGGTGACGGCGCTAATGGTCATAGGACGTCCTAGGACGTCGTAGGACGTCATAGGACGTCCTAGGAGATCTGACTTTGTGAAGACAAGTATCTCTCTACCATCAAGTACTTTTAATTCTAGACTGTCCTCTTCCGTCAAGCCCACGGCGCTATCAACTAAGTACAGCACAATGTCCGCGCTTCGCGCTGCTTCGCGCGCGCGCTCGATGCCGATGCCTTCCACGAGGTCCGCGCTCGCACGCAGGCCCGCGGTGTCGGCGAGCGTCACCGGCAGGCCGCCGATCTCGATCGTCTCCCGCACGATGTCGCGCGTCGTGCCGGGCACCGGCGTCACGATGGCGCGGTCGCTTCCCACGAGGCGGTTGAGCAGCGTCGACTTGCCCGCGTTCGGCCGGCCGAGAATCACGGCGTTCAATCCTTCGGTCGTCGCACGGCCGCGGCGGTACGTGTCGGCGATGGAATGCACATCCTTCAACGCTTGCTCGAGGCGCGAGCGCGCGTCGCCGCGGGTGATGAACTCGTACCCCTCCTCCGAAAAATCGAGCGCGGCTTCGAGACGCGAGATCACTTCAAGCAGCGTCTGCCGGATCGCGGCCGCTTTCCGGCTCAGCACTCCTTCGAGGTTGGAGAGAGACAGCTTCGCCTGCAGCGCCGTCCGCGCGTTGATGAGGTCCCCGATCGACTCCGCCTGCACGAGATCCATCTTTCCATTGAGCACCGCGCGCTCGGTGAACTCGCCCGGCTCCGCCATGCGCGCGCCGAGAGCGACGCACGCGCCGATCACGCGCTCGACGAGCAGCGGATTGCCGTGCAGCGTCAGCTCGATGAGATCGTTTCCGGTGAACGAGTGTGGCGCCTCGTAGCGGATGGCGATGCACTCGTCGAGCATTTCGTCATCGACGAAGAGATGCGTCAGCGCCGCGTTGCGCACCGCGGGAGCCGCGGTGCGGGAGAGGGACATCAGGATGCCGATGGCGAGCGGGCCGTCGATGCGAACGATCGCGAGCGCGCTGCGGCCCAACGGGGTCGCCGGCGCGACGATCGTGTCGAGCTCGTTCACTGCTCCGGCGGAGCCTCCGCGCTTTCTTCCGTGCCGCGCAGAACCACCGCCACGCGTTTGTAGAAGCCTTCGCCGCGCGAGATCGTCGTCACTGCCTCGTCATCGCGAAGCGCAAGATGCACGATGCGCCGCTCGATCGGCGTCATCGCCGGCAGCAGCTCCTCGCGTCCGTCGCGCCGCACGCGCTCCGCGACTTCCTTCGCCCGCTGCGCCAGCTCCTCGGTGCGCTTCCCTTTGAACTCCTCGCAATCGAGCTCGATGTCTTTCTCGACGCGGCGGCCGGTGAGCGCCTTGTTCGCCAGCACCTGCAGCGCATCGAGCAGCTCGCCGTGACGATCGATGAGCCGGTTCGTGTCGGGACCGTACAAGCGGATCGTGATCTGCTCGTCCGTCTCTTCGCTGCGCGTCACGACGTCGAGGCGCGCCAGCGCGATCACGTCGTCGCACCATTCGCGCACCGAGCGCGCGCCGTCCGACTCCGCTCCCTGCTCGGGAGCGTCCACCATGAATCGCTCGAAATCGCCCGGCTGGAAATCATCACGGTGTTCGTGACGTCCGCCCCGGCGGCCGCGGCCTCGATCGTTGCCGCCTTCCCGTCTGCCACCGCCACCGCCCCCACCCCCACCCCGGCCTCCGCGTCCGCGGGGACCGCGATCGCCGCGCGGTGTCGTGCGCGCCTCCGGCGCGCTCTGGGCGGGCGGAGGGGCGGCGGGCTGCGGCGCTTCTTCGTTCACGTCGGCTTCGATCACGACGCGTTTCACGCCGCCGAGGAAACCGCGCTTTTCGAGAAGCACGTGATAGGTCAGCTTCCAGCGGTCGACTCCCAACGTCTGCGCCGCGGTCTCTAACGCCTCTTCGAGATTTCGTCCTTCGAAACGCTGGCTCATGCTTTCTCAACCTGCTGCAGTTCGGCGGGATGATCCTTCCACCACTTGTTCATGATCCACTGCTGAATGATCGTCAAGATGTTCTGCACGAGCCAGTAGAGCACAAGCCCGCTCGGAAAATCCTTGAAGAGGAAGCCGAACACGAGCGGCATGATGAGGAACATCTTCCGCTGCGCCGGATCGCCGGTGGCCGGCATCATGTACGTCTGCAGGAACATTGTCCCGGTCATGAGGATCGGCAGAACGTACGTCGGATCCTTCTCCGACAGGTCCTTGATCCAGAGCGTCCATGGCGCTCCGCGCAACTCGATCGCGTGCGAGAGCAGGTTGTAGAAGCCCCACAGGATCGGCAGCTGCAGCACCAGCGGCAGACAGCCGGCCATCGGATTGATGCCCTCTTTCTGATAGAGCTGCATCGTCTCCACGTTCATCTTCTGCCGTTGCTCGGGATCGGTGCGGGCCTTCTTGTACTTCGCCTTGATGGCCTCGATCTTCGGCTGCACCCGCTGCATCTTCTTCATCGACACCGTCTGCTTGTGCTGCAGCGGATACAGCACCATCTTCAGGACGATGGTGAGGACGACGATGGCCCAGCCGTAGTTGTGCGTGTAGCGGTTGATCCAGACCAGCGCCTCGAGCAGGAAGCGGGCGATGATGCCGAGCCAGCCGAACTGCAGCGCGTCGCCGAAGCCGTAGTTGTCGAGGAGCTTCGTCTCCTTCGGGCCGAAGAACGACTGGCCGCCGGCGGCGCCGTTCACCGCGTTCACCGCGGCGTAGAGATCGTCGCGATTCTTCTTCGTCTTCCCGTCCGCCAGCACGAAGCGCTTCAGCACGCCCTCGGACGGGTGGCTCGGACGCACGACGGTGAGGAAGTAGTTGTCGGCGAGGCCGATGTATTCGACATTGTCGAACACCCGGACGTCGGGGCTCTTCTCGCGGGGGATGATCTTGAACTTCCCTTCCCGCTCGTAGATGCCGTTGCCGGTCGTGACGATGCGCGAGTCTTCTTCCTGCGGCTCCAGCGTGCGGAGACCGGGACCGACCGCGACGCGATACGGAACCGGCGGCGCGACGTTGACGGCGAAGTCGAAGAGATACGGATCCTGCGCGAAGCGGAACGTCTTCGTCGCCGTCGTGCGGCCGTCGGAGTAACGGTACTCGACGACGCGCGCGCCGCGCTCTTCGCGCTCGCTGACTTGATAGAGCGCCGTGTTCATCCGCACCGCCCATGGCTGATCCGCCGCCTGAATCGCGAACGGATAGTCGTTGCGGTTGCCGTCGCGCGCTTTCACCAGCTCGACCGGCTGCTTGCTGTGCTTCTGCTGGTAGTGCTTCAGCTTGAACGAGACGAGCTGCGCGCCTCGATTGCTGAGCACCGCCGTGTACTCGGGCTTGTCGATGACGGTGAGCTGCACGCGCTGGCCGGCAACGGGTGCCGTCGTCGCGGGCGTCTCGAGTGCGGCGGCGGTGACGGTCTCGCTTTTCGCCGGCGCGGCAGTCGCCGACGGCACGGCGGTCGTCGTCGTCTGGACCGGCGGCTTCACCGGCTCCGGCTTCTTGGCGAGCTCGGGAAAGAGTCTCGGCGCGAGCGTCGCCCAGCCGAACAGGAAAGCAATCGAGATCACGATCGCGAGAAAAATGCGTTTTTCCATTTCAAGGGACGGGGTCCCAACCTCCAGGATTGAACGGATGGCAGCGCACGAGGCGCCTCATGCCGAGCCACGTGCCGCGGAGTGCACCATATTTCTCAACGGCCTGCATCGTATAGACGGAGCACGTCGGCTCGAAGCGGCACATGGGCGGCAGGAGCGGCGAGAGAAAGCGCTTGTATCCGCGAAGCAGAACGAGCGCAATGCTTTTGAAGGGATTCATGGCCGGCTGGCAGAGCCGGCCTCGCGGCCGAGGCGCTGCAGGGCGCGCACGAGGTCGCGGCTGTAATCGGCAAACGTGGCGTCCGCGGCGTTCGGTTTGACATTGACGACGACGTCGAGCGCATGGGCGTCGATCCCCAGCGGCTCGCGTTGCCGCCGGTAGACTTCACGGGTCCAGCGCTTCAGTCGATTGCGAATGTTGGCTTTCCCGAGCTTTTTCGTCGCCGTGATGCCGATGCGCGACTGCGTCAGCCCATTGGCGGCGAAGAACAATACGACGTAGCGGGAAACGAGTTTCTGGCCCTTTTCGTAGACCCGAAGAAACTCGCGACGCTTCGCCAGTCTCTTCGTTTTCGGTAAAGCCTCGGAGCCGCGGGCTTCCACCGGTGATACCGCGAGCGCCCGCGTTAAACCGCGAGGCGCTTGCGGCCCTTACGGCGGCGGCGCGAGAGGACGGCCTGCCCGTCCTTGGTGCGCATGCGGACGAGGAAACCGTGAGTCCGCTTGCGGCGCCGGTTGTTCGGCTGAAAAGTACGCTTCGATGCCATTTGCTAACCCTCTGAAAAGAAAGCGGTGAGTATAGAAGGCGGAGGACGAGTGGTCAACGGCGGTCCTCGGGCCGTGCGCGCAAACGCCCTTGTGCAATGGCGTTATTCCAGTCAAAATTGACCCTTCCCCACGCGCCCTCGTGATGCTAGACTCCGACCCCCTTGACAACCTGCCTGAATTTCCACAACTGTGGAAAAGCTGTGGATTCTCAAGGAGATAGACCCGGTCCCCCCTCATGAATACGTGGAGCCAAGTCCTCGCCAGAATCGAGCAAGTCGTTGAGCGGTCGGACTACGAAAACTGGCTCGCCCGAACGCGATTCGTCTCTCAAAAAGGCGACACCCTGGACGTCGCCGTCCCCTCGCAGCGGTTCGTCGACGAAATCCGCGAGCGTTTCGGCTCCCAGATCCGCGGCCTCCTGAACGAGCTTTCGCCTGAGCACCTCCAAGTCCACTTCGTCGTGGACACGTCCCGCGGCGGCGACGACCTTGTCGTCCCGATCGCCCCGCCCAAGGACGAGCTTCCTTCGGCGACGTTCAATCCACGTTATCGCTTCGAGACCTTCGTCGTCGGCAACTCGAACCAGCTCGCCTACGCCGCGTCGAAGTCGATCGCCGAGAACCCGAGCGGCTCGTTCAATCCGCTCTTCATCTACGGCGGCGCGGGACTCGGCAAAACGCACCTCATCCAGGCCATCGGTCATCAATTGAGCGAGGGCCGGCCGGGCATGAAGGTCGTCTATATGTCGGCCGAGGCGTTCATGACCGAGCTCATTGCCTCGATTCGATTCGATCGCATGGCATCGTTCCGCGATCGCTATCGCTCCGTCGATGCGCTGCCCCTCGACGACATCCAGTTCATCGCCGGCAAGGAGCGGACGCAGGAAGAGTTCTTCCATACGTTCAACGCGCTCTACGAGGCGCAGAAACAGATCGTGTTCACGTCCGACCGTCCGCCGAAAGAAATCCCCACCCTCGAAGAGCGCCTGCGCTCGCGATTCGAGTGGGGACTCACCGCCGACATTCAGCCGCCCGACCTCGAGACGAAAGTGGCGATCCTTCGCAAGAAAGCGGAAGAGAAGAAAACCGATCTGCCGCAGGACGTCGCGTTCTTCATCGCCGAGCGCGTTCGTTCGAACGTACGCGAGCTCGAAGGACATCTCAACAAGCTCGTGGTCTATGCCTCGCTCGCGGGACGCTCACTCGACGTCGACGTCGCGAAGGAAGCATTGAAGGACGTGCTCTCGAAAGAGAACAAGCCCATCACGGCGCCCGACATCATTCGCGTCGTCGCGACGCACTACGGGCTGAAATCCTCGGATCTGAAGCAGAAAAGCAACGCGCAGACCATCGCGTTTCCGCGGCAGGTGGCGATGTATCTCTGCAAAGAGCTGACGGAGCTCTCGTATCCGGAGATCGGCAAGCACTTCTCCGACAAGCACCACTCGACCGTCATGTACTCGGTCCAGCAGATCAAGCGGAAGCTGGACGCCGATCCGCAGTTCGGCCGCACGCTCGACTCGCTCTCAAAACAGCTGCGGTAATCCACAGCTCGCTGAGGAAAGCCGCCTGAAAAGATGTGGACTCTGAACGACGAAAAAATCGCGGCGACGAAATCTGTGGAAAGCACCGGAAATCTCGATCGTTTTCCACCGCGAGACTCACAACTTGCTCGACGATGCACTGCTATACTTTCCAGGCCTTTGCGTGAAATCCAGCGCGAAATCCGCACCACCTACTACTACCGCTACTAGAACTAAAGAATCGGTTTGAAGGAAGAAGAAGCCCATGGAGCTGACCGTCGGAAAAGCGGACCTGCAGAAGGAACTTCAACTCTGCCAGGGCGTCGTCGAGAAACGCTCGACGATTCCCATCCTGTCGAATGTTCTTCTGAAAGCCGCTGACGGACGCCTGCAGATCGCGGCGACCGATCTCGACGTCACGATCCTCAGCTCGTGCGGCGCGCGCATCACCACGCCCGGCGGTGTGACGATCGAAGCGAAGCGCCTCTTCGACATCGTCCGCTCCCTTCCCGACGAAGACGTGCACATGACCATGCAGGAGAACAACTCGATGCTCATCGAGTCCGGGACCGCAAAGTTCCGTCTCCTCGGGCTACCCGCGGAAGATTACCCGACGCTGCCGACGGTCAACGTCACCGAGGGCTACACCATGCCGCTCGATGAGCTGAAGACCATGGTGGCGAAGGTGAAGTTCGCGATCACGCACGAAGAAACGCGCTTCCAGCTCAACGGCGCGCTGCTCAAGGTGCAGCCGAACAAGATGGAGATGGTCGCGACGGACGGCCATCGCATGGCCTTGATCAACTTCCCGTCCGGCATCACCGGCGCGAAAGGCAAGAAGGGATCGGATCTCACGATTCTCATTCCTCGAAAAGCGCTCGACGAGATTCTGCGACTCGAAGCGGGTGGCGAAGACGGCACCGTGCAATTCGGCGTTTCGGAGAACCAGCTCTTTTTCGAAGCCGGCGACCGCCGCCTCCTCGCGCGCATGATCGACGTGAATTTCCCGAACTACATGGAAGTCATCTCGCGCGACAACGATCGCCGCGTGCTCGTCGACCGCGAGCGTTTGCTTTCGACGATCAAGCGCATCTCGCTGGTCGCCAACGAGCGTACGCGCGCCGTGCGATTCGATTTCTCGCCGGGCAAGCTCACCGTCTCGTCGACGAATCCCGAGCTCGGCGACGCGCGAGAGACCGTTCCCATCGACTACGCCGGCCAGCCGTTCTTCGTCGGCCTGAACGCTGCCTACGTGGTGGACTTCCTCAGCGCCACCGACACGCCGAGCGTGTCGCTCGATCTGAAGGACGAGAACAGCCAGTGCATCGGTCGTCCGTCGTCGACGGGCGAGGACTTGCCGTATGACTATCTGTACGTCGTGATGCCGATGCGATTGGCGTGATCCTTCGCAGCATCGCCACGCAGAGCTTTCGCAATCTCGCGGACGCCGACACTCCGTTTCATCCCCAAGCGAACCTGCTCGTCGGCCGCAACGGCCAGGGAAAAACGAACCTCCTCGAAGCGATCTATTTCCTCGCCACGACGAAGTCGTTCCGCACGTCGCGTGTCGCGAGCCTTTTTCGCTTCGGCGGGCAGAACGTGTTCGTGAGCGGCGCGCTGCAGCGCGATCAACTCGATAAAACGCTCTCGGTTGGGCTCGAACCGCCGCGACGCGTTCTCATGATCAACGGCGAGA
>DATFHJ010000459.1:0-21354 GCA_035248585.1 Thermoanaerobaculia bacterium
TGGTGAGGCGCTCCTGCATCGTGGCCGCTTCCGCGATCGGCGTTTGCGGCGCCAGCGCGCGCATGCGCGCGGTGACGAGCGGCATCACCGCGGAGGGCGGCGCCGAGGTCTTCAGAATCACGTAGCGGATTCCCTGGTCGATTTGGGCGAGCGGAAAATACGCCGCCGGCTCCGCGCTCTCCCACGGCGATTTTCCCTGCCGCACATCGCCGGCGATGCCGACGATCTCCGCCGGCTCGTCCATGATCGTGACGCGCTGGCCGAGGGCGCGGCGGCCGCGATAGAACTGTTGCGCGAAGGCCTGGTTCACGATCACGACCGGCGGTGCATCGGCATCATCGTGCTCGGTGAATCCGCGGCCGCGAACGATCGGAATCGAGAGCGCGCGGAAGAACGACGGACTGACGAACTGCACCGGCACGGCCGGCCGTTCGTTCGAATACTCCTCGCCCTCGCGCGCGACGCTTTTCGAAAACGCGCGGCCCGCGGTCGGGATGTCGAACGACGTCGCGGCTTCGGCGACGCCATGGATGGCGCGCAGCTCGCGCAACACCTCGTTGTAGACGTTTTCCGTACCGGCGAGGCGGAACGTGATGACGTTTTGCGGATCGAATCCGAGATCGACGCGCAGCACGTTCCAGAGCGAGCGCAGCATCAGGCCGGCGGCGAAGAGCACGAGCAGCGAGATCGCGATCTGCGCGGCGACGAAGGAGTCGAACAGCTTGCGGTCGCCGCCGACGCTTCGCTGCGCGCCGCGCAGCGCGTCGCCTTCGCGCATCCGCAGGGCGATGCGCATCGCCGGCAGCGCCGCGAGAATCGCCGTGATCACGATGGCCACGAATGCGATGCTGCTGAAGCGCACCTCGCCGGCGCGCAGCAGCGGGACGGGATACAGACGCAGGAACGCGCGCAGGATCCACGGCACGGCGAGGAGGCCGGGCACGCCGCCGGCGAGTGTGAGCAGCACGCTCTCGCCGATGAGCAGCCGCGCCAGCGTGCGGCGGTTTGCGCCGAGGGCCGAGCGCACGGCGAGCTCGCGCAGGCGATGCTCCGCCTGAGCCACGAGCAGGATCGCGATGTTGCCGATGCCGACGATGAGCACGGCCAGCACGGAGCCGGCGAGCAGGAGGAGCGTCGGGCGCACGCGGCCGATGATGTCTTCGTGCAGCGGGCGGAGCGTGTACGAGCGGGTCTTGTTCGCGTCCGGATAATCGCGCGCGAGCGTCGCGCCGAGCGTGCGCAGCTCCGCGGCCGCCTGCTCGGGCGACACGCCTTCGCGCACGCGTCCGACCGCCTGCAGCCAATCCGAGCCGCGGCCGCTGCGCCACGATGAAGTCGCGGGCGCGAGCGGTTTCCAGAACAGGAGATCGGCGCTCGGATACTCGAAGCCGGTCGCCGCGAGCACGCCGGCGACGCGATGCGGGACGCCGTTGACGATGATGTCCTTTCCGACGATGGCGCGATCCGATCCGAACGAATCGACCCAGCCGCGATACGTCAGCACGACCACGTTGTTGTCGCCGGGCGTGTGCTCGTTCGGCGTGAAGTGCCGGCCGAGGAGCAGCGGCATTCCGAGAATCGTCCCGAAGCGTTTTCCGACGAGCGCGTAGGAGATGGAACGCGCTTCGCCGCCGGCGAGCACCGCGCCGGTCATCGGCGGGCCGAAGGCCGCGATGCCGTCGAACGAGCGCGTCGTCTTCGCGAGGTCTTCGACGTTCGCGAAGCTCACCCCGCCCCACGATTCTTCCGGGACGCGCGAGTCGGTGCCGAGCACGCGCATCAATTGGTTGGGCTCCCGAAGCGGCAGCGGCTGGAAGAGCAGCGAGTCGAGCGCGCTCACCACGGCCCCGCCCGCGCCGACGACCAGAAATGCCGAGATCATCACCGCGGCGCTCACCAGCGGACGCTTCGCCACCCGGCGCACGATCAAACGGATGCTCATCGGGAACCTCCGCACCGTCCGCGCCGCAACCGCTGTGCCTCGGCTAACTCATTGATCCGCTTCGCTCGCGGCGGACGAGGCTGCTCGGTTGTGGGACGCCGGTGTTCGCTTCCGGGACGGTCAGAAAATCGGCGGATACTTGCGCGGATTCGCCTCGCGCACCAGCTCGTACACGCCGGCGAAGATCGTCTCCCGATTCGGCTTCGACCAGTAATCGCCGTCCGAGCCGTACGACGGCCGATGTTCCTTGCCGGGGATCGTGCGGGGCTCGGAGTCGAGCCAGTCGTAGCCGTGATCGCGCTCCAGCACCTGCTGCATCATGTACGCGCTCGCGCCGCCGGGGACGTCTTCGTCGATGAACGCGATGCGGCTCGTTTTCTTCAGCGAGTCGACGATCACGCCGCGCGTATCGAACGGCAAGAGCGTCTGCACGTCGATCACCTCGGCGTCGACGCCGCGATGCGCGAGCAGCTCCGCGGCTTCGAGCACGATGCGCAGCGTCGCGCCGTAGGAAACGAGCGTGACTCCGGAGCCGGCGCGCACGATTTCCGGGACGCCGAGGGGAAGCGTGAATTCGCCGATGTTCGACGGCAGCTTTTCCTTGACGCGATAACCGTTCAGGACTTCGACGACGATCGCCGGATCGTCACCGCGCAGGAGCGTGTTGTAGAAGCCCGCGGCCTGGGTCATGTTGCGCGGGACGCAAAGGTGCATGCCCCGCACGAGGTTGAGGATGCCGGCCATCGGCGAGCCCGCATGCCAGACGCCTTCGAGGCGATGCCCGCGCGTGCGGATGATCGCCGGCGCCTTCTGCCCGCCGGCGGAGCGCCAGCGCAGCGTGGCCAGATCGTCGGAAAAGATCTGCAGCGCGTACAGAAGGTAGTCGAGATACTGGATCTCCGCGATCGGACGGAGCCCGCGGAGCGCGGCGCCGATGGCCTGGCCGGCGATCGTGCATTCGCGGATGCCGGTGTCCATGACGCGCCAGAGACCGAACTTTTCCTGGAGGCCGAGACAGCCCTGATTGACGTCGCCGAGCTTGCCGACGTCCTCGCCGAAGATCACGATCTTCGGATCGCGGCGCAGCGCGTTCTCGAAGCAGTGATTGATGATCTCGAAGCCGTTGAGCAGCGGAGCGTCGGCGGCGTATTCGGCTTGGATTTCTGCGACGGGCTCGTTCGATGAGTAGAGATCAGAGCCGTAGCGATCGTCGCCTTCTTTTTGTTTCGCGCGCAGCCAGTTGGAGGCGTTTGTGTTGAAAGCGGCAGCTGACGCTGCCGCAGTCCAAACGGCGCGGACTGCGTCGCGCCGGTAGGGAGCCTGGTTGCGCTGGAGCTCGCTCTTCGCATCCTGCGCGCCCATTTCGTCGAGCAGCGCGATTGCTTCCTTCACCTCGGCGTCGATCGGCGCGCGATAGGCGTCCCACGCTTTTCGCTGCGCTGTGCGCACGAGCGCGACGTCTTCCTTCTCCAGCTCATCGAGCTCGCCCGCGCTCGCGATTCCCTGCGCGATCATCCAGTCGCGCATCTTGCGGATGCCGTCGAACTCGACTTCCCACTCCAGACGCTCTTTCGATTTGTAGCGCTCGTGGCTTCCCGACGTCGAGTGTCCCTGCGGCTGCGTGACCTCGGTGACGTGAATGATCGCCGGCACGTGCTCGTGGCGCACGATGGTCGCCGCGGCGATGTACGTCTCGCAGAGCGCGGGATAGTCCCACGCTTTCACGGTGTAGATGTCGAAGCCCTGCCTCGACTTCGACTCGCGCTGAAATCCCTTCAGCAGCTCGGAGAGATTGCCCTTCGTGATCTGGTGCTCGTTCGGAACGGAGATGCCGTAGCCGTCATCCCAGATCGAGACGACCATCGGGATGCCGAGGACGCCGGCGGCGTTCAGCGACTCCCAGAACATCCCCTCGGCGCAGCTGGCGTTGCCGATCGTGCCCCACGCGATCTCGTCGCCGTTGCGCGAGAAAAATCCGTCGTCGTTGCCGAGCTCGCGATAGAGGCGCGAAGCCCAGGCCAGCCCGACGAGCCGCGGCATTTGCGAGCCGGTCGGCGAGACGTCGGCGGAGATGTTGTAGTTCTCGGTCTGTTTCTTCCACGAGCCGTCGCCGTTCAGAAGCCGCGAGGCAAAGTGCGCGTTCATCGAGCGGCCGCCGGACCACGGATCGTGCGCGAGGTCGGTGTCGGCGTAGAGCTGCCCGAAGAACTCCTCGAGCGTCGCCGCGCCGAGGGCCAGCATGAATGTTTGGTCGCGATAGTAGCCGGAGCGCCAGTCGCCTTTGCGGAATGCGCGCGCCCACGCCAGCTGCGCGACCTCTTTCCCGTCGCCGAAGATGCCGAACTTCGCCTTGCCGGTCAGCACTTCCCTGCGGCCGATCAGGCTGGCGTGGCGGCTGCGCACGGCGACGCGGTAATCCTCGAGGATGCTCTCGCGCGTGAACTGCGTGCGCGTCTGGATTTCGGGTATCGACACTTCTGCTCTCCGCTCGTGAGGTACAGGAAAGTCGCCGCCCGAAAGGGTCGCCGCTCGGAAAGGGATCGTAGCACGCGTGCGATCCGGCGTGCTCCCCGCCCGATTCGATGCGGCACTCGCCGCTTGGCGATCCTGCGTTTTAAAAATTCCCATTGACTTCTACAGATAACTTTCTCTACAGTTATTTGACATGAGGTCGCTTCTTCGCTCGCTCTTCTGTTCCCTCGCCGTTCTTCTCTCGCTCCCGGGCTTCGCCCAGCTGCTGCCGCCGTTCGGCTCGTCATTCCCGGCCGCGAACACGCGTTACGGCGCGATGAACGGCCAACCGGTCCTGCGCAGCAACGGCCGCGACGCCTTCCTGTTCTGGGGCGACAAGACGCTGCTCGTCACGAAGGTGCTCCCCGGTGAGCAGCACCTCGGCCGGCCGGTGGTCGAGACCGCCGTGTTCTCGTTCGACGCGGTGTTTGCCGGCGATCAGTTCGTCGTCGCCGCGACGATCGACGATCCGACGTTCGGCACGCGCATCGAAGGCCGCGTGGTCGACCGCAACGGATCGGCGCTCGGTGAGAGCTTCCCGATCATCTACGGCGGCTCCGAACCGCGCCTCGCGTACAACGGCAAGGTGGTGCTGATGGTGTACCGCCGCGGCTCGGCGGTGGAGGCGGTGACGCTCGACAAGAACGGCCGGCCCATCACGCTGCCGGAGAAAATCGGCGACTCGTCCGCCGCGTCTCCGCGCGTGGCCGCGAACAACAGCACGTTCCTGGCGACAGTGGCGACGTCGAACGGCGTCGACCTCGTGCGCTTCGACGGCAACGGCAAAGCGACGAGCGCGTCCGCGCTCAGCGTCAAGTCGGCACAGGCGCCGATCGGCTCGAACGGCGACCGTTTTCTCGTTGCGGCGACGAGCACCAGCAACATCGTCACCGCATATCTCCTCGATGCGAACGGCGGGCAGATCCGCGCGATCGCCATCGGCGAGCCGGGATCGACCGGGTCCGAAGTGATCTGGAACGGCACGGCGTGGGCGATCCTGTGGAGCGTGAGCAGCTCGCTCAAGCTCTCGACGATCGACTCGCAGGCGGTCTCCGTGGCGTCGTCGATCACCGTCCCGTCGACGTCGATCCAGGGAACGATCACCCTGGCGAACAATCGCACGTACGCGGCGTGGAAAGGCCTCAGCTCGATTCACGCGTCGCCGCTGCCGTTCCCGACGCCGGTCGAGATGCAGAGCTTCTCGGCGTCGAGCCAGCAGCTCATGGCCACCGCGGCGTCGGCCGACGCCACGCTCGCGGTGTGGCGCGAAGTGCTCGACGGACGCATTTCGATTCGCGCGGGCGTGCGCAAACGCGACGGCAGCTGGCGCGAGCGCGAGATCGCGCCGAGCGGATTCAACATCGTCGCGGCGAGCAACGGCCAGGCGTTCGTCGTCATCAACTCCGACACCGCGACGTTCCTCAGCGTCGACGCGATTCCGTTCCGCACCGTGACGAATCTTCCGTTCGTCCCGACCGCCATCGCCTGGAACGGCACGAACTATCTGCTCCTCGGCACGCAGCAGACCGCGATCCTGACGCCGAACGGCATGGTCAGCCCGCCGAACGTGATCGCGCCGTCGCGCTCCGTCTACTCCTGCAACTCGATGGCATCGAACGGCAGCGAGTTCTTCGCCACGTGTCTCATCGCGCCGCAGGTCACGTTCACCGGCGCGCCCGCGGCCGGCGTCGCCGGTCTGCGCTTCGACGCCACCGGACTCCTCCTGGAAACGCTCACCATCGCCAACAACACCGCGTTCTTCGCCCTCGGCGACGTGGTGTGGAACGGCAGCCGCTATTTCACGGCCTGGCGCGAAGGCTCGTTCCAGATCGTCGCGGCGCGCATCACGGGATCGACCGTGCAGCTGCAGACGCTGTCGAACGAAGGGCGCGGCTACGTCAGCGTGGCGCCCGCCGGCAGCGGCGCGTTCATCGGCTTCTCGGATACGAACCTCCGGACGACCGTGGCGTTCGTGCGGGACGAAGGACAGGTTCCGATTCACGCGGTCATCGACCGCGAAACGTCGACGCCCGAGCTGTCGAAACTGCACTCGTTCGTCGACGGGACGATCGTGCGCATGTTCTCCCTCCCCGCGGCCGGGGCGCCACACTACGGCCAGCCGCACGTGATGATGCAGATCGGCACGTTCGCGCTGCCGCAGAAACCGGACACGCCGGTGCTGACGGTGAAGCGCGAGGGCAGCGTGGCGCGCCTGCAATGGACCGCGCCGCCGCAGACCGTCACCAGCTATCGAGTCGAATATTCGATCAACGACGGCGTCTGGGTCGCGCTCGAAGAGGGATTCACACCCAACCAGCTGACGTACCTCTTCGCGCTGCCGTGGAACGACGTGACGTATTCGTTCCGCGTGCGCGCAATCAATGACGCCGGCCCGAGCGGCTACTCGTTCCCGATCTCGCTGACACCGTCGAAGCGAAGGTCGGCGCGGTGACGAAAATGAGCTTCCTTCGTGTCATCGTCGCCGCTCTTTTGGCGATGCCGCTGTTCGCGCAGGTGCCGCTGCTCGCGCAGGTGCCGCCGTTCGGGGCTTCGTTCCCGGCGGCGAACACCCGCTACGGATCCGCGAACGGCGAGCCGCTGCTCCGCACGAACGGCCGCGACGCCTTCCTGTTCTGGACGACGGGCAAGTCCGTATTGGGCACGCGGCTGGTGCCGGGCGAGCAGCACGTCAGCCGGCCGGTGCTCGAGCTTCCGGGCGGCTCTGTCGATGTCGCGTGGGCCGGCGATCATTTCGTGGCGGTAGCCACGGTCCCGGACCCCGGAGCCAGCACCAGGATCGAGGGACGAGTCCTCGACCGCAACGGCAACGCAACCGGAGAGAGTTTCCCGATCGTGCTGTCCGCCACGGAGCCGCGGCTCGCATACAACGGCTCCGTGCTGCTGCTGGTCTACCGGCGGGGAACGGCGTACGAGGCGGTGCCGCTCGATCCGTTCGGCCGCGTTGCCGGCGAGTCGCGAACAATCGGGGACTGGAGCGGCGGCGGCTCGCCGCGCCTCGCGGCCAGCCGCACGAGGTTTCTGGCGACGCTGCCGGCGTCCAACGCGCTCCACGTGGTGACGTTCGATTCGAACGGCACACCCGCCGGCGAAGCGCAGTTCGACGTCCGGAGCGCAATCCCGGCTCCCGTGGCGTCCGACGGCGACCGCTTTCTGATCGCCGCCCGCCAACCGGGCGCGAAGATGAATGCGCTGCTCGTCGACGCGAACGGCACGCTGATCCGTTCTCGTCAGGTCGGAACGGGAGCCTTGGCCGTCGACACGATCTGGACGGGCTCGCAGTGGATGCTCCTCTGGATGGAGGACGACGCGCTGAAGATCGCCGAGGCCAACGCGGAGGCGACGTTCTTCCAGTTGCACGACGGTGTTTCGGCGGCGACGGTCGGGTCGATGACCTTCGCAAACGGGCGCAAGTTCGTGGCCTGGAAAGGCGCCAGCGCGATCTACGCGTCGCCGCTTCCACTCACCGGCCCCGCCGCGGTGCAGAGCTTCGCCGCAAACAATCAACGTCTCCTCGCAACCGCGGCATCGGCGGATGCCACGCTCGCGGTCTGGAATGAAAATGGAGTGAGGATCGGCATTCGCAAACGCGACGGCAGCTGGCGCGAGCTCGCGATGACAGCGAACGCAATCAACGTCATCGCCGCGAGCGACGGCCGCGACTTCGCCGTCATCCACGACCGCACCTTGATGTTCTTCAGCCCGGACGGGATTCCTCTTCGCAGCGCCATCCCCCTGTCCTACGTCGCGACGGCCATCGCCTGGAACGGCCGCGACTACCTGCTCTACACGGACAAGGGCATGGCGTTGGTCTCGCCGTCCGGCGTGTTGTCCCCGCCGGTGCCGGCCAGCCCCACGCCGTTTGCGTACGGATGCAGTTCGATGGCGTCGGACGGCGACGGCTTCCTGGCGCTTTGCTACCTTCCGCCGCCGGTCCTGATTCTCGTCTCGCCGCCTGGCGGCGTGGCCGCACTGCGCTTCGATGCTGCCGGCCATCTTCTGGAGACGATCGTCCTTCGGACTGGCCTCACCGGACCCGTGCTCGGCGGCGTCGCGTGGACCGGCCGCCAGTACGTCGCCGCGTGGCGCGAAAACAGCTCGCAGGTCGTCGCGGCGCGAATCGGAAGCTCCACCCTTCAAACGCAAACGGTGGCGCCGAACGGCCGCGGCTTCGTGAGCGTGGTGCCGGCGCGCGGCGGCGCCTACCTCGGCTGGTCCGACACGCAGCTCAAATCGAACATCGCGTTCCTCGGCGACGACGGACAGCTCACGACCCGGCGCATCGACACCGAAACCGCAACTCCCGACTATTCGCGGCTGCACGTGCTGGCCGACGGCACGCTGGTGCGCCTCTTCTCCGCTCCGTCCTTTTCGGCGCCGCACTACGGCCAGTCCCACGTCTCGGCGCAGATCGGCGCGTTCTCCCTGCCGGCCGCACCGGATGCGCCGCTCCTGACCGTGCGGCGCGAAGGCGCGATTGCGCGCCTGCAATGGACCGAGCCGCCGCAAACCGCCAGCAGCTACCGGATCGAGTACGCGGTCAACGACGGCATCTGGCTCGCGCTCGAGGATTGGCTCGCATCGGACAGGCGCACGCTGACGTTCCCGCTGGAGTGGAGCGACGCGACGTATTCGTTCCGCGTGCGCGCGCTCAATGACGCCGGCCCGAGCGGGTATTCATATCCCGTCTCGCTGACACCGTCGAAGAGAAGGTCCGCGCGCTGATCAGCGTCCGAAGCCGCCGCGCAGCAGCGGACGCCGCGCCGTCTGCTGCACGATCTTCACGCCTTCCGGCCCGCCGACGATCGCGACGCGCGAGTCGCCGGGAACGGGAGCCACGCTTGCCGACGACACGGCGGCCGGCGGCGGCGTCGCGACATCGAGCGAAACGATTTCCATCGGCTCATGGTGGAGGACAGGCGCTCTTGCCTGTCCCGTTTCTTCGACGACTTCGACCGGCTTGCGCTCGACCTTCGCGTCGAGCTGATGATCGATGAGCCGTCCGTAGTCTTGCATGTGCCGGCCGCGCAGCTCGGAGCGAAGCGAGATCGCGGCGAATGCGAGGAGCGAAACGAGCGTGAACCAGGCGAAGTTGCGCAAGGTGACGATGCGCATGCGCCGGCGTCTGTCCGGGAACTTCATAAAGTGTGATCTACTCAAAATCACTGCCATGGCACGCATCGGAATCATCGGAACCGGCTTCGGCGCTCGGGTGCAGACTCCGCTGTTCCGGCAGGCTGGACTGGACGTGGCCGCGCTCGCCGGATTTCACCCCGAAAAGACGAAACAGATCGCGGACGAGCTCGGCACCCGCGCGTACGATGACTGGCGCGAGCTCGTCGCCGCGCCGGACCTCGACCTCGTCTCCGTCACCACCCCGCCGTCGGAGCATCGGGAGATGGCGATCGCGGTCCTCGAGGCAGGCAAGCATCTGCTCTGCGAGAAGCCGACTGCGTTGAACGCAAGCGAAGCGCAGGAGATGCTCGACGCGGCGAAGCGGCATCCGGATCAGATCGCGATCGTCGATCACGAGCTGCGCTTCGTGCCGTCGTGGCAGGACGCGCGCACGCGCCTCGGCGAGCTCGGTCCGATCCGCTACGTCGAGTGCCGCTACGCGAGTCCGAGCCGCGGCGATCGCAATCGGGCGTGGAACTGGTGGAGCGATGCCGCGCATGGCGGCGGGATCTGGGGCGCGGTCGGCTCGCATTTCGTCGACGCGCTGCGCTGGTTCGGATTGGAGATCGAGAGCGTGCAGGCGATGCTGCGCACGATCATCGATCAACGTCCGTCCGGCAACGAAACGCGCGCAGTGACGTCGGACGACTTCGCATCGATCGACCTGCGCCTCCGCGGCGGCGCGCTCGCCGTGATGACGCTCAGCGCGGTGACGACGGGCCCGGATGAAAACTCGATGCTGACGTTCTACGCCGAATCGGGCGCGCTCCGCTTCGCCTCGGAAGAGGTGCTGATCTCGCGCCGCGGCTCGGCGTTCGAGCAGGTTGCGCCGCCGGCGCCGCCGCTTCCCGGCAATTCTCCCGGCGGCGCCTTCGGCACCGGCACCCTGTTCCTCGGCCGCGCACTGCGCGCCGCCCTCGACGACGGCGACCGCGACGCGCTCGCCCCCGCCGCAACGCTCGAGGACGGCCTCATGCAACAGCGCGTGCTCGACGCCGCGCGCAAGTCGTCCGCCTCAGGCAGCGGCTTTGTCGCGGTCTGACGCGAGCGTCCACACACCGCACGCGAAGAGCGCAAGCAACGCCGGCGTGATCAGCGTGGCGTCGTGCGGATAGACCGGCGTACGAAACAGCAGTTCGTACGGCTCCTCGGCGATCATGGCCAGCGCGAGGATCGACACGATCGCCGTCCAGCGGCGGCGCAGCAGCGCGATCGCGAGCGGCAGCACGAGCACCATGTAGTGCAGCCACACCACCGGCGCGGAGATGAGATAGATCATGATGGCCAGGCCGGCGATCAGCGTGTCATCGCGCCGCTTCGCGCGAAGAATCGCAGCGCAGACGATGATCGCGAGCAGCGCCGCGATGGCGTAGCTGAGCCATGTGCCGTATTGCTGAAACAGCGACAGCGCCGGCGCGACGTTGCGCTCCTCGCGCGTCTGCAGCCGGTGAAAGAACTCGTTCGCCGCGCCGATCCATTGGAGCCAGACCCGGAAAGTACCGTAGTTGACCGTTGCGGCGATGACGGCGATCGCACCGCCGATCATCACGCCAAGCAGTTCGGAACGCCGCCGTCCCGGCGGCTGATCCGGCGGCGTCCAGCCGGCGAGGACGCCGGCGCTCCGGGCAACCGCGAGCAGCAATGCCACGACGATCAGGTTCGGCTTGAACGACACCAGCAATCCGAGGAGCACCCCGGCGATCACCGGCGGACACCAAAGCATCGCCCCGATGGCCGCGAGCTGGAGCGAGTTCACGTTGCCGACGCGCAGATCGGCTTCGAATCCGCGATACCAAAACAGCAGCGCGGCGAGGAGCAGCAGCGTGATGCACCAAGACAACTTCACGCGCCGGCAAATGAGCACGACGCCGGCGATGAACGCGGCGAGGACGAGCACGTGATACTGCTGCAGCGCGCGCTCGTAATCGCGGCTCACCCATCTCAAGGTCGTGTAGAGAAACGGGCTGGAGACGTTGTCGAGCCGGCGCCTTCTCGCCGAATCGTACTTGCGCAGCTCCGACGCGCTGGCCTGCCCCCGCGCGTAATACTCCTCGCCGATCCGCTCCTGCGTCTCAGCGGAGTAGATGTTGTCGACGTCCGCGCGTGACGCGAGCTGGGCGTTGACGTAGTAGATGTAGAAGTCGAGTCCCGCCGCCCGCTCGTTCTGCTTCCACGTCACGAACACCGCGTATACGGCGGCGAGCGCCGCGGCGCTCGTGAGGAGGGCTCGCTTCATCGCGCGGCATCATACGAAACAAAAAGACTCGGCCAAGCGTCTACACTAAGTAGCCGAGTGCGGGGTTGAGAGAGGCATGCGCGAAACTGTGTCATGTCGAGTCTGCGGCAGGCAGTCGACCAGTACCTGTATCGCTGCTTCTCTCGAGAGGAGACGCCGCGCGTGTCGGAGCTCGCCTCTCTCCTCGGCATGCCCCGCGAGAAGCTGAGCCGCGACTTCGTCTCCGCCTACGGCCTCTCGCTCTCCAATTACCTCAAGCGCCGGCAGGTCGACCACGCCGAGCGCCTGCTCGAGACCTCCAAGCTCTCCACTACCCGCATCGCCTACCTCTCCGGCTTCGGCACGCGCCGCACGTTCTACCGCGCGTTCCGCCGCGGCACCGGCCTCTCCCCCGATCAGTATCGACGGATCCGCAGACGTAAATCGTGACATCACGAAATGTCCCTAGCCGCCCGTGACGCCTGGGCGCATCTTGAGGCACGTCACGTTCAAGGCCGGCCGCGAAACGACGAAAAAATCGAGGGAGGTTTTCCATGATTTCGAGCCGCAGGCTCACTCTGTTCGTCGTGTCTCTGGCCATCGCGCTCTTCGGCGCGGGCAGCGCTTACTCACAGTGCACCACTCCATTCGCATCCCAGCCGTCGCCTCCCGGGGGCGACGAGATTTACATCGATGACGCCATCCCCGGCTATGCCAGCGTCAGCGCAGGAACGCTGAGCTGGGACACCGGCCAGTACGCCACCGGATCGCAGTCGTTCGTCCTGAGCGGCAGCGGCACGCAGACCGTCGAGATCAGCGATCTGCACGAGTTCCACAAATTCGGCAGCGGCAAGGCCGTGCTCTATGTCCTGATCGATCAATGCGACACGACGTCGCAAATCAAAGTCACATACGAGTCGGCGTACCGCAAGGCGGCCGTGTACTGGGGCTCGAACAGCATCGGCGGCGAGCCCGGCATCCTCCAGTTCAACCGCGGGTCGCTGCCGTCCGCCGGCACCTGGACGCGACTCGAGATCCCGATCAGCAGCCCGCTGGCACTGCGCGGCCATGAAGTCGTCAAGGTGAAGTTCCAGATCTACAACGGGCGGGTGTGGTTCGATCACGTCGGCACCGACGGTGCCGGCTGCACGCCGACGACAGCGACCTCGCCGTCGCCGAGCGGCGGAACGGTATGGATCGACGACAGCATTCCGGGCGGCGCGTACATGAGCTACGGCGAGGCGTGGACGACGCAGGCCGCGAGCGGCACGGTGTCGTTCGCGTATCCGTACTTCGGCCAGACCGCGACCGGCCCGGTGCGCGTGAACGATCTCGATCAGGACATCCCGTCCGGCGACAACCTGTTCCTGTACGTGATGCCGACCGGCTGCGAGACGCTGAAGGAGCTGAAGATCTCGTGGTTCAGCGGCAGCTCGTACGAAAACGCGGGTTGCATCTGGTACGGCTCGACGACGCCCGCACCCGCGATCGGCGGCGAGGGCTCGTGCACGTTCATCAGCTCGACGCTCCCGTCCAACGACACATGGACGCGCATCGAGATCCCCGCATCCACCGTCGGCATGGACGGCGCGACCGTCACGTCGTTCAAGGTGGAGAACATCGGCAGTCAGGTCTGGGTCGACTACGTCGGCAACATCACGCCTCCGTAACGAGAACCGTGGAGCGGCGGGCTTCAGCCCGCCGTTCCCCTTTCCGGCGGGCTGAAGCCCGCCGCTCCATTACTTCCTTCTCACATACATCCCGTCATATCCCGCCGCCCACGTCTTCCCGCCGTCGATCGACGTTTCGATGAACTGGCGCACGCGGTCGGGACCCTCTTTCGAATAGGTCATGCGATTCGTGACCTTCGTGCCGCCGCGGTCGAATTCCGTCGTCATGACCAGCTTCCCGTCCTGCAACGCGCCGCTCCAGAACCGCGCGCCGCCGGCGGTGTCGGTGTAGTACTGCTCCCATCGCTTGTTGCCGCTGCTCCACGTGCTGAGACTCTTGCCGCTGTAGCCCGGCGCCTCGTAATTTTCGAAGACCACGCATTCGTCGAGGATGAGCTGGATGCTGCTGCGGGCGATCTTCTGTCCGTTCGTTTCGACGTCCCACTCGCCGAGCCAGAAATCGAATTGCCGCGACTCCGGCGCATTGCGGCAGGGATGCTGATTCTTGCGGACGGTCGCGAGCAACTCGGCCCAACGCGCATCCTCGCGCAACTCGAGAAAATCGTTTTCGGCGAGGAGCTGTTCGCTCGAGCCGTAGCCGTTGTCGACGGCGCGCTTGAGGGTCTCGAACGCCTTGTCCGTGTTGCCGAGCCGCGCGTACGTTCGCGACATCCGCAGCGGCAGCGCGATCGGCGCGGAGTAGCCGAGCTCGCGCGCTTTCTCGAAGGCGGTGACGGCGCCGGCGTAGTCGCGCGCGTCGTGACGGGTGACGCCGAGCTGGAACCAGTCCTGCGGCGTCGACGGTTCGGTGGCGAGCAAGAGGACGATGAAGAAGAGGCGCATGCGACCGAAGATGGCCGTGGGCGCCGCGGCGCGCTGTCACGCTGTTGCGCGGAACTGTCGCGGAGTGATGCCGAAGTGGCGACGGAATGCGTATGTGAAGTGACTGTGGCTGGAGTAGCCGAGGTCCAGGGCGAGCGTGCTGACGTCGAGGTGTGAGTCGCGGAGACGCTCGAGGGCGAGCGAGAGGCGAAGCGAGTGGCGAAAGCGCGTGATCGTCTCGCCGGTGCGCGCGCGGAAGAGACGGCAGAGCTGGAACGGCGAGCATCCGCCCGCGCGCGCCAGCGCTCGCAGCGAGACGTTCGACGACGGCTCCGCGGCGATGAGGCGCCGTACGTGCTCGACCGCGTCGATGTCGCGCGCACTCATGCGAGTCCGCCGCGGCGCGGAGCCGTAGGCGGCGCGCATGACGCGGCGGAGCAGTTGCAGCACCAGCTCTTCGATCTCCATCGCGTCGATCCACGCCCCATCGAACAACCGCCGCTGTTCGAGGAAGCTCTGCGCATCGCTCACTCCCTCGGCGATGCGAAACGGCCGCTCGGGCGTCGCCCGCGGATCGTGCTCGCGCACGAGCTCGAGCAGCACGTCGTCGGCGATCGTGAACCAGTCCGAGGCATCGATCCCGCTGATCCTCGTGCGCGTGTAGAGCTGATGCTGGTTGTAGAACGCGACCCGTCCCGGCGCGCCGACGAACTCCGTCCCCTCTTCGTGGCGAATGCGCGTCATCGTGCGCGGGAACGCGAACGTGTGATAGCTGCACGGCCCCGAATCGCGGTAGAGCGGATGCTCCGCCTCGCAGCGAAACGTCCCCATGGCCACGACCTCGCCGCGAAAGAGCAGCGACTCGACGGGCTTGAGATGGATGTCGAGAGGCACGAGCCTTACGTTAACAAAGCGGCGGGCCGAAGCCCGCCGCGTTTCTGTTAACTCTGGCCTTCGCCGCCGCCTTCGCGGCGTCCGCCGCCACCGCCCTCACCACCGCCGCCGCCTTCACGGCGCGGGGGACGGGGGCCGCGATCGTCGCGGCGCGGGCCGCGGTCGCGGAAGCGATCGCCGCCGCCGCCACCTTCACGGCGCGGACCGCGATCGCCGCCACCGCCGCCGCGGTAACCACCGCGGTCTCCGCCGCGATCGTGTCCGCCGCGGTCACCGCCGCCCTCACGCGGAGGACGGTTGGCGCGTGCCTGTGCCGCCGCGGCAAGCTCCTCTTCGGTCGGAGGCGGGAGAACGGGCTTGCGCGAGAGGCGGATCTTGCCGGTGTCGGGCTCGATGCCGACCACCTGCACTTCCACTTCGTCGCCGAGCTGGAAAAGGTCCGTCACCTGGCCGACGCGCGTATGCGCCATCTCGCTGATGTGCAGCAACCCGTCCTGACCCGGAAGGATCTCGACGAACGCTCCGTACGGCTCGATGCGCTTGACGGTGCCTTTGTAGTTCTTCCCGACCTCGGGTGAGGCGGTCAGGCCCTTGATGATGTCGATCGCGCGCTCGGCCGCTTTCGCATCCATCGACGCGATCGTCACCTTGCCGTCGTCCTCGACGTCGATCTTCGTGCCCGTTTCCTCGACGATCCAGCGGATCGTCTTGCCGCCCGATCCGATCACGTCGCGGATGCGGTCCTTCGGAATCTGAATCGTGTACAGCCGCGGCGCGAACTCGGAGAGCTCGGCCTTCGGCGCGGAGATGGCCGCGTCCATCCGGTCGAGGATGTGAAAGCGTCCGGCCTTCGCCTGCGCCAGCGCCTGGGCCATCACGGCGCGGGAGAGACCGCTGACCTTGATGTCCATCTGCAGCGCGGTGATGCCGCTGCGCGTGCCGGCGACCTTGAAATCCATGTCGCCTTCGTGGTCTTCCATGCCGGCGATGTCGCTGAGGATGGCGTGCTTCGCGTTGTCGTCGCTGCTGACGAGGCCCATGGCCACGCCGGCGACCGCGGCGCGCATCGGCACGCCGGCCTGCATCATTGCCAGCGAGCCGCCGCACACCGAGGCCATCGACGACGAGCCGTTCGACTCGAGGATGTCGCTGACGATGCGGATCGCGTACGCAAACTCGTCTTCCGGCGGCAGGAGCGGCGCGAGCGCGCGGCGGGCGAGATTGCCGTGGCCGATCTCGCGGCGCGCGGGACCGCGCAGGAACTTCACTTCGCCGACCGAGAAGGGCGGGAAGTTGTAATGGAGCATGAAGCGCTGGAAGGTCTCGCCCTCGAAGTCTTCGATCTTCTGCGCCTCGCGCGGAGTGCCGAGCGTCACCGTGACGAGGGCCTGGGTCTCGCCGCGGGTGAAGATCGCGGAGCCGTGCGTGCGGGGAAGAACGGCGAGGTCGATCGAGATCGGGCGGATCTCATCGAACGCGCGTCCGTCGACGCGCTTGTTCTCGTTGAGCATCAGGTTGCGGAAGATCTGCACTTCCATCTCGCCGAACGCCGCGGTGACGGCGGTCAGACGCTCGGGCTCTTCCGCGGGAACGGAGCCGACGATCTGCTGCTTCACGGCTTTCAACGCGGCGTAGCGCGCGTGTTTGCCGGTGGTGAGCATGGCCGCCTTCAGCGTCTCGCCATGCTGCGACATCAGCTCGCTCAGCACGTCGTCGGTGAACTTCGGCGTGTACTCGACTTTCAACTTCTCTTTGCCGGCATCGTCGCGCAGCTGCCGCTGCAGGTCGCAGATGCGGCGGATCTCGGCGTGCGCGGCTTCGAACGCGTCGAGAACGACCGACTCGTCGACTTCACGCGCACCCGCTTCGACCATCACGATCGCGGAGTCGGTGCCGGCGACGACGAGGTCGAGGTCGGAGAGATCGCGCTGGGCGTTGGTCGGATTGATGACGATCTGGTTGTCGATGTAGCCGACGCGAACGGCGGCCAGCGGATTCAGGAACGGGATTTCAGAGATGAAGAGCGCCGCGGAGGCGGCGTTGATCGCCAGGACGTCGGGATCGTTCTCGCCGTCGGCTGAAAGCACGAGGGCGATGATCTGCGTCTCCTGCCGGTAGCCCTTCTGGAACGAGGGGCGCAGCGGACGATCGATGAGCCGCGAGGTCAGGATTTCTTTCTCGGTCGGCCGTCCTTCGCGCTTGAAGAAGCCGCCCGGGATGCGCCCGCCGGCGTAGGTGTACTCCTTGTAGTCGACCGTGAGCGGCATGAAGTCGCCGATCACGTTTCCTTCCTTGTAGCAGGCCGTCGCCAGGACGACCGTGTCGCCGTAGCGCACGACGCATGCGCCGTTGGCCTGCTTGGCGATCGCACCTGTCTCGATAGACAGGGTTTTCCCGCCGATTTCAATTTCTCTCTTGTGAGCCATGATTTCCTTCGTGCGCGAGCCACTCATCACTTCGCGCTGTTGTCGTTTCCGCTGAGGGCCGAATGATGGGATCCGGCCGGGGGGAGGGTTGCTGCAGGCTTCCTGCCTGAAAACTCGAAGGCGGGCCGAGAGGCCCGCCTTCAGGGGTCGCGCTTATTTACGGATGCCGAGCTTGTCGATGATCGTACGGTAGCGCTCGACGTCGACGTTCTTGAGATAGTCGAGGAGCCGGCGCCGGCGTCCGACGAGCTTCAGAAGGCCGCGGCGGGAATGGTGATCCTTCGCGTGCGTCTTGAAGTGCTCGGTGAGGTAGGTAATGCGGTTCGAGAGGAGTGCGATCTGCACTTCTGGCGACCCGGTATCGGAATCATGGACCCGATACTGGTTGATGAGGTCCGACTTCTGCTGCTTGGTCGTGGACAAAATCCAATCTCCTTAATCAGTTAACCCTGTTTTTGAATACACGTGTCTCTTGTAAACGCGACACCATAACAGCGGCAGGAGGGAAAAACAATCCCGCCCGGCAATCACATTTTGAAGTTCACTGTAAGGTTGAAGATGACGTCCACCGGCTGCCCATCCAGCCGCCCCGGCAGGAACTTCCATTGCGAGAGCGCGAGCAACGCCGCGCCGTTCAGTTCGGGATAGGGCGACTGCGCGAGGATGCGGATGCTTCGCACGCAGCCATCCTTCGAGATCACGCACTCCAGGATGATGATGACGTTGCGCCCGCGGCCCATCGCCTTGCGCGCGCTTTCGGGAAACATCGGCTCCACCCGCTTCAGGACTTTCGGCGCCTCGACGTCGCCGCCCACTCGCAGCAGCGTGGCCGGGGCGTCATCGCGCGGCTCGTTCTCGTCGAGGCAGAGCGGCATGCGCGCGGCATGCACGAGAATCACTTCACCCGTGAGCGCGCTGCGGAGCGAGGTGTTCGTGGCGAAGGAGAGGCGCAGCAGCGTTTCGATCGCGCTCCTGCAGGCGCGATTCGTTTCGACCTTGTCGAGCTCGAGCGATTGCACCCTCCCGGCGACGTCGACCGTCGCCTGACCGACCCCGAGCCACAAGTCGTTGCACTTCGCGCCGGCGATCACCGCATCGCCGAGTCCCGCCGGCAACAGTTCGGGGAGATTGAACGCGGGAGGCGAAACCGGCCGCGACGGAATCGTGAGCGCGCTGCGCTTCGCCGGCAGCACGCATTCGCGCAGCTGCACTTCGCAGCGGTCGTAGCGCACGCGATACTCCTCGTCCGTCAGATGCTGCAGCACCGAATTCTCAACGCGGCGCATCAGCACGTCGGCCTCGTCGCTTTCGAGCCAGGACAGCCAGCGCGGACTGTTCTTCTTCTCGCCGCCGAGCATTCGCCGCAGCAGCTCGACCCCGAAGTCCTCGCGATTCGACGAGAGCTCCGCGCGCTCGGCCAGAACCTTGTCGCGCACGACCACGGAGATCTTCGACGGATCGAAGGCATAGGCACGCACGAGGTACCAGATCGACGCCGCACGAAGCTCCTCGGATTCGGACGTCAGCGAGGCGGAGAGAACGCCGCCGTCCATCCCCACCTGCGATTCCTCAAGCGCGTCGAGGAGGCCGCGCCATCCGCGCTCGTCGTTCGCGGCCAGGAGACGCGAGCCGGCATAGCCGATCAGGTTCGGGCGTCCCCACATCGCGATGCGAAAGTACTCCGTGACGTTCTTCATGCGCGTCTTGCGCAGCATGGAGACGTAGCTGTCGACGGCGTCTCGCCCTCCGCGCCGCGCGACGGCGAGGCCGAGGGCCTGGTCCATACTCGCCGGCCAGCGAGCCGCGGACTGCGTCGCGAGCGCGACGTCGTCGCTCTCGCCGAGAAGCGCGAGCGCGCGGATCTCCTCGCGCGCGGCCGTCGCATCCGCTTCAGTCCCCACCCGTTCCCGCAGCAACGGGAGCAGCGGTTTCAATCCGCGAACCGCCACGACGCGCGCGGCCGTGGCGCGCACGAGCGGCGCGGAGGACTGCAGCGCAGCGGTCAACGGCGCGGTCAGCGCCGCGTCGTCTTTTTCGTGGATGAGCGTGGCGACGGAGTAGGGCGTGGGATCGGCGAAGGCGGCGGTGGCGAGGAGGAGGAGAGAGAAGACCAGGGGGCGCACGGGGGTGATTTTCCCACCATCCGAACCTTTCGGAGCGTCCGGCCGTCCGAGTTTTTATGAAGGCGAGTGTTCCTGCATTCGTGTTCTTCGCGTTCGCGTTGCGCGCCGCGGCGCAGGAGGATGTGCCCCCGCGGCAAATCGACGCGACGCAGGAAACGCTGCGAAAGTTCGTCGCCTCGATCCCCGAGCCGCCGCCGAAGCCGCCGCGCAAGGTGACGTTCCACTTCGGCTCGATCGAGTTTCGCGCCCTCGGCATGCGCTGGCGCATCAACTACCTCCCGATCGCCACTCCCCTTCCCGGCTCGGGCTTCACCACCACGCACCAGTGGCCCGATGCCTTCGCACTGACCAACACCCCGATCGCCATGACGCCGCGCTCATGGCACACGCAGCGTCAGGTCAACGCCGAGATGCGCCGGATCGAGAAGACGGAGCGGGCGAAGATGACGGTCAAGCGCGAGGAGTGATCATCCCGCGAGCACGACCTTCGGCTTGACCTCCACCGGCCCGCCCTCCCGCAGCACGTTCACGACTTCGGCGATCGCGATGAGTTGATCGTGCGGATTGCCGAGGGCAAGGAGATCGCTCTTCTGCACCGGAACGGCGGGCACGAGGATCACGCCCTGCCCCTGCATCAGCCTCCCCTGCTGGGCCCAGTCGATGCGCAGCTTGGCGAGCGGGAGATCGATGTCGGCGAGCGATTGGTAGTGCGGCTTGGCCAGCAGCGCGTCGGCATTTGCTTCCGCGAGGCGAGCGTAAGGGATCGCGTCGTTCACATGGAAGTTGCCGATGGCGGTGCGGCGCAGCTCTTTCAAATGGGCCGGGATGCCGAGGGACTGGCCGAGGTCGTGCGCGAGCGACCGCATGTACGTGCCGGCGGAGGAGCGCACACGAAATTGGGCAGTCGATCCGCTCACCGAGAGGATCTCGAACTCGTAAACGGTGACGCGCTTCGGCTGGAGCTTCACCTCTTCGCCTTTGCGCGCGAGCTCGTACGCGCGGACGCCGTCGATCTTCTTCGCCGAAAACGCCGGCGGCATCTGCTCGATCTCGCCGCGAAACTTCCCGACGTGCGGCTCGAGGTCGACGCCTTCGATGCTCTGCTCCACCGCTTCGCCCGCGGGCTCGCCCGTCGAATCGTACGAATCGGTCGCCCAGCCGAACTGGATCGTGCCCTCGTACGTCTTCTCCATCCCCATTAGATACGCCTGCAGGCGCGTGGCCTTGCCGACGCAGAGGACGAGCAGGCCGGTGGCGAGCGGATCGAGCGTGCCGGTGTGCCCGACTTTCTTGATCTTCGCGCGGCGGCGGAAGCGCTCCACGACGTCGTGCGACGTGATTCCGGTGATCTTGTCGACGAGCACCACGCCGTCGACGCTTTTCTTCGGTAGCTCCATTGGGTGCGTACGATATCAGTCTCAGTCTTCTTCGACTGCACGCAGCACTTTGAGCGCGCGGCCGCGCAGCGGACCCATGAACGGGAGCGAGGCGGCTCGCATGAGCTGGACGACGAGATCGACGGTGGCGTCGACGAGGCGCCGCGTGCGGCGCTGCTTCG
>DATFHJ010000460.1:0-14052 GCA_035248585.1 Thermoanaerobaculia bacterium
CCTTCGCGCTGATCCTCGGGTTCGTCGGCGTCTACGCCGTCGTTGCGTACGCGGTGCAGCAGCAGACGAAAGAAGTCGGCCTCCGCCTCGCTCTCGGACAAACGCCGCCTTCGATCGCACTGCATGTCCTCCGCCGCGCGATGCGCCCCGCCGTCGCCGGCATCGCCCTTGGCGCGCTTGCCGGATTGGCCGCGGGACGTTTGCTCGCCCACGCGATCGTCGGTGTGAGCGCGAATGACGCGACGACGCTCCTCGGCGCCGCGGCGCTGTTGCTGATGATCACCATCGTCGCGGCGATCGCCCCGGCGCGCCGCGCCATGCGCGTCGATCCGGTGACCGCGCTGCGGAGTGATTAAGGCAATGGCACGTTCAGCGCCGTCTTCGTGAACCGAATCACCGCACCGATCGGCGCGCGCCGAATTTCCTTTTCCAGCGTCACTCCGTCGACGGTCTCGTATGAAACAAACGTGACGACGACCGTACGCCCGTTTTCCTCATGCGTCATCGTCTTCGGCAACCCTGTCTCGCGATCGAGCACGACCCGCCAATCCACCCCGCCGCCCGGCTTCAGCACGAGCGTGTCGTCGCCTTCGGCCGTCACCGTCCCACGCCGCCGCTCCGGAAAGAACGCGAAGAACATCGCATTCGCATTCGCGAACGCCTTCGACTTCGCCACCGCCGCCTCCGCCGCGCTCATCGCCCGCGCCGCCGCCTCGCCCTGCTTCACCGTCCCATTCGTCCCATCGAACGTCTCGACCAGCGAATACGCCCCAATCTGCTCCTCCTTGCGATACTTCCCGTCCATCGTGTGCCACACGCGAATCGTTCCAGTCTGGCCCATCACTTCGATGGTGGCCTCTCGGTAAATCGACGTGACCTTCGCGACCTTGTCGCGGCCGCCGGCGGCGGCCAGCCAGCGATCGATCAAGACATCGCCGTTTTGTGTGGACAGAGCAGTAGCTAAGAGCAGTGACAGCAACATGCCGAAGCTCCTTGCGTTTTGGGAACGCCGGCGTCCTCGCCGGCTGATCCGGCGGCGTCCCGCCGCCGCGGGAAGCGAGACGCTTCCCGTCCAGCCGGCGGGACACCGGCGTTCCGATTAAAAATCGCGGCGCACGAGATTGCGCACGGCGCCGTAGTAAATGGATGCGGAGGCCACCGCTAAAGCGAGGAGACCCGCCCACGGCAGGCGCCCGTCACGGAACCACAGTTCTCCGCTCATGACGCGGAACACACCGATGGACGGGGCGCGGAACAGCTGTTCGAGGATGCCGATGAAGATCGCGATGCCGATCGTGATGAGCAGCGGGCGCCACGGGTCGCTGAAGATCGTCGACAGCAGCAGCGCGAGTGCGAAGAACAGCGACGCGCCGGTAAAGAAGCAGAGAGCGTGGATCAGCGTGTCGCTGACGCCGTACGTTTGATGAATCGCCGGCGTGAGCAGGGGGATGAGCAGCGAGGGAAGGAACGCGAGCACGGACAGCTCGACGAGTCCCGTCGCCGCGCGCACGCCGAGGAGACGCTGGCGCGAGACGGGAAGCGAGAGCGTGAACAGCGCGCCCCGGGAAGGGGAGAAGACACTGGCGATGCCGAGGAGCACGGCGAAGAGCGTGCCGGTCTGGGCGAGGTTCTGGCGGAACCAGTTCGACCAGACGAAGCCGCGATACGTGCTCGCCAGATCAACCGCCTCGCGGATGCGGTCGCCGATGATCCCGCCGAGGTTCGTCGGCACGTACTCCATCAGCTCCCGAACTTTCGGAAACGTGAGGACGGCGCTCGCGGCGGAGCAGGTGAGGATGAACAGTCCGATCAGAAAACGCCAACGGGTTTCGAGCCACGACTTGTACCAAAGCATGTCAGTCGCCCTCCGTAGTTACGACTTCGAGAAACAGCTCCTTGAGCGACACCGGCAACACGTCGACGGACGTTGCCCCGAGCGCGCGCGCCTCGTCCGCGATCGCGTCGGCGCCCGCGCTCGACAGCACCGACACGACGCGCCCGTCGCGCTCCACGCGCGTCACGCCCGGCGAACGGAACGCGATCTCCGGCGGCGCGTTCTCGAAGGTCAGTTGGATGCGCCGGTACTGTTCGCGCAGCTCGTCGAGCGCACCTTCGACGACCGTGCGGCCACGGTGGATGATGACGACGCGGTCGCTGATCTGATCGACCTCCGCGATCTGATGCGACGAGAAGAAGATCGTCAGCTCTTCGCCGGCGACGTGGCGTACGAGCGCCTGCAGCACGTCCTCCGCCACCGCTGGGTCGAGTCCCGACGTCGGCTCGTCGAGGATCAGGAGCTCCGCGCCGCGGCAGAGCGCGAGGAGCAGCGCGAGCTTCGTGCGCATGCCGCGGGAGAGCGCTTTGACTCTGCGCGCGGGCGGGAGGTCGAACGCGCGCAGGTACGGCTGTTCGAGGTCGCGCCGCCAGCGCGGGAAGAACGACGCGGTGAAGCGCACCGTGTCGCCGACGGTCATCGAGGGATAGAGATCCTTCTCCTCGCTGACGAACGCGCAGCGCTCGCGGATGGCAACCGATCCCGCCTCGAGCCCGAAGACGCGCGCCTCGCCGGACGTCGGATGCGTCATGCCGAGGAGGATCTTGAGCGTCGTCGTCTTCCCGGCACCGTTGCGTCCGAGGAAGCCGCAGATGGATCCGCGCGGCACGGCGAGGTCGAGGCCCCGCAACGCTTCAATGCCGTCGTACGTTTTCCGCAGCCCGCGCGTTTCGATGAGGTTCTCTTCAGCCACGGCGGCCTCCTTTCCGAAGCGCGAGCTCGGCCTCGAACAGCCGGCGGATCTCGTCATCCGCGAGCCCGCGCCCGCGCAGCTTCTCGACCGTGCCGGCGACGAGCGCCTGCGCCTGTTTGAGCTTGTCGGCGAGCTTCCCCGCCCGCGCGTTCGGCGCCACGAACGCGCCCGCCCCGTGGCGCAGCTCGATCACGCCCTCGTGCTCCAGCTCCCGATAAGCCTTGGCGACGGTGTTCGGATTCATCACCAGCTCCTCGGCCAGCGGCCGGATCCCCGGCAACTGGTCGCCCTCCTGAAGTGCCCCGGTCTCGATCGCATGCTTCACCTGCTCCATCAGCTGCAAGTAGATCGGTACGCCTATGCTCGGATTCAGCCTGAATCTCATGCTTGCCAACTGTACTACTGAAATATCACAGTGACAATGTACGGAGAGGGTGGGGGAAGGTTTCAGGTATCATTTCTCTGGTCCCATGAACATCACCAATCGCGGATTCCTCAGCGAGTTCCTGAGCCGGCATCAGGAGATGCCGGACCGGCCCTTCTGCTGGGTCCTCGGCTCGGGAGCATCCGTGCAGTCGGGGATTCCCTCCGGAGCGACGTTGGTGCAGCGATGGCTCACGGAGATGCACGAGCTGGAGAGCGAGCCCTCGGTGCCCGTCGAGACCTGGGCCACCGCGAAGAACCTCGGCATCGACGGATTCGAGTACGCGCGAGCCGCGAACTTCTACCCGTGGATTTATCAGCGCCGCTTCCGCGACTACAAAGAGCGCGGCTACGCGACGCTCGAGAAGATCATGGACAAAGCCGAGCCTAGCTTCGGTTACTCCGTGCTGGCGCAGATCATGGCCAACACGTCGCACAGCGTGGCCGTGACGACCAATTTCGACAACCTCATTGCCGATGCGCTGTCGATTTACACGCGGACGTTCCCGCTCGTCTGCGGACACGAGTCACTCACCGGATACATCCGCCCCAACCTGCGCCGCCCGCTGATCGCAAAAATCCACCGCGACTTGCTGCTGCAGCCGCGCAGTAATCCCGAAGAAATCTCGGCTTTGCCCGGCGAGTGGGATGCGGCGTTGAAGAAGATCTTCAGCCGTTTCACGCCGATCGTCATTGGGTATGGAGGCAACGACGGGAGTTTGATGAACTTTTTGGCGAAGCTCGAGCCGATCGAGGGTGGGATCTTCTGGTGCCACCGTTATGGGAGTGCGGTCGAGCCGCAGGTGGTCGAGGTGGTGGAGCACCATCACGGGCGACTCGTGCCGATTCTTGGGTTTGATGAGCTGATGTTGCAATTGCAAGTGAAGCTCGAGCTCAAGCCTCTGTTGCCGCAACTGCAAGACACTCATGAGAAGAGAGTCGCCGGCTACCGAAAGCAATTCGAGGATCTCACCGTTGCGCTGAAAAAACCGGCAGCGACTCCGGCGGCAGACGAAGCTCGTGCCCCGGTGACAGAGGCAGTCGATGCGGCAGTCGAGCGCCTCTCACAGGAAGACGACTGGTGGGCGTGGGAACTAAAAGCTCGTGCAGAACCAAATCCGACAAAGCGCGAGGCGATTTACCGCGCTGGTTTGAAAGCATTTCCGCAAAGCATTGAACTCACAGGAAACTTCGCGAACTTCATAACGGACATCTGCGCTGACCATGACGAAGCCGAGCGTTTATACCGCCGCGGCTTGGAGTGTGATCCGAACAGCGATAGGAACTTGGGCAATTACGCTGTCTTCTTGAAACATGTCCGCAAAGATTATGACGAGGCGGAGCGGTTATTTCGGCGGTCTTTAGAGCTTAACCCGAACAACGCCATCACTAATGGCAATTTCGCAAACTTTATGGCGTACATCCGCAGAGATTATGACGAGGCGGAGCGTCTGTATCGCCGCGCCCTGGTGCTGCGCCCATTTAGCGGAACTATAAATGGCAACTTCGCGCAGTTGCTCGCAATTCTTGGTCAAGATGCCGAGGCGCGTAGGTATGCAGATCAAGCGTTGAAATTGGGACAAGATAGTGTCCAAGGTCACGCGGAGGTGTTATTCACACTTTGGCTGCTCGACAAGGCTAGTGGAGCAAACGGGACAGCTTCGCTACACAGTCTTCAGTCGATTATTGATGCCGGATTCAGACGTGAGGACTGGTCCTTTGCGAGCCTCCTCGCCGCCCTCCTCCCCCGCATCCCCGAATCCGAACGCGCCTTCGCGAAAAAACTCAGCGAAGCGATCCTCGACGAAACGAAAGTACAGCACCTCGAAGACGAGCCGTTATGGAGAGCAGCGAAAGCATGAGCAAACCCGCCCACACCCCCGACCCGCCCTACTACGCCGTCATCTTCACCTCGCTGCGCACCGAGGACGTGGACGGGTATGGCGACATGGCGGACAAGATGGTCGAGTTGGCGTCGCAGCAGCCGGGGTTTCTCGGCGTGGAGTCGGCGCGGGGGGAGGATGGGCTGGGGATTACGGTTTCGTATTGGGCGAGTGAAGAGGCGATCGCGAACTGGCGGAAGCATGCGGAGCATCGCGTGGCGCAGCAGAACGGGATCGGGCGATGGTATTCGGAGTTCTTCACCCGCGTCGCGAAGGTCGAGCGGCAGCGGCCGTTCAAACGATCCGATGCGCCGCCGAATACACGTTGAAGCGGCCGTCGCGGACGAAGCCCAGCAGCGTGAGATTGAACTCGGCGGCGAGGTCGACGGCGAGGGAGGAGGGGGCGCCGACGGCGGCGACGACGGGGATGCGGGCGACGATCGCTTTCTGCACGATCTCGAACGCCGTGCGGCCGCTGACGAAGAGGAGGTGCTGGTTGAGCGCGGCGCCTTCGCGGAAGAACGAGCCGATCACTTTGTCGACGGCGTTGTGGCGTCCGATGTCTTCGCGCACGCGGACGAGCGTACCGTCGGACGTGAACACCCCCGCGGCGTGAATCGCGCCGGTGGCGTCGAACGTGTGCTGTTCGGCGCGTAGCGCGTCGGCTAAACCATGAACGGCGTCGCGCGAGACGCGCACGTGGGAGTTCAAAGGGGCGGCGTGCACGCGCAGCGCGTCGATCGAGACCTTGCCGCACACGCCGCACGAGGACGTCGAATAGAAGTGGCGTTGCAGGCGCTGCAGCTCGACCGGCGCGTTCACGTCGACGCGCACGACGTTCGGCGAGCCCCAGTGGCGGATCGAGGAGATCTCTTCGTGGGATCGAAGAATCGACTCGGTGAAGAGGAAGCCGGCGGCGAGGTCGAAGTCGTCGCCGGGCGTTCTCAGCGTGACGGAGACGGGGCGCTCGCCGATGCGGATCTCGAGCGGCTCCTCGATCGCCAGCGTGTCGTCGGCGCTCGTCGCTGTGCTGCCGTGAATGCGGGTGACGTGCGCCACCGCGACATGCTACTCCTCATGCAGCGCGCGCATCGGCGAGACGCGCGCCGCGCGCACGGCCGGCGGCGCGGCGGCGATGAACGTCGCTGTCGCAAGCAGCGCGATCACGGTGGCGATCGTCATCGGATCGCCGTTCGCGACGCCGTAGAGCAGCGATTGCAGAAGGCGTCCGAGAAACAGCGACGCCATCACGCCAACGAACAGTGCGAAGACGACGACGCGCAGGGCTTGTGCGACGACGAAGCGGAAGACGCCGGCGTTCGTCGAGCCGAGGGCCAGGCGCAGGCCGAGCTCGCGCGTGCGGCTCGACACCATCAGCGAGAGCATGCCGTACACGCCGATCATCGCCAGTGCCACCGCGACGGCGGAGAACGCCGCGATGCAGGTGAGGATGAACGTCCGCCGCGCTTCCGACGCGGTCACGAGCGAGTCGAGCTTGTTGATCTTGTACACGGCGACGTCGGGATCGATCCGCCGCAGCAGCTCGCGCAGCTCCATCACGTCGCCCGTCGTGCGCGCGACGACCGTTTCTTCCGATGCGTCGCCGAACTGTGTGAGCGGCAGGTATGCCTGGGCCATCGCCGGCGCGCCGAGGTCGCCCGGCTGGATGTCCGGCACGACGCCGACCACGCGGCGGAACGGATTGTCGTCGCCGCCGCCGATCTGCACGCGACGGCCGAGCGCGTCGCCGTTGCCGAACAGCACGCGCGCCGCGGTTTGATTGAGGATCAGCACCGGCTCGCTCTTCGTCCGATCCGCCGCGTTGAACGCGCGTCCGCGGAGAATCGGCACGCGCAGCGTGTCGAAGTAGCCCGGCGAGATCGCGAAGCGCTGCGCATCGGGCGCATCGCCGTTCGGCTGATTGCGATCTTCCTCGCGCGTCATCGAGGCGTTGTCATTGTTCTCCGCGAACGGCACCTGTGATGACATCGCGATCGACTGGACGCCGGGCAGTTGCGTTGCCTGCGTCATGAAGCGCTCGTGCAGTGCGAGCTGCACTGCATAGTCGTTGTGCCGGTTGGAGCCGAGCGCGATGCGGAAGCTCACGACGTTCGTCGCCTGGAATCCGGGCGGCGTGGAGAAGAGGTTGCGCACGCTGCGCAGCAGGAGCGCGCTGCCGGCGAGGAGCACGACGGACAGCGCGACGTTCACGCCGACGAGAATGCGCAGCGTCGCCGCGCGCGAGGAGACGATGCCGCGTCCTTCCGCGCGCGTGGCCCAGTTGCGTGCGCGCCATGCGGGAATCCATCCGATCAGCGCGCCGGAGAGCAGGGCGATGGCGATGCACGTCGCCACGACCGCCGGATCGATCGCCAGGTCCATCGCCCGCGGCAGGAACTCGGCGGAATGTGCGCGCAGCCAGCGGATTCCGGCGACGGCGATTCCGAAGCCGAGGAGCGAGGCGAGCGAGGCCTGGATCAGCGACTCGGCGATCAGCATCGTCGCGAGCCGCGCCGGCGTCGCGCCGAGCGATTGCCGCACGACGATTTCTTTCTGGCGGATGAAGAGCTCCGACAAGCGCAGTCCCGCGGCATTCGACACCGCGGCGAGCAGCACCATCACCGCGACCGCGAATACGATCCAGAGCGACGACGTCACCTGCCGTCCGACGATCATGTCGTGCAGCGATTGCACGGCCACGTAGCTCTTCGACGAGTAATCGTTCGGATACGCTTTGCGCAAGCCGGCCGTGAACGTCTCCGCCTCTCGCGTTGCCTGATCGATCGTGACACCGTCGCGCAGGCGCCCGAAGACGCGCAGATGCCGGCAACCGCGGCATGAGTACGAAAGCGTGGTGTTGTAGCGCAGCGTGATCCACGCGTCAGCCGGCTGCCCGCGCCACTCGCCCTCGAGGATGCGCGTGCGCGGCGGCATCACGCCGATCACTTCCATCGGGATGTCGCTGATGCGCAGGACGCGGCCGACGATGCCGCGGTCGCCGTTGAAGCGGCGCTTCCACAGTTCATCGCTGAGGATGATGCGGATCGGGCCGCCGCGAATGTCGTCGTTGGCGTTGAAATCGCGTCCGAGTCTCGGCTTCACGCCGAACATGCCGAACGTGTTGTGCGTGACGCGCAGGAGGAAGATCTGTTCGGGATCGTTGCCGCCGAGGAGCGTGGCGTTGCCGTTCGCGACCGCGGCCATGTCCGAGAACGATCGCAGCGACGGCTTCCAATCGGCGTAGGTCGCGAAGCCGACGGTCGATGGATGCCCATCGTTTTCCCCTTCGCCGACGCTCACGAGCCGCTCGGCGTTCGGGAACGGCAGCGGCGCGAGGAGCACGCCGCGCATCGCGCTGACGATGCTCGTCGTCGCGCCGAGGCCGAGGGCCAGCGTGAGGATGACGAGAAGCTGCCGTGCCGGATGGCGCTTGAGAGACCTGAGCATGGCCCGCGCTCGTCGCAACCGATGTGCCGCCGTAAGTGATTGATGGGTATCGCGTGTGACAGCTGAAGCTGCTCGGATGTGGGATCGAAGTGTTCGTTTTCGGGACGTGAGGCGGCGGGACGCCGCCTGGCCAGCCGGCGGGACGCCGGCGTTCCAATGCGTGGGCGGAACGCCGGCGTCCTCGCCGGCTGATCGGGCGCCGTCTCGGCGCCAGTCTGCATTAGACTCGATCCGCATGTTCGACTGGCCCTTCTTCCGCCAGCTCCGCGGCGATCCCGAGGCCGCGGTGAGCGACCGGACGCGTGAGCTGCGCAAGAAAAACGACGGCGCCGAGGTCGCGCGCTCGATCTGTCCGTACTGCGGCGTCGGATGTGGTCAACTCGTTTACCATCGCGGCGGGCGGGTCATCAACATCGAAGGCGATCCGCAGTCGCCGATCTCGCGCGGGCATCTCTGTCCCAAGGGCGCGGCGAGCTACGAGCTGGTGACGCATCCCGGCCGCGAAACGCTCGTGAAGTACCGCCCGCCGAAGTCGCGCAAGTGGTACGACCTCGATCTCGACCGCGCGACGGCGATGGTCGCGGATCGGTTGTGGCAATCGCGCGAGCGCTCGTTCGACGACGAGCAGATGCACACGACCGCCGTCGCGCACCTCGGCGGGGCGACGCTCGACGTCGAAGAGAACTACCTCATCAAAAAGCTCTTTACCGCGGGATTGGGGATGGTCTGCCTGAGCAATCAGGCGCGGATATGACACAGCTCCACCGTCCCCGGTCTGGGGACGTCGCTCGGGCGCGGCGGCGCCACCACGGCCCAGCAGGATCTCGCCTTCGCCGACGCGATCCTGATCATGGGCTCGTCGATGGCCGAGAACCACCCGGTCGGCTTCCAGTGGGTGATCGAGGCGCGCGAGAAGAATGGCGCGAAGGTGATTCACGTCGATCCGCGGTTCACGCGCACGTCGGCGATGGCCGATTACTGGCTGCCGCTCCGCGCCGGCAGCGATCTGATTCTCCTCGGCGCGCTGATCCGCTACACGCTCGAGCACGAGCGCTGGTTCCGCGAGTACGTCATTCGGTACACCAATGCCGCGGTGATCGTGCGCGACGACTTCCAGGACACCGAGGACCTCGACGGCTTGTTCTCGGATCCCGAGACGTGGCTCTATCCCGGCGCGGAGCCGGGCGGATTCGATACCGGCCATCGCGGGGAGGGGCAGGGCACGCCGTCGACGCCGCCCGATCCGCCGCGCGATGAAACGCTGCAGCATCCGCGCTGCGTGTTCCAGATCCTGAAGCGCCACTTCGCGCGCTACACGCCGGAGCTGGTGGAGCGGGCGTGCGGGATTCCGCGCGCGAAGTTTCTCGAAGTGGCGGACGTGTATACGCGCGCGTCGGGCGCGGAGAAGACGGGCGCGATCTGCTACGCCGTCGGCTGGACGCAGCACGCCACGGGCGTGCAGATCATCCGCGCCGCATCCATTCTGCAACTGCTGCTCGGCAATATCGGGCGGCCGGGCGGCGGGATCATGGCGTTGCGCGGACACGCGTCGATCCAGGGCTCGACCGACGTGCCGACGCTCTTCGACATCCTGCCCGGCTACCTGCCGATGCCGACGTCGAAGGAGCGTTCGCTCGACGACTATTACCAGAAGCACGAGGCGGCCAAGGGGTGGTGGTTCAACATCGACAAGTACATGGTCAGCCTGCTGAAGGCGTATTACGGCGACGCCGCGACGGCCGCGAACGACTTCGGCTTCCACTGGCTGCCGAAGCTCACCGGCGATCACTCGTACTTTGCGTATTCGCTCGACATGGCGGACGGGAAGCTCGAGGGACTGTTCGTGATGGGACAGAACCCGGCCGTCGGCTCGCCGAACGCGAAGCTGCATCGCGAGGCGATGCGCAAGCTGAAATGGCTCGTGGTGCGGGACATGGTGGAGGTGGAGACGGCCGCGTTCTGGCAGGAAGCGCCGGACGAGATCGACACGGAAGTCTTCTTCTTTCCGGCCGCGTCCCACGTGGAGAAGGAAGGCACGTTCACGAACACGCAGCGCCTCTTGCAGTGGCGCGAGAAAGCCGTCGAGCCGCCGGGCGACGCGCGCAGCGAGTATCAGTTCCTGGTGGACCTCGGCCGGCGGATGAAAGCGCGCGCCACGGAGAGACCGCGCGACGCGGGGCTGCGGGCTCTTACCTGGGATTATGCGGATGAGGATGTGGAGGAAGTGCTGCGCGAGATTCATGGTGGTGTAGTGCGCGCCTCCGGCGCGCCTTCGCCCGAAGGCGCGCCGGAGGCGCGCACTACACCGATCAAACACTTCGGCGAACTGAAAAACGACGGCTCCACCGCCTGCGGCTGCTGGATCTACTCCGGCGTCTTCGACGGCACGAACAAAGCGAACGCGCGCGAAGCGAAGGGGAGGTACGGCCACGGATGGGGCTACGCGTGGCCACTCGACCGCCGCATCCTTTACAACCGTGCCTCGGCGAAGCCGGATGGAACGCCGTGGAGCGAGAAAAAGGCGCTCGTGTGGTGGGATCAAGAGCAGCGCGAGTGGGTGGGACACGACGTCGCCGACTTTACGCGCGGCAAGGCGCCGGACTACCAACCGGAAAAAGGGAAGGGCGGCGATGAAGCGCTGCCGGGCGATGCGCCGTTCATCATGCATCCCGACGGGATGGGCTGGTTGTGGGTGCCGTCGGGATTGAAAGACGGGCCGCTGCCGGCGCACTACGAGCCGCTCGAATCGAATGTGCGCAATCCGTTGTACGAACAGCAGACGAATCCGGAGGCGAAGCCGCTCGAGCGTCCGGACAATCCGTATGCGTCGTCGCCGGACCAGCGGTTCCCGTACGTGCTGACGACGTATCGCCTGACCGAGCATCACACCGCCGGCGGGATGACGCGCACGCTCTCGCATCTCGCGGAATTGCAGCCCGAGCTGTTCGCCGAAATCTCTCCCGAGCTCGCGCGCGAAGCCGGCGTCGCGAACGGCGACTTCGTCACCATCTCCACCGCCCGCGCCTCCGTCCGCGCGCGGGCGCTCGTCACCACGCGCATGCCGTCGCTCGAGATCAACGGCGCGCTGGTGCATCAGGTCGGCTTGCCGTATCACTGGGGCCCGCGCGGACTCGTCACCGGCGACGTCGTCAACGATCTGCTCGCCATCTCCGAAGAGCCGAACGTGCGCATCTTCGAGTCGAAGGGGCTGAGCTGCAATCTCACGCGCGCGACGAACTAGGCGCGCGCGCCGTACCAGCGGTGGGCGCCTCCTGGTTCCCCTGCTCCTGACGTTCTCCCTCTTCGCCGCCGAAATCCCGGTCTCCGAGTCGCGTTATGTTCCCGCCGGCACATCGACGACCTCGCGCTTTTTCCCGGTCGTCGCCGCCGGCGATGAGGGCTTTCTCGTGATGTGGGAACAGCGCTGGTTTCCCGGCTATCCCGCGCCGATGGCGTTTCGCGCGTACGACCGCGGCGGCGTCGCGCGGCAGCCGGAGCAGGGCGTGTCGCTCTTCTATGGACACACGCCGCGCGCGGTCTGGACCGGCAGCGACTATCTCGTCGTCTACGCCACCGGGACGCGCTTCGGATACGCGTACGTGTACGCGCTGCGCATTTCCGCTGACGGCACGATTCGCGATCAGCAGCCGGGGACGGTGCTGGTCGATGATGCGTATTCCGCGGCCGTGCTCGATCTGGTGTGGGACGGCGACAGCGCGTGGGCATTGCTCCAGGTCGAGGCGAAGCAGCAGCTCGTGCAGCTCGATGCGCTGGCGCGCATGACCAGCTCGAGAACGGTCAGCGGCGCGAGTGCGCTCGCGGTGATCTCGGGGAGCGAGTTGCCATGGGTGCTCGATGCGCGGGAAGGCGACGTCGCCGCGTCGGGGCCGGGCGGCATCGCCACGATCGATCACACCGCTCTCGGCCCGGTCGCTTCGTTGGGCGACGAATCGTTCCTCCTTGCTCCCGCAAACGCGCGCATCCGCAACCTGGCGTGGGACGGCAGCGCGTGGATCGCCGCGTACGCGACGCCGGACTCGCTCTGCACGCTGCGCTTCACCAGCGAGAGCGATCTCACGCGCGAATGCACGGCCGCGGACCGCGCGCTCGATCCCTGGATCGCGCCCGGGTTTCTGGCGTGGACCGAGGGCGACACGAAATATGTTGGACCCGGACATGGGCGAGTGATGACGAGCGCCGGCGTCGCGTCGATGGAGGCGGTCGTGCAGCGATTTCCCGCCGCAACTGTCGATCCGAACGGCCTCCTCGCCGCGTGGGTCGAAGAGTCGAAGATTCACCTCGGCGGACCGAATCGCGCCGAACAGATCCTCGATACCGATCCGATCGACGGCCCGATCGACCTCGCGAACGCGGAGTCGCAGTCGCTCCTCGTGTTCGCCGAGAACGGCATCGTGCGCGCGACGATCCTGGACGCGCGCGGCATTCCGATCCTCGGACGCATTCCGCTTGGCGAAGGCTCCGCACCGCGTGTCGCGGCGCTCGGCGTCGAGTGGCTGGTGATGTGGCGGACGAGCAGCGACGTCGTCTCGACCGTCGTCTCGCGCAACGGCAATGCGAACGGTCTGCAGCACCACGCCATCGGCGCTCAGGACAAGTTCGCGATCAGCGCTACGAGCAACGGCTTTCTGCTGGTGCGCACCGACGGAGACCGCAGGATCGCGCAGCGGCTCGATCGCAACGGCACTCCCCTCGATGCCAGCGACCTCGCCATCCCGTTCGCGCCGAAGGTGATCCGCGCGCAGCGGGACGGCGGTCTCGCCCTGTACGGCGGCCTCGAGGTCGCGGTCGTCGACGGGAGCGGCACGGTCGTCCGTCATTCAACCTGGGCGCAGTCGACAGGCTTCGAGCTCGGTAACGTAGTCGAGCTCGGCGGCCGTACGGTCTTCGTCTATACGCGCGGCGGCCGCGTCTACGCGAACGACTTCACCGACCGCGCTCGCGCCGCGCGGCACTGAGGTAAGCTGCACGCCGGTGACCACGACCGGTTTTTTCACCGACTCCACGCTCTGCATCGGATGCAAAGCGTGCGAGGTCGCGTGCAAGGAGTGGAACGACGTTCCGCACGACGGCTTCCTCTGGTCGGGGCTCTCCTACGACAACACGCTGAGCCTCGGCCACTCGACGTGGCGGCACGTGAAGTTCGTCGAGCACGAGACGTCGATCGGCGCCGGCGGCAACTCGCCGAAGCAGATGACGTGGCAGTTCTCATCGGACGTCTGCAAGCATTGCGAGCATGCCGGCTGTCTCGAAGCGTGTCCGACCGGCTCGATCATCCGCACGGAATTCGGCGGCGTCTACATCCAGCCCGACATCTGCAACGGCTGCGGCTACTGCGTCGTCACCTGCCCGTTCGGTGTCGTCGACCGCCGCCCGGACGACGGGCGCGCGTTCAAGTGCACGTTCTGCTACGACCGCCAGAAGGCGGGGCTGGCGCCGGCCTGCGCGACGGCATGCCCCACCCAGTCGATCCAGTTCGGCGATCTCGACGACCTGCGCGCGCGCGCCGCGGCGCGCGTCGAAGTGCTGCGCGA
>DATFHJ010000461.1:0-13482 GCA_035248585.1 Thermoanaerobaculia bacterium
GCCGCGCACGAAGCGGATCGTGTCGCGCGTGGCGCCGTGCACCTGCGGCGCGCAGCGAAGCGAATAGGCGTCCTGCACCGCGCCCGAGCGCTCCACGAGGCGGCTGCCGGCGATCATGGCGCGCATGCGCTCCGCACTCGCGATCTGTCCCGCGTGGCCGCGCTCGTGATGCACTTTCTCATCGAGCGCGCGCGTGCAGCCGGCCATGGCCTCGAGCGTCAGCGATGCCGCGGCGTCGGCGGTGTCGGCGAGCCGCTTCGCGTCGTAGGCCGCGAGCGCCAGCATCGCCGCGGAGAAGTTCGCGCCGTTGACGAGTGCCAGTCCTTCTTTGAACTGCGGCTTGATCTCCTCGGCGTCGAAGCCGAGGAGTTGCGGCAGCTCGCGCGCATCGCGGAGCGTGCGATCGTCGAGCGTGTAAAAACGTCCCTCGCCGAGGAGCGTGGCGAAGAGATGCGAGAGCGGGCAGAGATCGCCGCTCGCGCCGACGGAACCGCGCAGCGGAACGAGCGGGATCACGCCGCGGTTCAGCATCGCCTCGACGACTTCGACGAGCTTCGCGCGGACGCCGGAGTGTCCTTTCAAGAACGCATTGAGCCGCGTCGCCAGCGCGCCGCGCACGACCTCGGCCGGGAAGTAGTTCGCGAGATCATCAGCATCGCAGTTCTCGCCGACGCCGACCGAGTGCGAGAGCAGCAGGTTGCGCTGCAGCTGCACGAGATCGTCCGGCGCGATCGGCTTGTCCTTGAACTCGCCGAACCCCGTCGTGATGCCGTAGTCGCTCGGCACTGCCTTCCCGGCTTCCCACGCCCGGCGATAGTTCTCCACCACCTGCGCGATCAGCGCCTCGCCGCGCGACACGCGCTTGCGCGTGGACGGATCGCATTCGACGCGCGCGCCGTTACGAGCGATGTCGGCGAGCTGCTCGATGGTGAGGGAGTGGCCGTCGAGACGGATCGTCATGCGATCAGATTCCGGACGATCTCGATCAGCTTCGTGCGATCGACCGTCTGCTGGCCGGCGCGTTGCGCGAGCCATTCGCGGCGGCTGTCCGCCGGCTTCGCGCGCTCGCGGCCCGCGATCATGTCTTTGATCGTGACGGTGCCCTGTTCTTTTTCGTTCGAGCCGTACAGCACGACGAGCGGGATGTCGCACTGGTCGGCGTACTTGAGCTGCTTGCCGACGCCTTTCGCGCTGCCGAGGTACAGCTCCGTCGGGATGCCGGCGGCGCGCAGTTCCCACGTCATCTTCAAATAGTCCTCGGTGAGATTCGGATCCATGTTCGCGATGAGCACGTCCGCCGTCGAGCTGCGCGTGCCGATCTTGCCGAGGTGCACGAGCGCGGCGAGGAGGCGATCGACGCCGATCGACGCGCCGACGGCGGGAATCGCCTCGCCGAGGAAACGCAGCACGAGATTGTCGTAGCGGCCGCCGCCGAACACGGAGCCGAACTGCGGCGCGTCGGGGAGGATGGCCTCGAACACGGGGCCGGTGTAGTAGGCGAGGCCGCGGGCGATGGAGAGATCTAGCGAGACCTGATCGTCGCCGTAGCCGAGGGCGTAGAGGTGATTGGAGATCCGCTCGACGACGTCGAGCTGTTCCGGCGCGCCTTCGACACCCGCAAACAGCTCGCGCACCTGCGCAACCACGTCGCGGCGCACATCGGCGCGGATGGCTAGGAACTTTTCGATGCGATCGACCTGATCGCCCGACAGTCCGACGCCACGGATGGTGTCGCCCGACTCGTCTTTATAGCCGTTCATCAGCTCGAGCCGCACCTTCTCGACGCCGACTTTGTCGAGCTTGTCGAGCACGCGAAACACGTCGGCGCCTCGCTCGGGCGGAATGCTCGCGAAGGCGAGCAGCAGGTTGAGCACGGCCCGGCTGGAGAAGCGCACGAGATAACGTCCGACGCCGAGCTCGCGCAGCGTGTCGCACATGCCGGCGATGATCTCCGTATCCGCGATCTCGCTCTCGACGCCGACGGAGTCGAGATCGAACTGCGTGAACTCGCGGAAGCGGCCTTTGTCCGGCTTGTCGGCGCGCCACACGGACGCCACCTGGTAGCGGCGGAACGGGCGTGGCAGCTCGCGATACTGCGCGATCACGCGCGCGAGCGGCACGGTGAGATCGAAGCGCAGTCCCAACTCTTCGCGCTCGGGATTCGAGACCCGGAAAATCGACTGCTGCGCTTCCTGCCCGGCGCTGCCGGAGAGGACGTCGAGGTATTCGATCGCGGGAGTGCTGAGCGGCACGAATCCGTACAGCTCATAGACGCGGCGGATGGTGTCGACCATCTGCTGCCGGGCGAGCATTTCGTTCGGCAGGAGGTCGCGGAGGCCGCGCGAGAGACGCGGCTCGACCGTAGTCGTGGTGGTGGTGATGGTCATTCAGGAGGGATGGTACCGCGGGGCGGGCTCGAACCGCCGACCCCCAGATCCACAATCTGGTGCTCTAACCAACTGAGCTACCGCGGCATAGAAGGCGAATGATAACCGGCGATGGAAACAGCGTCCAGCGCCGTTGCATTCTCAGTTGCCGGTGGAGGACAGGCACTCCTGCCTGTCCTGAGCGAAGCGATCGAAATGGACAGGCAGGAGTGCCTGTCCTCCACTCAGAAACGACGGCGGAGCAGAGGATGATCCGCCCGCCGTCGATGGATCCGGTTGCGACCCGCCACTCGACGCCCGACTGTTCGTTCACCACCACGAGATCGCGCAGTTGAGTCGCCGGGGAGGATCGCGGCAAAGATGAGGGGCAGCTCTCCGGGGCGGCCATGGTGCAAGATAGGTAACGTTCTTGTTAGGCGCAGTTCACTTTTGAACAGAATTAGGAACTTTCCTGCGCGATTGCTCTTTTTCGCGCCCGAGGAACTCGCGCGCTTTCTGGCGGTGCAGGTGGATCCCGCGATGGCCCTGGATGATGCCCATTTTGCGGAAGCGCTGCATGAAGTTCGTGATGCGCGGACGGGTCGTGCCGACGATCTGCGAGAGATCCTCGTGCGAGATGCGCTGCTCGAGCACGATGAACTCGCCGTCCGCCGTGCCGAGCTTCTCCGCGAACGCGAGCAGCACTTTCGCGAGCCGCCGTTCCGCGTCCATCGTCACGAGATCGAATACCGCGGTCTGGCGCTCGCAGAGACGCGCCGCGACGTGGCGCACGAGCGAGTCGAATGCGCCGCTGCGATAGACCTCGGCGAGAAAATCGCGGCGCGTCACGCGGCGCACCACCGCCGACTGCATCGCCGTCGCGGTCTCGAAGCGTTTCCGGCCGCCGGTGAGGCATGATTCGCCGAACACGTCGCCGACCGTATAGATGGCGAGCAGGCAATCCTGACCCGACGCCGACGACATGGTGAGCTTCACCTGTCCCGAGTCGATCAGGTACAAGGCATCATCTTCGTCCCCGGTGGCGTAGATCGACTTCTGTCCATCGACTCGTGTCCGAACAAAGGGCAACGAGTCACGGTCGAATACGTCTCTAAGGGCCTGAGATGGCGCGTCTTCGCGTCCGTCAATGGTGGGCATTTGCTATAAAGCGCAGCGATCGTAAGTACCGCTCTGTGCTGCGTCTGTTCAGAATTGAACATGCATTCCGCAAGGCCGTACATCAGCGCTACCGTCCGGAGAAAACGGCGCAGTTTCATGCGCAGCGATGGTGCGCAATCGAGTGGACGAAGCGTTGCGTTGCGGTGCGCGAAGCGATCGATCGTGCACGGATTCATGTCGCGCACACGCGTTGCCGCGCAACGCACACCTATTCTGCGCAGCGCGTCAGCGCGGATGAAAACAGGGGTGGTTCCACGAGACGTAGGGTCGCGAAATCAACGCGCCTGAAACAGCAGATCGGCGAACCATCGGCGCGGGTCGGTCCACGTTTTTTCGATCGTGAAACCGCCGCTCGACGCGAGCGCGCGCAGCGACGCTTCGTCGTGTTTGTAGGAGTTTTCGGTGTGAATCGTCTCGCCTTCGTCGAAGGCGATCTCGAGGTCGAGCGCGTCGATGCGCACGCGTTGCGCGCGGCGGCTGACGAGATGCATTTCGATGCGGCCGCGCGCTTCGTCGTAGAACGCGCGGTGCGCAAAGGAGGCGAGCTCGAAGTGCCCGCCGAGCTCGCGATTGATGCGCTGCAACAGATTGAGATTGAAGGCCGCGGTCACGCCGAGAGCGTCGTCGTACGCGGCGTCGAGGATCGATTTTTCCTTGCGCAGATCCGCGCCGAGGAGCAGCGCGTCGCCGGGACGAAGCGCGGAGCGTAAATCGCGCAGCATCGCCGTCGCGGCATCGGGATCGAGGTTGCCGATCGTCGACCCGAGGAACAGCACGACCGTTCGGGCCTGCGTCGGCGGGAGGGTGGAGAGGGGGATCGACGGACGCGTGAAATCGGACGCAATCGCGCGCACGCTCAGGCCCGGATATTCATTGAGCAGGTCGCGTCCGCTTCGCTCGAGCATGCCGGCGTCGACGTCGACCGGGACATATTCAACGCCGGGAAGGGCATCGAGCAGGATGCGCGTTTTTCTGGCCATCCCGCTCCCGAGCTCGACCAGGCGGACGTGCGAGCCGAACGCCGCCACGATCTCGTCGCGGAACGACGTGAGGATCTCCGTTTCGGCGCGCAGGACGTAGTACTCGGGCAGAAAACAGATGGCGTCGAAGAGCGATGAACCGAGGTCATCGTAAAACCAGCGCGGAGGGAGGGATTTTTGCGCGGCGGTTAGGCCGTTTCGCACGTCCGTCGCGAAATCGTCGGGGAAGAGTGGGGCGGGCGCCGCCGTCATGAGGAAGCGAAATTGTAACCGTCCCGGCAAACCAACGCGCCTAAGATCCGTCACAAGCTACAAATGGTCCGATATCTCTGTGCGGTACTGCTGATCGCCGGCTGCTTCTCCGGGTACAAGCCCGAGGACCAGCCGAACGAGCTGCGCGTCCGCCGCGGCGCGTTCGCGAGTGAGCTCGTACTCTCCGGCGAGCTGGAAGCGGCGCGCGGCGACGCGCTGGCCGTTCCGCCGCTGCCGTCGTGGCAGACCGCCATCAAATGGATGATCGAGGATGGCTCCGCGGTCCGCGCCGGCGAGCCGGTGGCGGAGCTCGACAACACCGAGCTCACCGCCGATCTCGAGCAGCGCCGCCAGACGCTCACGCAGACGCTGCAGGAACTGGCGCAGAACGAAGCCCAATGGGCGGCGGACCTCGAGCAGAAACAGCTCGACACCGAAAAGAAGAAATCGGAATTCGACAAGGCGAAGCTGCAGGCGGACGTGCCGCGCGATCTTCTTTCCGCTCGGCAGTACGAAGAGAACCAGAACACGTTGCGGCGGACGCAAACGGAGTACGACAAATCGCTGGACGTGCTCCGGTCGCGCCGCGTCGGCGTGGGCTCGGAACGCGGGAACATCCAGCTGCGCATCGAGCAGGCGCGCCGCGCGATCGCGCGCGCCGAGGAAGGCATCGGCGCGCTCGTCCTGCGCGCGCCGCGCGACGGCATCGTCGTCGTCCGCGATCATCCGTGGGAAGGACGCAAGCTGCAGTCGGGCGATCCGGTGTTCGTCGGATTTCCGATCGCGCTGCTGCCCGATCTGAGCACGGTGCGCGTGAACGCCGCGCTCGCCGACGTCGACGACGGCAAGGTCGCCGCCGGGATGCCGGTGACGATCACGCTCGACGGCTATCCATCCATTCCGTATCGCGGCCGCATCACCTCGATCTCCGCGGTGGCGCAGGAGAGCCGCCGCATGTCGCTGCGCCGGCAGTTCGAGGTGCTGATCGAGCTCGATCGTCTCGATCCGTCGCGGATGCGGCCGGGTCTCTCGGCGCGCGTGGTCGTGCATCGTGAAGCGAAGCCCTCGGTGCTGCTCGTGCCGCGCGCGGCGATCGATTTCTCGGGCGCCGCGCCGCAGGTGCGGCTGTCGAGCGGCAAGACGCAGGACGTGAAGCTCGGCTCGTGCAACGCGCAGGACTGCATCGCGACGGGCGGAATCGAAGAAGGCAGTGAGCTCGAAGCGATCGTGGAGGCGAAGCGTGGTTAAGAAACGGTTGCGCATCGCCATCCCCGTCGCGCTCGTGGTCGCGTTTCTCCTCGGCGGCTGGACGCTCCGCAACAAGCTGGCCGCCGATCGCCAGGGCACGTGGGTGCGCGCGACGCGCGGCGATCTCGTGACCGGCTTCGAAGTGACCGGCACGCTGGCCTCCGAAGCGTCCCAGGCGCTCGGTCCTCCGCCGCTCACCGATGTCTGGGAGTTCAAGATCTCGTTCCTCGGGCCAGAAGGGATGGACGTGAAGCAGGGCATGCCCGTGCTTCGCTTCGACACGACCGAACTGCAGCGCCGCTTCGATGAGAAAAGCGCCGAAGCCGACGAAGCGCGCAAGCAGATCGAGAAAGAACGCAACGATCTCGCCCTCGGCACGAAGGACGAGCGCTTGAAGCTCGCCGAAGCCGAGGCGCGGCTGCGCAAGTCCGCGCTGAAGCTCGAGGCGCCGCCCGACATCGCCGGGATCAACGAGCGCAAGACCGCGGAGATCGAGAACGCGATCGCGAAGCGAGAAGCGACGGCGATCAAGGCGCGGCTGGAGTCGCTCGAGCGCGCCGCGGCGGCACGCATCGCGCTGCTCGAAAGCAAGCAGAAGGACGCGATGGACGTCGTCGAGCGCACGCGGCAGTCGATCGAGCAGATGTCGGTGAAAGCGCCGCGCGACGGCACGGTCGTCTACATCACGAACTGGCGCGGCGAGAAGAAGAAGGTCGGCGACAGCGTGTGGAAAGCGGAGCGTGTCGTCGAGATTCCGGATCTCAATCGGATGAAGGGCGAAGGCGAAGTGGACGAGGTCGATGCCGGCCGCGTGGTCGTCGGACAGCGCGTGACGCTGCGCCTCGACACGCATCCCGACGAAGAGTTCCAGGGCACGATCGTCACCGCCGGCCGCACAGTGCAGAAGAAGAAAAACACGCAGGATCCATTGAAGGTGCTACGCGTCGACATCAAGCTCGATCGCACCGATCCGGCAAAGATGCGGCCCGGCATGCGCTTCACCGGCACGATCGAGCTGGCGCGCGCGCGCAACGCCGTGCTCGTGCCGCGCGAGGCGATTTTCGTTTCCGCGCAGGGGCCGTGCGTCCATCGCCGCGGCGCGTTCAGTGTCGACGTCGTTCCCCTCCGCCTCGGACGCGAGAACGATAAGTTCGTCGAGGTGCTCGGCGGCTTGCAGGCGGGCGACCGGGTGTTGATCGGGAAGGCCGACGAGGGAGAAGCGAAATCGTGAAACGGCTGCTCCCTCTCCTTCTTGTCTTCGTTGCCTGCTTCCAGAAATCGAACGAGATCGCGACGTTCAAGGTGCGCCGCATCGAGTTCCAACGATTCGTCACCGCCGAGGGAACGTTGAAGGCGGTGAAGGCCACGCCGATCGCCGCGCCGCACAGCGCGCGCTCGCAGTTGAAAGTGGCGTGGCTCGCGAACGACGGCACGCTCCTGAAAAAAGACGACGTGATCGTCCGATTCGACGCCACCGAATTCGAGAACCTGCTGCTCACCGGCCGCGAGGATCGGATGACCGCGGGCAACAAGCTCACGTCGACGGACGCGGACGCGAAGGCGACGCATACGAATCTCCGCCGCGACGCGCGGCAGGCGCAGAGCGAGTTGGAGGCGGCGAAGCGATTCAAGTTCGACGACGCCGAGGTCTTCTCGCGCTACGCGCGCATCGAAGCCGAGCTCGATCAGGACCTCGCGTCGAATCGCAAGCTGCACGCGGAAGAAGTCCTCGCCGTGCGCGACAACCTCGCCGGCATCGCCCGCGATCTCATCGCCATCGAAGACCGCAAGGCGGGCCTGAAGATCAAGGAAGCGGAGGATGGCCTGCAGGCGCTGCAGGTCGTTGCGCCGCACGACGGCATCCTCGTGCTGCAGCGCAACTGGCGCGGCGACATCGTCCGCGTCGGCGACACGATGTGGCGCGGCCAGCCGATCGGCGAGATTCCCAATCTGCAGACGATGAAAGCGGAAGTGTTCGTGCTCGAAGCCGACGCCGCGGGGCTCGCGGTCGGGGAGAAGGCGAAGCTGACGCTGGAGTCGGATTCCAGCGCGACGTTCACGGGGAAGATCAGCTCGGTCGACAAGGTCGCGCGGCCGCGCATCCCGCGGCAGCCGGTGCAGTACTTCGGCGTCACGATCGACCTCGATCAGAGCGACGCGAAGCGGATGAAGCCCGGCTCGCGCGTGCGCTCGGTGCTCGAGGTGGAGAGCCAGGCCAGCGCGTTCGCGATCCCGCGGCAGTCGCTGTTCGAGAAAGAAGGAAAGAAGCTCGTCTACCGCCGCCGCGACGGCAAGTTCGAGCCGGCCGTGGTCACGATCGGCTCGTCGAGCGCGGGGCGCGTCGTCGTGACGAAGGGACTCATCGACGGGGACGAGATCGCGCTCGAGGATCCGACGAAGACCGACGATGCAAATGCGCGATGAAACGTTCCTGACCGCGCTGTCGAATCTGTCGACGCACAAGCTCCGGACGACGCTGACGATGCTCGGCATGATCTTCGGCGTCGGCGCGGTGATCGCGATGCTGTCGATCGGCGCGGGCGCAGAACAGAAGGCTCTCGAAGCGATCGGGCGCCTCGGTTTGCGCAACGTGATCGTCCGCGCGAAAGAGGTGAAGCCGGACGAGCGCGCCGAGCTGCGCAAGAAATCGCTCGGCGTCTCGCTCCGCGACGGCGAGGCTATCGTGGAGGCCGTGCCGAACATCGAGCGCGTCCTGCCGCGCGTCGAAGTGAAGCCGTACAAGATCATCGCCGCTGGCGCGAAGACGAAGGGAAAGGTGTTCGGCATCGCCTCGCGGTACCGCGACGTCGCCGACGTCGGCCTCGCCGAGGGGCGGTACTTCGATGCCAAAGACGAGCGCGAGCACGCGCAGGTCGCGGTGATCGGGCAGGAAGTCCGGCGCTCGCTGTTCGGCTACGGAGCGGTGCTCGGCAAGCAGCTGAAGGTCAACGACGTCTGGCTGGAAGTGATCGGAGTTCTCGCGAATGACCCGGAGCCACAGAAGGGATCGCAGACACGCTCGACGTCGAAGGAGATCTGGATCCCGGTGACGACAGCGATGCGCAAGTTCGACCGCGATCCGCTCGACTCGCCGGTGGATGAGCTGCTGGTGACGGTGAAGGAAGGCGTGTCGACGCGCGCGACGGCGGAGATTATCGAGCCGCTCTTGAGCCGCCTCCACGGCGGCGCGGACGACTACGAGATCGTGATCCCGGAAGAGCTGCTCGCGCAGAGCCGGAAGACGCAGCAGATCTTCAACATCGTCATGGGCTCGATCGCCGGCATCTCCCTGCTCGTCGGCGGCATCGGCATCATGAACATCATGCTCGCGAGCGTGCTCGAGCGGACGCGCGAGATCGGCGTGCGCCGCGCCATCGGCGCCACGCGCCGCGACATCCGCGCGCAGTTCGTCGTCGAGTCGTTTGCGATCAGCCTCATCGGCGGCATCGCCGGCATCATCATCGGCATCGTCCTCGCCCGCATCGTCGCCGCCTACGCCGGCTGGCCGACCGTGATCACCGTCCCCGCGCTGCTCCTGTCCACGGGCGTCTCCATCGCCGTTGGCCTCGTGTCCGGCATCTACCCGGCGGCAAGGGCGGCGGAGATGAATCCGATCGAGGCGCTGCGCTACGAGTGACGGCGTTGGAACGCCGCCGTCCCGGCTGATCGGGCGGCGTCCCGCCGCCCGGGGCTACGAGTAGCGCGACTCGATCGCGTTCGTGATCGCGCGCTCGACCCACGCGGTGGTCGTGATCCCCTCGGCTTCAGCGAGGGCGTCGACGAGGAGCACGACGTTCACGGGGAGGCGCCACGTCACGGAGATTCGCCGTACGGTTCGAACGGGGCGGCCGCGTTTTCGTTTGGGTGGTGGGCTCATCAGATTTTTTCTTCGGTGCGACGTATCCCTGATTCACGCCGAGGGTCAGCCACATGTCCGTTAACGCTTTGAAGAGCGGGCTCCGAACGACTGCCTTCCGGTCGGTGACCCCTTGCCACAGGGGGGAGGGCCCGGAGAACGCCATTTGCTCAAATGTGAACCAGCTGGCGTTGTTTCGGAAGAGCTTCTGCGCGCGTTCGTAGAGGAGTTTTCTCGGAGGATCAAGCTCGCCGAGTTCGAGGTCTACGCCGGTTTCAGGATTTCGGTATCGCATTCAGCAAGGTGGAACGAGCCGTATATTTTGTCAATACAACTGCGGAACGCCGCCGTCCCGGCGGCTGATCGGGCGGCGTCCCGCCGCCCGCCGCCGAGACGGCGCCGGGCCAGCCGGCGAAGACGCCGGCGTTCCGAGCACTTGCCCGAATCGTGACAGAGCGGCAACTGGCATTGCCGCGCTCCAGAGTACGATTCCCCCCATGCGCCGCTCGCTTTTCCTCCTCCTCCTCCTCGCCGCCACCGCCCAGGGCGCGACGACGATTCCGCCGGTCGCGTATCGGCATCGCGTGTTGCCGAACGGGCTGGAGGTTTACTCGATTCAGGATCGCTCCAATCCCACCGTCGCGATTCAGGTGTGGTATCGCGTCGGGGGGAAGCATGATCCGGAGCGGCGCAGCGGGTTCGCGCATCTCTTCGAGCACATGATGTTCAAGAGCACGAAGAACATGCCGTCGGAGTTCTTCGATCGGATCACCGAGGACATCGGCGGGTGGAACAACGCCACCACCCTCAATGACGTAACGCCGTATTACGAGGTCGTGCCGTCGAACTATCTCGAGACGCTGCTCTGGGCGGAGGCGGACCGGATGGGGACGCTCGACGTGAACGAGGCGAACTTCAAGTCCGAGCGCGATGTGGTCAAGGAGGAGTTCCGCTATCGCATTCTCGCGCAGCCGTACGGGCGGCTGTTCCTGGCCATGGAAACGGACTCGTTCACGAAGCATCCGTATCGACGTCCGGTCATCGGCAGCATCGAAGATCTCGACGCGGCGACGCTCGACGACGTGCGGTCGTTTTACGCGGCGTACTACCGTCCCGACAACGCGGTGCTGATCGTCTCCGGCGATTTCGAGCCGCAGCAGCTCGACGCATGGGTCGACAAGTACCTCGGCGCGGTGCCGAAACCCGCGGCCGCGATTCCGAAGATCGCCGGCGAGGAGCCGCCGCGCACGGAAGAGAAGCGCATTACGGAGAAGGCGCCGAACGTGCCGCTGCCCGCGGTTGCGTTCACGTGGCTGGCGCCGCCCGCATCGCATGAAGACTCGGTGGCGCTGTCGGCGGTGACGACGATTCTCACGGAAGGCGATTCGTCGCGGCTGCGCGAGAAGCTGGTGCGCGGCGCGATCGCGCAGGAAGTCTTCGCCAGCGATGATCTGCGGGAAGACCTCGGCATGTTCGCGGTCGCCGCGATCATGGCCAGCGATCACGACACCGCCGAGGCGGAGAAGATCATCCGCGGCGAGCTCGCGTCGCTGGCGGAGAAGCCGATCCCCGCCGCGGAGCTGGCCAAGGCGAAGAATCTGATGCTCACCTCGGAGCTGCGCAATCGCGAGGACAACAACGGCAAGGCGTTCAGCCTCGGCGAAGCGGTGACGCTCGACCACGACGCGAACGCGGTGAATACAGATCTCGCCAAACTGCAGGCGCTCACCGCGGCGGACGTCCAGCGCGTCGTGAAGAAGTATCTCGTCGACGGCAAAGCGGTCGTCATCAACTACGTGGATGAAGGAGCGGAGAAGAAATGAAACGGCTGCTGATTCTCGCGCTGATCGTTTTTCCGCTTCTCGCGCAGCAAACGCCGCCGCCTCCCGGCACGCCGCGCGAAACGAAAGTGCCGCAGCCGGTCGAGAAGACGCTCGCGAACGGGCTGCGGGTGATCGTCGTGCCGAAGCCGGGCCTGCCGCTCGTCGCTGCGCGGCTGATGATCAAGACCGGCGCGGCCGCGGATCCGAAGGGGCGCGACGGGCTCGCGCAGCTCACGGCGACGGTGCTGACAAAAGGAACGAAGACGCGCACGGCGGAGGAGATCGCGCGCGGCGTCGAAGCCCTCGGCGCGACGATGACGGCCGACGCGGCGTGGGACTTTACCGCGATCGACGTCAGCGTCATGTCGGCGAATCTCGCGAAGTCGCTGGAGTACGTCGCCGACGTCTCGCGCAACGCGACATTCAAGGGTGACGAGCTCGATCGCGAGCGCGCGCGCATCCTCGACTCGCTGCAGGTCACGCTCGAAGAGCCGGCCTCCGTCGCCGCGATCGTCGCCTCGCGCCTCGTCTACGGCGATGCGCCGTACGCGCACAACCTCGCAGGCCTGCCGGCGACGCTTCAGAAAATCGGACGCAGCGATCTCGTGACGTTTCACCGCGCGTACTACCGCCCCAACAACGCGGTGCTCGTGTTCGCGGGAGACGTGACGGCGGAGGACGCGTTCGCGCTCGCGCAGAAGTTGTTTGGGGGCTGGGCTCGTGGAGCGGCAGGCTTTAGCCTGCCGGCCTCCGGCGGGCTGAAGCCCGCCGCTCCACGGGTCGTGGTGATCGACATGCCTGAGGCGGGCAACACGGCGGTGGTCATCGCGGGGCGCGGCATTCGCCGGAGCGATCCTGATTTCTCGAAGGCGATCGTTGCGAACATGGTCCTCGGCGGCGGGTACTCGTCACGCCTGAACCAGGAAGTGCGGATCAAGCGCGGGCTGAGCTACGGCGCGAACAGCGCGTTCGAGCCGCGCGCGGACGTCGGGCCGTTCACGGCGACGGCGCAGACGAAACACGAATCCGCGCCGGAGCTGGCGCAGTTGATGCGCAGCGAGCTCGATCGCCTCGCGACCACGGACGTTCCCGAGACCGAGCTCGTACCGCGCAAGGCCGCGGTGATCGGCGGCTTTGCGTTCTCGCTCGAGACGACGGCCGGCATCGTGAACCGCATGGCGGCGCTCGCGCTGTACGGGCAGCCGCTGAGCGAGATCAATCAATACGTGCCGAAGATGCAGGCGGTGACGCCGGAGGAAGTGCGCAAGTTCGCGGGATCGCATCTCGCGTCGAAGGACTTCAGCGTGATCCTCGCGGGCAACGCGAAGGAATTCCTCGAGCCGCTGCAGAAGCAGTTCAGCGACGTGGAAGTGATTTCGATCGCCGATCTCGATCTGAGCTCGCCGACGCTGCGGGTGCGGAAGAAGAAGGGGTAGCGATGCCGCGGCGCGTGACGAGATACGTCGCGAAGCTGCCGAGCCAGTGGCCGCCTTCGTAGTGCTCGCCGGTGACGGATTTCAGCCCGGCATCGGCGTGCGCCTGCGATGCGGCGCGCAGCGTTGCGCCGCGCTTGTCGTTTGCCGGCAGGCCGGAGGCGATGCCGTCGAGCATCCACGCGCGGCTGAGATTCAACCCGTCGAGATGCGCGAGCTTCGGATCGGTCGGGTCGGTGACGACCGCCGGCGCGAGCGTCATCTTCGGCATGAAGCGCGTGAGCCACTGCGCGTACTCATTCGGCGGCAGCACGCGCCGCATGAGATCGGCCTCGGCGAGACAGG
>DATFHJ010000462.1:0-7103 GCA_035248585.1 Thermoanaerobaculia bacterium
TGACCGTCACCGGCGTGATGCCGAGGTCGCGGGCCAGATCGCGATGCGTCGGCAGGCGGCTGCCGTTGATCAGCGTGCCGGTGCGGACGTCGCGCTCCAGCGCATCGGCGACGCGGACGTAAATCGGCGAATCGGAGTCGGGGAGTGCAGGTGACCAGATTGTCATAGTCTGCCTGTCATAGTTGGATCAACAGGAGTGTAGCATACGCATATGGATGAGCTGCTGCTGAACCGCACCGTGGATCACGCCAGGACTTTCCTTCGCTCGCTGCCCGAGCGCCACGTCGGCGCACGCGCCACGCGGGATGAACTGCTGTCCGCCTTGCGCGCGCCGATGCCTGAGGATGGCGAAGACGCGGCGAGCGTCATCGATCTCGTCGCGGCACAGGGCGATCGCGGTGCGATTGCGTGTCCCGGTCCGCGCTACTTCGGCTTCGTGATCGGCGGGTGCCTGCCGGTCGCGCTGGCGGCCGACTGGCTGGCGGTGGCGTGGGATCAGAATCCCGGCATCTACGCCACGTCGCCGGTCGTCTCGGTGATCGAGGAGATCGCCGCCGAGTGGCTGCTGGAGCTGTTCGATCTGCCCCGCGAGTCGGGCGTCGGCTTCGTCACCGGCGGCCAGATGGCGAACTTCACCTGCCTCGCGGCGGCGCGTCACGGCGTGCTGCGACGCGTCGGCTGGGACGTCGAGCTCGATGGATTGCAGGGCGCGCCGCGCATCAACGTCGTCACGAGCGCGGAGTCTCACGCGACCATCGACGTCTCCCTGCGCTACCTCGGCTTCGGCGTGCGCAATCTGCTGCGCGTCGAGTCGGACGAGCAGGGACGCATGCGGGCTGACCGTCTCAGCAAGCTGCTCGACAACCTCAACGGCCCGACCATCGTCTGCGCCCAGGCCGGCAACGTGAACACCGGCGCGGTCGATCCGCTGCGCGAGATCGCCCGGATCGTGAGCGAGCATCGCGCCTGGCTGCACGTCGACGGCGCGTTTGGCCTCTGGGCGCGGACGAGTGCAGAAAAGCGAGCGCTCGTCGACGGCGTGGAGCTCGCCGACTCGTGGGCGACGGACGCGCACAAGTGGCTCAACGTGCCGCAGGACAGCGGCGTCGCGATCGTCAGGCACGCCGAGGACCATCGCGCGTCGATGACCACCACGGCCGCGTACCTCGTGCAGACCAGCGGCATCGAACGCGATGCCGTCGACTGGGTGCCGGAGTTCTCGCGCCGCGCCCGCGGCATCGCCGTGTACGCCGCGTTGCGCGCGCTCGGCAAGCGCGGCGTCGCGGAGCTCATCGAGCGCACCTGCGCACGCGCGCGGCAGATGGCGGAGATCCTTCGCAACGATCCGCGCGTGGCGATTCTCAACGACGTCGTGTTGAATCAGGTCCTGGTCCGCTTCGGCAATGACGACGACCTCACGCGCCGCGTGATCGCCGGGGTGCAGCGCGACGGCACGTGCTGGCTCGGGGGCACGACGTGGCACGACCTGGCCGCGATGCGGATCTCGGTCTCGAACTGGTCGACGGGCGAGGAAGACGCGCGGGTGAGCGCGGAGGCGATTCTGCGGGTGCTCCGTCGCGAAGCATCCGCGTGATCTCGTCATGCTGCTTCGGCGGTGTGAACGTTGCATCTTTTTTCCTTAGTGACCGTCGAAATGAACGCTCCGGCGCCGGGGAATGCGGAGGCCGAGGCGGCCTCGCGCGACCGCCGGGAGATCGACGTCATCGAGGGGATGTCCGAAGGATTCCTTGCGCTCGATGGCGACTACCGGCTGACCTACATCAACAAAGCCGGCGAGAAGATGTTCGGACAGCCTCGCGAGGAGCTGCTCGGCCGCGATCTCTGGTCGACGTTCGCACTCAGCTCGACGAACGCCGAGCCGGCGTACCGCCGCGCGATGGAGCAGAGAATCGCCACGCGGTTCGAGATCTTCTACGAGCCATGGCAGCGCTGGTTCGAGGCCAATATCGATCCGACGTCCAATGGCGGACTGGCGGTCTACTTCCGCGACATCAGTCACCGCAAGAAGAACGAGACGATTTTGAACGGACAGAAACGTGCGTTCGAGCTCGCGGTGAACGGCGCGCCGCTTCAGCAGATCCTCGACGTGCTCGTGTCCACGATCGAGCAGTTCGCGTCCGACGGCGTCATGGCTTCCGTCCTTCTTCTCGATGCCGACGGTGTGCATGTGCATGTCGGCTCCGCGCCGCATCTACCTCCTGCCTATAGCCGCGCGCTCGAAGGGTTGCCGATCGGCCCAACCGCTGGCTCGTGCGGCACCGCTGCCTATACGAAGCAGCGCGTCGTCGTCGCGGACATCGCCACGGATCCACTCTGGGACGACTATCGCGCGTTCGCGCAGCCGCATGGACTGCGTGCCTGCTGGTCGACGCCCATCCTCTCCCCGACCGGCGAAGTCCTCGGCACGTTCGCGCTGTATCACCCGAGAGTGTTCGCACCGCGAAACGAGGATCTCGAGATCGTCGACCTCCTCACGCACACCGCCTCGGTCGTGATCGAGCGCTACCGCGAGGTCGAGCGACGCGCGGAAGCGGAGAAGCAGCTCGCGGTGCAAATCGATGGACTGGAGCGGCTGCATGCGCTGGCGCTGAAACTCGCGCACACACCGTCGCTGCGGGACAAACTCGACGCGATCGTTCAGACAGCCGCGGAGATTCATGAGACCAGCCGCGGATTGCTTTGCGTCTACCGCGCTGACGGCCGCGAGATCGAGGCATGTTCCAGCATCGGGCTGGACAAAGAGCTGGTCGCGTCGCTTGTGCAGCGAGACGATGCGGTCGCGCCGAGCCGACACTCATTCGCCCGCAAGACGCGCATCGTTGTCGAGGACATCGAAACCGACGATCGTTTCGAAGCGGTGCGCGACGTCGCGCGAACGGCCGGGTTTCGCTCGGTGCACACGACGCCGATCACGATGCGCAGCGGCGAAGTCATCGGCGTGTTGTCGCTGCATTTCACGGCTCCCCGAAAGCCGACGCAACTGCAGATGCGTCTCGCGGATTTGTGTGCGGCGCACGCCGCGGACGCGGTGGATGCCGCGCGCAGTGAGGAAGCGCTTCGCCAGAGCGAAGAGCAGTTCCGTCACCTCGCCGACAACATGTCGCAGTTCGCATGGATGGCGGACGGCAACGGTTCCCTCTTTTGGTACAACGAACGATGGTTCGAATTCACCGGCACGACGCTCGACGACATGCAGGGTTGGGGATGGACAAAGGTCCACCACCCCGATCACGTCGACCGGGTGGTGAAGAAGATCGAGGACGCTTTCAAGACCGGCCAGGCGTGGGAGGACACGTTCCCGCTGCGCGGCAAGGACGGCACGTATCGGTGGTTCCTCTCCCGCGCTGTGCCGCTGCGCGATACGTCGGGACGGGTCGTGCGATGGTTCGGCACGAACACCGACATCACCGCCGTACGCGAAGCGGAGATGAAGTTGCAGCAGGCGAAGGAAGCGGCGGAAGAAGCGAACCGGGCGAAGGACCAGTTCCTGGCGATGCTCGGTCACGAGCTCCGCAATCCGCTCGCGCCGATCGTTACCGCGCTCGAGCTCGCGAAATCACACGACGAAGATCACAGCGGCGAGATCGCGGTCATGGAGCGGCAGGTGCAGCATCTCGTCAGACTCGTCGAAGACATCCTCGACATCGCCCGCTTTACGCGTGGCAAAGTCACGATCGTCCGCGAGCGGATCGAACTGTCGGCGGTTGTCCGCAGGGCGCTCGAGATGTCGATGCCGCTGATCGGCGAGAAGCATCATCAGTTGCAAGTCGACGTGCCGGAAGAGGGCCTGGCGGTGAACGGTGATCCGGTCCGGCTCGCACAAATCGTCTCGAATCTCGTCTCGAACGCCGCGAAGTACACGAACCCGAACGGCCGGATCTCGATTCACGCCGGTCGGGAAGAGGGAACGATCGTGTTCCGCGTGAAGGACAACGGGATCGGACTCTCGCCGGACGCGCTGAAGTCGATCTTCGACGAGTTCGTGCAGGAGTCCGAAGCGCTGAAGAGCGCACGCGGAGGCCTCGGTCTTGGACTGGCGATCGTGAAGAAGCTGGTCCAACTGCACGGCGGAACCGTGGAAGCGCACAGCGAGGGACGCGGCCGCGGCAGCGAGTTCGTCGTGCGCCTTCCTCCTGCCACCGGGACGCCGGCGGAAGCACAGCCGGCGCTGCGGACCGAACCAGTCGCGGCGGCACAACCGCGACGCATCCTCATCGTCGACGACAACGAAGACGCCGCGGCGCTGCTGGAGCAGACGCTTCGCCGCATGGGATATGTCGTGGCCGTCGCCTATGACGGTGCGGCCGCTCTCGACACTGCCGCCGACTTCCAACCCGAGGTCGCGCTGATCGATCTGAACCTGCCGAAGATCAGCGGGTACGATCTTCCGCCACTCTTGCGCTCCGTTCCCGGCCTGGCGAACCTCCGTCTCGTCGCCGCCACCGGGCATGGCGAAGAGTCCGTTCGCGATCGGACGCGCGAAGCGCAATTCGATGCGCACCTCGTGAAGCCAATCGGTATCCGAACCCTCGCGCGGACGCTCGACGAATTGCTTCAGTGAAACTCCTGCCGGTGCCGAAGCCGACGCGGCATGCCGGCTGCCGCCGTTGCGCCTGGTGCGTTGCGGACGGCATGCCGCCGTGATTCTTGTGAGTTGACTAGGCGGCTCGGCCGCCGGGCCGAAGCCGGGCCGCATCAGCTTCTACGCGGAGTTAGCTGTGATGTACCAGGACGTTGTTCCTTGAAGAGGGTTGTCCATCCAGGCGACTTTCGTCACTCTGAAAGCTCTCAAACGAACAGGGTGACAGGAAGGAGCCCAGATGGACGTCCACAAGAATGCGCGAACAGTTCCAGCAAGTCGAGCGTTGCTGTTCAAACGAGTCTCCGAGCTAGGCTGGTCGGTGCGCGCGGCGTCGGAGGCCGCCGGTATTAGTGACCGTCGTTCACGAGAGTGGATCGGACGTGCGGGCCGCGACGAGCCGTTGACCGACAGGAGTTCGCGGCCGCACAGAACGAAAGCGATCGACGTTGAAAAGCGGCAGCAAATCATCGTGCTTCGCCGCGAGAGACGCACGATGCGGCAGATTGCGCGGATCGCTGGCGTGAGCACATCCACGGTGGCCCGTGTCTGCAGGGCGGAAGGGCTGAGTCGATTGCGTTCACTCGAGCCGCCACCGCCTCCCGTCCGCTACGAGCGTGAGCGCCTTGGCGAGCTCCTGCACGTGGATACCAAGCGGCTGGGCCGCTTCGATCGTCCCGGACATCGCATCACCAGGAAGCGCTCCTTAGGCTCGCGCAAGCAGGGCTTCGAGTACGTGTTCGTGGCTACAGACGATCACTCCCGACTCTCCTTCGCGCGCATCTACCGCGACGAGCGAAGCGATGTCGCCGCGCGCTTTCTCAGCGACGCCGTGAGCTGGTTCGCACGCATGAACATCCGTGTCGAGCGCGTCCTGACCGACAACGGCTCGCCGTTCCTCGGACGCCCCTTCCAGAGCGCCTGCAGCACGCTCAACATCGCGCACAAGAGGACGCGCCCATACACGCCGAGGACGAACGGAAAGGTCGAGCGGCTCATCCAGACGCTGCTTCGTGAATGGGCCTATCGGTTCGAGTGCGGCAGCTCAGCCGAACGCCAGCAATGGCTCAAGCCGTACCTCCATTTCTACAACTACCACCGAGCGCACTCGTCGCTCGGCGATAATCCACCCGTCAGTCGCCTGGATAAGAACAACGTCCTGAGACGCAACAGTTAGCCGGCAATTGGCACAGCGTGGTCAACTGGCGATGTCCCAAATTCGTAGCGGTAAAATTGTGGCACGGGCGCGCGAAGCGGCATGAACCATTGCGGCCGATTTTGCGGATCGCACTAATCGCCACAACTGACACTTATAGGAGTGTTGCAAGGCCAACCACGATCGTCTTACACTTTGCTGATCGATGATCAGGAGATTCTGATGGCACGAACCAGGGTATCGCCCAAGTATCAAATAGTCATCCCCAAAGAGGTACGCGAAAGTATGGACCTCAAGGTTGGTCAAGAATTGCAGGTAGTGGCGAAGGGCGGAGCCATCACCCTTGTGCCGGAACGGCCTCTTTCGAGCCTCCGCGGTTTCGCAAAAGGTATTCGGACCGACAAGTTGCGGGAGAAGAAGGATCGGATGTGATTGTTATTGATTCATCAGGATGGGTTGAGTTTTTTACCGATGGATCGCTTTCCGAGGCATATGCTGCACGGTTGCGCCATTTACCGACGGTCCTGACACCAGTGATTGTTCTGTATGAGGTGTACAAACGATTAAAGCGAGAACTATCGGAAGATGATGCCCTCGTGGCCGTATCCGCGATGCAGCGAACACGGATAGTTCCGATGACAGGTGAGATTGCGCTCACCGCAGCTGACCTTAGTTTGGAGCATGGGCTGGCGATGGCAGACGCGATGATCCTTGCGACGGCGCGACTTCATCGCGCAGAACTGGTCACAAGTGATAAGGACTTCGAGTCAATTTCTGGCGTGACATATCTAGTGAAACCTGCCTCTGGCTAGTTTTCGATGGCTCGTGACGGCTCGCTGTCGTGTTTTCGGGTTCTTGGCATCGATGGGATTTACAAGTCTTCGTCGATCAACACTCACCTCGATCTTGGAGCCTCAGTTGGTCCGGTATCAGTTAACGGTCTCGGAATGAGTGTTCTGTCCGCCTAACTCCGCGTAGAAGCTGATGCAGCCCGGCTTCGGCCCGGCGCTGAAGCGCCTCGTCAACTCACAAGCGCGGGCGTCGGCTTCGGCACGAAGGCCCCGGCCGCACAGCTTAACGCGAAGCGTTACGGTGAACTTTAGGTGCAAAGCCGCTCAAAGGCTCACAGTGCTCGTTGAGCCTCTGCGCCGTCAGTCGCGGCCGGTTTTCGCTCGATTGCCGGCGCCGGTCGCTCGGGAGCCAGCGCCAGTCGCTCGGGAGCCAGCGCCGGTCGCTCGGGAGCCAGCGCCGGTCGCTCGGGAGCCAGCGCGAGTCGCTCGGGAGCCAGCGCGGGTCGCTCGGGAGCCAGCGCGGGTCGCTCGGGAGCCAGCGCGGGTCGCTCGGGAG
>DATFHJ010000463.1:0-5632 GCA_035248585.1 Thermoanaerobaculia bacterium
GTGCAGGCCGCCGACGCCCTCGGCGTGCATCTCCAGCTCTCCGGCCACACGCACGGAGGGCAGTTCTTCCCCTGGAACTTCGTCAGCCATCGCGTGCATCCCGTCGCGACAGGACTGCGGCGCATCGGCGGCACCTGGTTGTATGTGAACCGCGGTACGGGATACTGGGGACCACCCTCGCGGCTGGGCGTGGGTGGAGAGATCACGGTCATCCGGCTGACAAGGTATTAGGTCTTAGGTATTAGGTCTTAGGGAGTTGCCAAATGCCCAATACCTACCACCTAATACCTACTACCTGCCATGTCGATCAGCGTTCCGCGCGTCTTCATCAGTTCCACGAGCGAGTTCGCGGCCGAGCGTGCATTGCTCAAGCAGCAGCTCGAGTCGCTGCCCGACTTCGAGCTCAGCGCGTACGCGTATGAAGCCGACGTCGCGGGCGGCGATGCGCCGGAAGCGCGGCTGCGGCGCGTGCTGGAGAATTCGGAGATCCTCCTGCTCATCCTCGGCGACCGCTTCGGCTCCGAGTATCCGGGGCAGTCGACGTCGATCGTCGAGTGGGAGTACGAGTACGCCAAGGCGGCGAAGAAAGAACTGAAGGCCTACCTCAAACATCCGGCGGGACCCGACGCCGATCCGCGCCAGGCCGCGTTCATCGCCCGTGCGACGGCGTTCCGCAGCGGAAGCTGGATCCGCAAGTTCACCGCGGCGCCGCAACTCGTCACTACCGCCGTCGCCGACGTGAAGAAATGGATCGCCGACGCCGGCGCGGCGTGGCTGATGGAGAAGCCGCAGCGCAACGCCTGGAAAGACAAAGTCGTGCTCAGCAGCTGCGTCGTCGTCGCCATCGCCACGATCGGCGGCATGGCCGCCGGCACCCTTATGAATATCCCGTTCGAGAAGCTCGCCATTCTCTTTGCCTGCGGCGCCAGTCTGTTCGCCGGTTTGTTCGTGCTCTTGAAATCGGACGTGCTCTAGGAGGTTTGCGATGGAGGAATCGATCCGCGAAGCAGTGGACCGCGAGGCCGCGCGGCGCAAACGGACGCTGTACGCGTTTCTCGCGCTGCTGCTCGTTCCGATCGCGATCGGCGCCTACGCGCTGAGCCGCGCGCCGAAAGAAGCGGAGCAGGTGGCGAACGACGTCACGCCGATCGTGACCGAGCGCGTGGCGAAGGATGTCGTCGAGCGGTCGGAGCCTCTCATCAAGGAGAAAGTCTCGCGCGAGACAGGCAACTTGCGCAGCGACATCGCCAAGCTGCAGACCATGACGCGGAAGCAGGAGCAGACGGTGACGGCCCTCCAGGCGCGGATCACTCCGGCGGATAACTCCGCGCTGCTGCGGGAGTTACGGCTCGTGCGCGCGCAGCTGACCGAGCTTCAGGATCGCGTGGAGAAGCTGGAGGAGGCGAGGCGGCCGCCCGTGCCGAGGTGATGCGGCTCACAAAGCCGTAAATCCTTCTCGACCTTCGCCATATTTGCGCCACAGTCCGAAACCACCTTGGGGGCGTATGAAACGCACCCTTGCTCTCGTGGCTCTCCTCGGAATGGCAGTTTCCCTCTCGGCGCAGACCGTCGAGATCGCGCCGATGGCGCCTGTGACGCAGAAGGTCCGCGACTACGTCGACAAGACCTCCACCGACGTCCGCGCCGACGTCCGCAACTTCTACGCGCCCCTCGGCTACCGCTTCGTCTGGATCCGCAACAGCCGCCCCAGCACGCAGGCGACGGCGATGATCAACGCGTTCGAGACCGCCGACGCGAAGGGCCTCAACCCGCTCGACTACGAAGCCGGCCGCTGGCAGCCGCGCCTGCAGGCGCTCACCGGCGACGCCGCGCTCGCGGACTTTGAAGTGGCGCTGACCGCCTCGGCGATGCGCTACCTCTCCGACGTTCACAACGGCCGCGTCGACCCGCAGACCGTCGGCTTCGATTTCGACGTCACGTCCCGCAAGCTTTATCGCCCGGATGCGGTGTGGCAGGTTGCGAACGCCTCCGACGTGAATTTCGCGATCGCGCAGATCGAGCCGCAGAGCGACGAGTACAAGCGCCTCCTGACCGCGCTCGCGACGTGGCGCGGCATCACCGACGAGACCACGCTCCCGGTGGTGGCGAAGCTCTCGCCAAAAGATGAATACGAAGCGCTGCCGCAGCTCGCGGCGAAGCTTCACGCGTTCGGCGACCTTTCAGCCGATACGCAGATCACCGGCACAAAGTACGAAGGCGCGATCGTCGACGCCGTGAAGCACTTCCAGAGCCGCCACGGCCTCGACGCCGACGGCGTGATCAGCAAGAAAACGTTCGCGCAGCTCAACGTCCCGGCGTCGCAGCGCGTGAAGCAGCTCGAGCTCGCGCTCGAGCGCACCCGCTGGATGCCGGAAGTCAGCGACGGTCCGGCGATCGTGGTCAACATCCCCGAGTTCACGCTCCGCGCGCGCGGCGAGCAGGGCGACCTTTCGATGCGCGTCGTGGTCGGCAAGGCTGCCGGTCACAAGACCCCGGTCTTCGGCGGCGACATCCGCCACATCGTGTTCCGCCCCTACTGGAGCGTTCCGCCGGCGATTCAGAAGAACGAGATCGTGCCGCACGTGGCGCGCGACGCGAGCTACCTCGCGCGTAACAACTACGAGATCGTGAACGACGCCGGCACGTCCCTCGGCACTTCCGTGAATGCCGACACGCTGCGCCGCCTCAAATCGCTGCAGCTGCAGGTGCGCCAGAAGCCGGGCAAGTCGAACGCGCTCGGCCAGGTGAAGTTCCTCTTCCCGAACGACAACAATGTCTACCTGCACGACACGCCGTCGCAGTCGACGTTCGCGCTCGCGCGCCGCGACGCCAGCCACGGTTGCATCCGCCTGTCGGATCCGGCCGCGCTTGCGGCGTGGGCGCTGCAGTGGACGCCGGAGAAGGTGAAAGCCGCGATGACGGGCGAGCACACGAACGACTACGTCCGCCCGCCGCAGTCGATCAGCGTGACGATCACGTACATCACCGCGGTCGCGCGCGAGAACGGTGAAGTGGCGTTCTTCGACGACATCTACGGCCACGACGTGAAGCTCACCGCGAGCCTCGACCAGCGCATCGCGCGCCCGGCCGCGGCCGGCGTGTTGATGGCCGCGAAATAAACGAAACCTGTGGAGCGGCGGGCTTTAGCCCGCCGTTTTTCGTTTCGGCGGGCTGAAGCCCGCCGCTCCACCATAATGCGCGCATGCAAGAGCGCGAGTATCCCGTCTGGAAAGTCATCGCCGCCGCGGCTGCCGGCACGATGATCGAGTGGTACGACTTCTACATCTTCGGCAGCCTGGCCACGCTCATGTCGGGTCTCTTCTTTCCGAAGGAGAACCCGACCGCGGCGTTTTTGCTGACGCTGGCCACGTTCGCGACGGGATTCGCCGTGCGCCCGTTCGGCGCGATCGTGTTCGGCCGCGTCGGCGATCTCGTCGGACGCAAGTACGCCTTCCTCGTCACGCTGCTGATCATGGGCGGCTCGACGTTCGTGATCGGTCTGCTGCCTTCGTATGAAGCGATCGGCATCGCCGCGCCGTTGATCCTCGTCGCGCTGCGTCTCCTGCAGGGACTCGCCCTCGGCGGCGAGTACGGCGGCGCCGCGGTGTACGTCGCCGAGCACGTGCCCGACCATCGCCGCGGCTTCTACACGAGCTTCATCCAGACCACGGCCACGCTCGGCCTCTTCGTCTCCCTCGGCGTGATCCTGCTCGTCCGCACGCAGATGACCGAGGCGGACTTCAAGCAGTGGGGCTGGCGCATCCCGTTCCTGCTGTCGATCCTGCTCGTGGCGATGTCGCTCTACATCCGCCTGCGATTGAAAGAATCGCCGCTTTTCACGTCGCTCAAGAAAGAAGGAAAAACATCGACCTCGCCGCTCCGCGACAGTCTCGGCAGCGGCCGCAACTGGAAGGTCATCCTGCTCGTCCTCTTCGGCGCCGCCGCGGGCCAGGCCGTCGTCTGGTACACCGGCCAGTTCTACGCGCTCTTCTTCCTGCAGAAGATTCTCAACGTGCCGTTCATCGAGGCGAACGTCATCGTCGCCATCGCCCTGGCCCTCGGCACCCCGTTCTTCATCGTCTTCGGCTCCCTCTCCGACCGCATCGGGCGCAAGAAAATCATGATGGCCGGCAATCTCCTCGCCGCGCTCTCGTACTACCCGATCTACCAGGCGATGAAAGCCGCGTCCGCGCCGCTGCAGCCGGTCGTCATGACGCTGCTCATCTTCATCCAGGTCATCTTCGTGACCATGGTCTACGGCCCCATCGCCGCCTTCCTCGTCGAAGCCTTCCCCGCCAGGATCCGCTATACCTCGCTCTCCCTCCCGTACCACATCGGCAACGGCTGGTTCGGCGGCTTCACCCCGCTGATCGCCCAATCGCTCTACGAAGCGACCGGCAATACGTACGCGGGCCTCTGGTACCCCATTTCCATCGCGTTGATGACGTTCGTGATCGGCACGCTGTTTTTGAAGGAGAGTAAGGACGTCAGGATCTGGGATGAGGTGAGCGCGCCGGCGGGCCGCTAACGTTCGTCGATCGCGCGCGTCATCATGACCAGATGAGAGTCTGTCTGGCCGCGCTGCTGCTCGTCCTTGCCACGCACGCTGCTGCCGATCCGCCTGCAGACGCAAAGGCGCGTTGCGGCGCGATGAAGGGCGCGGAGCTGGAACAGGACGGAACGCTCATCAAAGTCTGGGGTCCGTTCACGAACTTCGTCGCGGCCGATGCGCAAGGGCCGGCGTACTGCCAGGTCACCGGCTACGTGGCGTCGAATGTCGGTTTCGAGATGCGCCTTCCCGCGGCGTCGTGGAACGGGAAGATGCTCGAGGTCGGATGCGGCGGCGACTGCGGATACATCGCCGCCGGCGCCTGCCGCGGACCGCTGGCGCGCGGCTACGCATGCATCGCCACCGACACCGGGCATCGCGGCCAGGGCGGTGCGTGGGCGTCGAATGATCTCGAGGCGCTGATCGATTTCGCGTACCGCGCGATCCACGTCACCGCCATCGCCGGCCGCGAGGTCGTGAAGCGTTACTACGATGCGCCGCCGAAGCATTCGTACTTTTTCGGCTGCTCGACCGGCGGGCGGCAGGGACTGATCGAGGCCCAGCGCTTCCCGTGGGATTTCGACGGCATCATCAGCGGCGCGCCGTGGATCCAGGACTCCGACTCGGCAATGAATTTCATCTGGATGTCGCGCGCGTTGAGCGAGCTGAGTCGCGCCGATCTCGAGCTCGTGCATGCACGCGCGCTCGCCGTGTGCGATTCCGATGACGGCGTCGCGGATGGCATCATCGCGAACCCCGCGCGCTGCGCATTCGATCCGCGAACGCTCGTCTGTTCCGCCGGCAAGAACGCCGGATGCCTGACGGCCGCGCAGGCCGACGCCGTGCGCAAGATCTACGAAGGCCCGGTCGACAGCCAGGGACGCAAGCTCTTTCCGCGCGGCCCCATGCCCGGCTCGGAGCTGAATTGGATCGACGGCAATGAAGAAAACGAAAGCTGGGCGAAGCTCTTCTTTCGCTATCTCACCCTTCCCTCTCCCGGACGGAACTGGACTTCGAGCGACTTCAACTTCGACACCGATTCCAAACGCTTCGCTTCCGGCATTCAGGAATCGCTCTTCAGCG
>DATFHJ010000464.1:0-40596 GCA_035248585.1 Thermoanaerobaculia bacterium
GGCGACGCGGCTCACGAAGCGGGCCGGCAGATTCGAGTCGACGCGCGTGGAGGTCGCGGTTCCGTTCGCGGCGACGTCGTAGCGATAGATCGCGCCGATCACCGTGCCGAGCCACACGATCGAGTGCTCGACCGGCGAGACGGAGATCGTGGTGGGAATGCCGACCGTGCTTTCGGCGGAACCGATGCGTTTGGAAGCGGCGCCGCGCGAGGTCGAGCGCCAGAGCGCGCGATCACTCGCGCCGTACGTGATCACCGAAGACGTGGGATCGAGCGCGAAGACCGGGACGAAGCTCGTCGTCTCGCCGCTCCCGAGGTCGAATTCCTCGCCCGCGAAGACGCTGAGCTTCCATCCCGCCGCGGGCGTGAATTCTTTTCTGCCGCCGTCGTCGTGGCGGTGAATCTCGAACTGCGTTCCAACGTACACGTGCTTCGGATCGACCGCATCGAAGAACGCCACCGTGCCGTCGCCGCCCGCCCATCCCTGCCACTCCTCGCCGTTCCAGTAGCCGGCGGAGTTGTCCTGCATTCCGCCGACGAGGATGTCGGGATCGGTCGGATGCGCGGCGATCCGATAGAACTGCAGCGTCGACATGCCGGCCAGCGTCTCCCACTGATACTGCATGCCGGCCAGCAGCGGATGCGTGCGCAGGCCCGCGGAGCGGCGCTTTCCCGTCGCCACGGCCGGCAACGAGCCGCGATGCACGCCGCCGTCGCTGCCGACGTAGATCGATTCGTCAGCCGCGCGGACGATGGCGTGGATGTCGGGATGGATGACTTTGGATGGATTGGCGGAAAGGCACGGGTAGATCGCGGTGCCGCCCTCCGTGCGCGCCGGTTGATCGCCGAAGCGCGTGCAGTGCGGCGTCAGGTCCACCCAGCTCTTCCCGCCGTCGAGCGTGCGGTGGAGCATCCCGCGCCACGGCATCTCGTACAGCCGCGTCGGCTCCCAGAACGGCTCGCCGGTGTAGCGCGAGTACATGGCCTGTCCGCCGAGGATCACATCGTCGGGATTTGACGGATGCACGGAGACGACGTTGTCGTAGGAGCACTGCCCGGCGCAGTAGTCGGGAATGCCGTCGTGCCGCGTGCCGAGCCAGCGCCACGTCTCGCCGCCGTCGACCGACTTGAAGAGCAGCGAGCCGTTGAGGCGCCGGTCGCGCGTCTGCTCGTACACACCGTTGCCGTCGGAGTCGAGGCGGATGCCGAATGCGTCGTAGCCGGCGTAGAGCACCTGCGGATTCGAAGGCGCGAGCGCGAGGTCGATGCGGCGGAAATCGACCTCCGTGTCGGGACTCGGCAGTCGCGAGAGGAGCACGTAGCGGGTCGAGCCGTTCAGCGAGCTCACCTTCGTCACCGGCGCCGGGAACGTGCCGTAGCCGCTGGACTTCGTCGGCGTCACGTATTTCCAGCTCGCGCCGCCGTTCGTCGACCGAAGAATGCCGCCGTAATACTCGGCGACGAACAGCAGATTCGGCGCCGCCGCGCCGCCGTATTCGAAGTCGATGAACCCCGCGCGCCGCGACGTGCCGACGTGATGATCCGTGGCCGCGCGCAGCAGCTTCCACGATTGTCCGCCGTCCGTTGACTTGAAGATCCCGGTCTGCGGCAACGCCTCCGGCGACGCGAAGTAGACGCCGCCCGCGGGGATCACCGCCGTCGAGGCGTAGATCGTGTTCGCGGCGCGGGCGTCGACGTGAATCCCGGTGATCGTGGTGAAATTGAAATCCCAGCCCGAGCCGCTGCTCGGAAGCATGTCCCACGTCTCGCCGCCGTCCGTCGAGCGGGCGATCCCGAAGCCGAACATGCCGAACGGCTCGCCGGTGCCGGCGTAGACGACGTTCGGCGACAACGGGTTGTAGTGGACGACGCTGATCGAAAGCGAAGGCAACGACTGTTCGCCGACCGAGCGCCACGTCGCGCCGCGGTCCGTCGACTTCCAGATGCCGCCCAGGGCCGTGCCGGCGAGGATGGTGTTCGGATCGTTGGGATGAATGGCCAGTGCGAGCGTGCGTCCGCTCGAGTTCAACCTGCTGCCGCCGCTCATGTCGATGTCGCGCAGCGGCGCCGGCCCGAGGTTCGTCCACTGCTCGCCGTCGCCGAGTGCGCGCGTGCGCCTGATCTCGTCGATCACCGCGCGCTTGTACGCGTCGAGCGGAATCGCTCCCCGCTGTTTCCAGTACCACGATCCCCGTTCTTCGGGATCGCCCTCGGACAGCATTTCCCGGCTGCTCTCCGGATCAGCAGGCGGGATCAAGGGTCTGCAGGCCAACAGCAAGAACAACGCGATCGGCGATACGACACGTCGGTTCCACATGGAAGGCGTCCCCCGCCTGGAACTATAGGCCGCCGCCGCGATCCGCTATCGTGCGTTTGTGCAACAGTTTTCGAGCGAGGCCTACGGCGCGTTCGCCTACGCCTACGATCAGTCCCTCGGCAAGCGCTTCTTCAACGCCGTCCGGGTCATGCTCGATCAGATGCTCGAGACCTATCCCACGCCGAAGCGCACGCACCTCGACGTCGCCTGCGGGACGGGCTTCATCACCGAATACTTTCGCGGGAAGGGCTGGAGCTCGACCGGCATCGACGCCTCACTGCCGATGCTGCAGCTCGCGCGCGCACGATCCGCGCGCGTCATCGCCGCCGACATGCGCGTCCTGCCGCTGCGGAAAAAATTCGCGCGCATCACCTGCCTCTACGACAGCCTCAATCATCTCCTCGACCGCAACGATCTGGTGGCCGCGTTCCGCGCCATCCGCGGCGCGATGGATCACGACTCGCTGCTCTTCTTCGACATGAACCATCCCGACATCTATCCCGCCGTGTGGGGCATCGTCGATCCGTTCGTGGCCAAGGGCGCTGATTTCTCGCTGGAGATGACGACGAGCTACCAATCCCGGGAGCGGATCGGCCGGGCCATCGTCACCGGACACGCGATGATCGGCGGGACGCGCGTGCGGATCCGCGAACAGCACCGCCAGCGCGCGTACAGCGAGCGCGAGATCGTCTCCGCCCTCGCCGACGCGCGCCTCGCACCCGTCGACGTGCTCGACTTCGATCCGTATCACGAGCTCGGAAGCGTGGACGCGGAGACAGTGAAACTGTTCTTCATCTGCCGGGCTACGTAGCTCGGAACGCCGGCGTCCTCGCCGGCTGAAGGGGGCGCCGTCTCGGCGCCCCAGGCGGCGGGACGCCGCCTGATCAGCCGCCGGGACGGCGGCGTTCCTATTTGATCCCCAACACGGCCTTCTTGAAGTCCGCGCCCGGACCCGGGTCCGGACCGATCCAAGTGTTGACGATCGCGTCGGAGGTTGCTTTTCCGCCGAGGGTGCCTTTGTTCTTTCCGTTCACCTCGACGGTCGTGCCGATGCCCGGCACATACGTCACCACGAGCTTGTTGCCTTTCGGGATGTCTTCCATCCACGACTGCAGCGTCTTGAATGCGGTCTTCACTTCCGGCGAGGCGTTCGGGGTGTTGTCTTCCAGCCCTTCTTCCCACGCATCGGCCATCTGGCTCTTCGAGACGCTGTAGAGGAAGTGGAAGACCATGCGGCGCGGCGCGTCGGTGGCGATGACCGTCGTCGCGTTGCTCTGCTTCGCCGGCAGGTAGAGCCCGCCGACGTAGACCTTGACTACGAACTTCTTGCGAAGTCCCATGCCGTTGAGCACGAGCTGCTGGTTGTTGACGGCGACGTGATCTTCGAGAGTCACTCCGGCCAGGGTAGCGGCCAGGGCGGGAAGGGCGAAGGCGGCGGCAAGGATGAGTCTGCGCATGGCCGGGGATTGTAACGCGCTCCGCGAGCGTTACACTCGAACTCGGATGGATTTTCTGAAGCAGTCATTCTCGATCGGCGGGGTTCACATCGAATCGCCGCTCGCGCTCGCGCCGATGGCCGAGGTCACCGACACGTATTACCGGTCGCTGATCAAAGAGCTCGGCGGCGTGGGACTGGTCGTGTCCGAATTCATTTCGGCCGAGGGACTGACGCGCAAGAACGACCGCAGCCATCAGATGCTCGCCTTCAACGAGAACGAGCGGCCGGTGGCCATCCAGATCTACGGCGGCGATCCGGAGCGGATGGACGACGCGGCGGCGATCGTGGAGGCGCAGGGCGTCGACATCGTCGACGTCAACATGGGCTGCCCGGTACGCAAGATCGTCAACAGCGGCGCGGGCTCCGCGCTCCTGAAGGACTTCGACAAAGCCGCGCGCGTCGTCGAGAAGATCAAGGCCGCGGTGAAAATCCCGGTCACGGTGAAAGTGCGCAAGGGGTGGGAGAGCGATGACGTGATCCCGCTGCTGCAGCGCTTCGAAGAGATCGGCGTCGCGGCGATCGCGATTCACGGCCGCACGCGCAGCGAAGCGTACACGGGCGCGAGCGACTGGCAGTACATCGCGAAGGTGAAGAGCGCGCTGAAGATCCCGGTGTGGGGCAACGGCGACGTGAAAACGCCCGCCGACGCCATCCGCATGTTCGAGACGACCGGCGTCGACGGCGTGATGATCGGCCGCGCCGCGCTGCACAATCCGTTCATCTTCCGCGACATCCATGCATTTGTTCGCGGCGAAGAGTCGGTCGCGAACGAGATCGACCGCCGCATCGACGCGATGCAGCGCTATCTCGCGAAGATCGACGCCGCGCCGCAGATCGACAAGTGGAAGCTTCACAAGGCCCGCACGGTCATCGGCTGGTTCTCCAAAGGCATCCCCCATGGCAAGGACATCCGCAACGGTCTCCACGACATCACCGCGGTGGCGGATGTGCAAAAGCTGCTCGATCAGGCGCGGATGCGGCTCGCGGCGTAACGTATAGTTCTCGCTGCAGGCTAAATCTAAGGAGGTCCCATGACCCGGATTCCTCGTGTCCTGTTCCTCGTCCTCCTCTTCGTTCTCGTCGTCCCGTTCGCCAACGCGCAACCCTTCGGTGCCTGGCTGGCGATTCCCGGCAGTCCCAATCCGGCGCACGCCCGCGTTCCCGCGAATGCCGCGCTGAATCCGACGTCGAACTTCACCTTCGAAGCGTGGGTGTCGATCACCAACTCGTCGGCCGGTGAAGACTGCCGCAGCATCGCCGGCAAGAACTTTCAGCAGGCCTGGTGGATCGGGCTCTGCAACGTCGGCGGGAAGCCGACGCTGCGCTCGTATCTCAAAGGCAACGGCTCGGCGAAAAACGGCGGGCAGATCGAGCCCGGCCGCTGGACGCACATCGCCGTGGTGTTCGACAACGCGGCCTCGGAGCGGCGGCACTACATCAACGGCGAGCTCGCCGCCACGTTCGCGGAGACCGGTCCGCTGACGACGAGCACCGACGAGATGCGCATCGGCAGCGATGTGAGCTGGCAGTTCCCGCCCAACGGCGCGATCAACGAAGTGCGCCTCTGGAGCGTCGCCCGGACGCTGGACCAGATCCGCGAGAATCTCGGCAAGCCGTTGACCGATCCCGAGACCGGCCTCGTCGCGGTATGGCCGCTCGGCGGCAGCGTGAACGACATCCTCGGTCCGCACGACGGCTCGACGACCGGCACGGGAATCGGCTTCCTCACGTTCCCGGTCGCCCTCAACTGCGGCTCCACCACCGCGACGAACCTCTGCCTGCTCAATCGCTTCTCGATCTCCGCCCGCTGGCGCACCGATCCTGCCGGCACCCTGACGAACGGTCAGGCTCCCACCGCCGGTGCCGCGAACGCCGGCTCGGGACTCTTCCAGTTCTTCTCGCCCGACAACTGGGAGATCATGATCAAGGCCCTCAACGGCTGCGGCCTGAACAACCGCTACTGGATCTTCTCCGCCGCCACGACCAATGTCTTCTATCGAGTCGAAGTCCTGGACGTGCGGGCGGGCGTGCAGAAGATCTACTTCAACTACCCGGGACCGCCCGCGCCCGCGGTGACGGACGTGAACGCGTTCGCGACCTGCCCTTGATGCTCATGTCGAAGATCGTCGCACTCATGTCCATGTCCCTCGACGGCTACGTCGCCGATCCCAGCGACGGCGTAGCCGAAGTGTTCGACTGGTACTTCCATTCGGGCGACGTCGAGTTCCACACCGGCGGCTCGGACCCGATGACGTTCAAGGTCTCGGCGCCGAGCGCCGAGCACCTGCGTGCTCTCTGGTCCGAGCTCGGTGCCGTGCTCACCGGCCGGCGCACGTTCGAGGTCGCCGAAGGGTGGGGCGGCAATCACGCCTGGGGACCGGCCTTCGTCCTGACTCACGAGGTTCCCGCCGGATGGCCGCGTCCCAACTCGACCGTCCACTTCGTGACCGACGGCCTCGAAAGCGCCGTGAAGCAAGCCAAAGCCGCCGCCGGCGAAAAGTCCGTCGCGGTCCACGGCGCCGACACCATCCAGCAACTCCTCAATGCCGGCCTTCTCGACGAAATCCAGGTCGACATCGCCGCCGTTTTTCTCGGCTCCGGCGTCCGCCTCTTCGACCACCTCGCCGCCACGCCGGCCGTCCTCGGTAATCCGAAGGTGATCGAGGGCGTCGGCGTGACGCACCTCCGCTATCCGGTGCACAAGGCATGAGCAAGCAATTTCTAACGCTATTGGGCGCACTGGCGCTTGCCACGCACGTTGCGGCGCAGGAACCGAGTCCTCCAAAGGCGTGGACGAGCAGCATCGGCGCCGGGCTCGCGCTCACGAGCGGAAACACCGACACCCAGAACTACAACTTCTCCCTATCGACAAAATACGATCCGAAGAAACGCATCGTCTTCAAAGCGGACGCGTTATTGCTGCGCGGATCCGCCGGCGGGGAGACGCAAGTCGATCGGGCGACGGCAGCAACCCGATTGGAGTATGCCCTGTCCGATCGCACATTCACGTTCGGAGAGGTGTCCTACCTTCGCGACCCGTTCAAAGACATCGACTACCTCATCGCCCCCGTCGCCGGCGCCGGATATCGGATCATCAAAAGTGATACGCGCAATTTAACGATCGACGCCGCGGCCGGCCTGTTGGTCGAAAGCAACGAAGTCCTCGGCCGCTCGAGCAGCGGCGCCCTGAAAGCGGGCGAGGATTTCGACTGGGCCCTCTCCGCAACAAGCAAAATCACCCAGAAACTGACGGCCCTCTGGAAGACCGACGACTTCAGCGACGCGCTCTATCACTTCGACGTGGGACTCGCGACCTCCGTCATGACGCGGATTGAGCTGAAACTCGCCTACGCTTATGACTATAAGAACCGGCCGGCCTCGCCGACGGTGAAGCGAGGCGACAGTGCGCTGTTTGCGGCGCTGTTGTTCAAGTTTTAGCGATTGCCGCGCCTAACGACAACAAGAGAACCAGCAGGCTGAGTAACGTGGCATTGATGGCCCACTTGAGCCGCTTGAATTTCCGGGCCGCGAAACGCGCCTTCCCATGAATGGCGAGCAGCGCTTGTCTTGTTAGGCCGTCCGAGGATGCCTCCTGGTACTCCTTTACAAACGCCTCGGCGTCGAGCCGTGCGATGTAACTCAGGAGAAAGAAAATCGGCGGCGGGTTGTCGTGCACGGAGGCCGGCCGGGCAGCCCATAGAGCGCATGCGAGTGCAAACACGAGCAGACCTGCGCTCAGGCAAGCTCCGATCAGTACGAGAGACGGGTTTTTGAGGCACGCCGTCGTGAACTGTTCGCTGCCGCAGGACGACGCGGCCGGGATCAGGCCCCCGCTGATTGCCAGGAGAATGGCATCGCCGGCAATGAGCAGCGAGGCCTTGTTATCGCCGAACTGGACCTGACCTTCGATCTGATCGAAGAGCGCCATCAAGAACGAATTCTTGTCAGCTTCCAATTTGCTTCTCCCGAATAGACGCATCCTAGCGCGAATCCCGGAGAAAGTTTGATTTCCCGGCTCTCTTACTTTTCAGGAGGGAGAGCCATGTCCAACTTCAGTGAGTCGAATACCACTCCGACGCGCCGCACCTGCGCGACGTCGATCATGAACCACCGCCTGCTCGAACTGCCGGAATATCGCGCCCGGCGCGCGCGGATCGAACGCTTCGCGCGCGCGGCCAAGGCGCCCTCCGGAATCATCGACATCTCCGTCGTCGTGCACATCGTGATGCAGGATCTGAGCGTGATTTCCGACGCCCAGGTCTACAACCAGATCCAGGTTCTCAATGAGGACTTCCAGGGACTCAACAGCGACCTCGCCCAGGTACCGGCGCCGTTTCAGCCCGCTGTCGGAAATCCGCAGATTCGGTTCACTCTGGCCAGCGTCGATCCCAACGGGAATCCCACGACGGGGATCACTCGTACCAGGGCACTGATTGAAATCTTCTCGAGTTGCAATGAGGGCGTGAAGTCCGTTGCCCGCGGCGGCGTCGATCCCTGGGATACGACGCGATACCTGAACATCTGGGTCTGCGCGGTCGATGATCCGATCGCCGGCCCTCTTCTCGGGTACGCGCAATTCCCCGGCGGACCGCCGGAAACGGACGGCGTGGTCCTTTCCTCGTCGGCTTTCGGACGCGGGTTTGCGAGCAATAATCCGCGCTTCAATCTCGGTCGCACGGCGACCCACGAATGCGGCCACTACTTCGACGTTCGCCATATCTGGGGAGACCGCGTCGGCTGCCTCGGCGATGATCTCGTCGCCGACACGCCGCAGCATGAGGACGCGAACGAGGGCACGCCTACCTTTCCGCGGATCACGTGCAGCAATGCGCCGGACGGCGAGATGTTCATGAACTACATGGATTACGTCGACGACGTGGCCATGTTCATGTTCACGAAAGGACAGGTCGATCGGATGCGTGTGTCATTGGCCGGACCACGAGTCGGTTTGATTCCCCCGCAGTCGGCGATTGCGCCGTCCTTCCGTTCCATGGCCCGCGAGGCAGCGTTCTGACGATGGCAGTCTCCGACGAGCTCTCTGGCTGGTGGGTGCGGCTCTCCGAGAGCCCGTCGGAGCTCATCCTCGGGCGGCGCGGATTGACCAAAGCGCCGGTATCGCGAAAACCGATGGCCATCGAGTTTCGGGACGACGGAACGTTCATCGAGGCGACCTCCGGACCGGCCGACAGGATCGAGCCGGCCGGCGGACGCTGGGCCGCCGTTGACGAAGGGCTGCGGCTCGTGTACACGGACGACCGCCCTGATCGCGTGTTCAAGGTCGCGACCGCGGAGGGGCGATTGGTGTTGACGAAGGTGTAGTCGCCCTCCCTCCACACATGCCCTTTCCCTCCCACATCGAATCCATCCTCACGGCCTACGGCGTGCGTCCCGACACGAAGGCGGCGCTGTATGACCTGTACGTCTCGTTAGGCGACGAGGTGCTGGAGGTGTTCGGGGATCTCGCCGAAGGCGTGGCCTCGGTGACGGACTTGCGGCCGGAGGATACGGTCGCGATTCGGGGGGCGGTGGTCGAGCGCTACTTGCGGCGCAATCATCCGCGCTGGCTCGCCGGCGTACCGACGCCGAGTCTGTGGCATCCCCGGGCGGCGGAGGGAAGGGCGTCGGGGGCGGCGGTGCGGCTGGGGGAGCGTCCGCACGGCATTCTCATGCTCGGCCGCAACGCGCATTACGGCGGGCGGAGCGAGACGATTTCCTTCGACATCGTCGCGCGCGAGCTCGAGGATGCCATCGCGATTGCGAAGGCGGACGGCCAGCAGCACACGCTTCCCGGCTCCGTCGGCGAGACGTCCGGCACGTTCGACAGCGTGCGCGGCGTGGCGCTGATCTGGGAAGTGCAGCCGAACGTCTACAAGCCGCAAGGCGAGCGGAATCGGGCGATTGCGAAGCTCTATCGGCGTCATCGGAACTGGCATGTGGCCACGCTCACCGCCGCGCTGGAATGGCTGCGCGCGCAGGGGTGCGCGATCTTCATTCTGCGCGGCAACGCGCTCGCCATCGCCCACGAAGTCAATCCCGCCAAGCCCGTCTCGGACACGATCGCTTCGCTGCACGACCGCACGGTCGAAGAAGTCGTACGCGCGCTCGACGGCGCGCTGCAGGAGCCGGCCGAAGATGACGAGTTGGTCCTTCTCGACTCCGTCGTCCTGAACCACGCCTTACGCAAACACGTGCTCGCCAGCGGCGCGGCGAGCGAGATCTGGAAATTTGTGGCACTCTAGCGCGCACAGTCCAATCACGGCCTAACAAAGGATCCCCATGTCACGACGTTTCGCGCTCGTTCTTTGTCTATTCCTGTCCTCCGCCGCATTCGCCGGCGGCTTCTCGAAATCGCAGGACTTCCGCGCGGCGACGCCGGAGGAGCTGGCGATGACGAGCCTTCCCTCGGCGCCCGGCTCCGCGGCGGCGGTGCTCGACTGGGTCGAGGTCGACGACGACAACACCTCCTCCAGCACCGAATACGTGCGCGTCAAGATCTTCACCGACGAAGGGAAGAAATACGGCGACGTCGAGATCCCGTACGTCCCGACCTATCCCGTCTACGGCCGCATCGGCGACATCGCCGCGCGCACGATCCGTCCCGACGGCACGGTCGTGCCGTTCAACGGCAAGGTCTACGACAAGATCATCTACAAAGCCGGCGGGCGCGCATTGCGGGCGAAGACGTTCAGCCTCGCCGACGTCCAGCCGGGCAGCATCCTCGAGTATCGCTACCAGCGCCGGTGGGCGGAGAACATGCTCTTCGACACGCTCTGGATCCTGCAGCGCGACATCCCGGTGGCGCATCTGAAGCTGTCGCTCAAGCCGTACTCGGCGACCTACTCGAACGACTTCTCGACCTTCTTCATCTACGTCGGTCTCCCGCAGGGAAAAAAGCCGGAGCAGGCGAGCGGCGGCTACGAGCTCGAGCTCGCGAACATGGCCCCGGTGCCGCACGAGCCGTTCTCGCCGCCGGACGAGGCCATGACCGCGCACGTGAAGTTCTATTACACGCGCAGCCGCGTCGAGCCGGCGAAGTTCTGGGACAGCGAGACCGCGGTGCAGCGCAAACAGATCGAGGCGTTCCTCGGCAAATCCCAGAGCGCGCGCACGATGGGCCAGCAACTCACCGCCGGAGTCCAGGATCCGCTCGAGAAGCTGAAGCGCCTCTACGCGAAGGCGCAGTCGATGCGCAACTACAGCTTCGAGTCGGAGAAGAGCAATCAGGAAGTGAAGAAAGAGGACATCACGGAGAGCCGCGGCGTCGATGAAGTGCTGCGCAAGCAGGCCGGCTTCCGCGACGAGATCAACCGCCTCTTCGTGGCCATGGCCCGCGGCGCGGGACTGCCGGCCGACGTCGTCCGCGTGGCCGCGCGCGACACCTCGTTCTTCTCGCGCGAGATCCCCGACGCGCAGCAGGTCAGCGGTGAGATGGCGGTCGTCACCCTCGACGGCAAGCCGCTCTATCTCGATCCCGGCACGCCGCACGCGCCGTTCGGCACGGTGTCGTGGGAGAAGACGAGCGTGCCGGCGTTCCAGATCGCGCGCGACGACGTGAAGTGGATCGAGATCCCGGGCCATCCGCCGGCCGAGGCGCTGACGAAACGGACGGCCGCCCTCAAGCTGAATGGAGATACGCTCGAGGGAACGATGACCGTGACGTTCCACGGCCAGGAAGCGCTCACGCGCCGCGTGCGCAATGCCGGCGACGATGAAGCGGCGCGCAGGAAAGCATTCGAAGACGAAGTGAAAGGATGGTTCGCCGACGGCGCGACGGTGAAAGCCGTCTCGTTCGCGGGCCTCAGCACGTTTGCCGAGCCGCTGACGGCGACGTTCGAAGTCTCGCTGCCGATCGCCTCGCGGGCGGGCAGCCGCGTCCTCGTGCCGCTGGCCGTGTTCTCGGCCGCGCAGGCGAATCCGCTCGCGGCGGCGACGCGCACCAATCCGCTGTACTTTCCGTACGCCTATCGCGTCGAAGACGAAGTGAAGCTGACGATGCCGGACGGACTCGCGGTCGCCACCGCGCCGCCGCCCGCGAAAGTCGACGCCGGGCCGTTCAAGTACGACAATGAAGTGAACGTGAACGGCAGCGAGCTGACCTACCGCCGCGCGCTGAACATCGACGCGCTGCTCATCGAGAAAAAGTACTACAACTCCGTCCGCAACTTCTTCAGCGCCGTCACCACCGCGGATCAGAAGCCGCTCGTGCTGACGCAGAAAGCCCCATGACCCGCAACGTCCTGTTCGCCCTATCCCTCGTCCTATCACCCGTCCTGTTCGCGGGCGCTCCGCCCGCGTGGGTCCTCTCCGCCGCCGCGACCAAAGTCCCCATCGCGAAGGACGCCAAAGCCGCCGTCCTCCTCGAGGAAGCCGAGGTCATCGTGCAGGCGGACGGCACGATCACGACGCGCCAGCGGAAGGTGACGAAGATCCTCACCGCCGCCGGCCGCGACTACGGCTTCGCGGCGGTGCCGTTCGACCGCGACACCAAGCTGCTCCATCTCCGCGGCTGGAGCATCGCCGCGAACGGGACGCAGTACGAGCTCAAGGAGCGCGACGCCGTCGAGATGACGCCGTACTCCGGCGAGCTCTACTCCGACGACCGCGTGAAGATGCTGCGCCTTCCCGCCGACATCGGCAGCGTCGTCGCGTACGAGTACGAGCAGCGCGAGCGGCCGTACATGATGCAGACGCTCTGGCATTTTCAGGATGACCTGCCGGTCGCGCTGTCGCGCTTCCGCCTCACGCTCGCGCCGGGATGGAGCTACGACGCGCGCTGGTCGCATCATGCGCCCGTCGAGCCGATGGCCTCCGCGAACGTCGCGGCGTGGGAGCTGCGCGACGTCCCTCCGATCGCCGACGAGCCGAAGATGCCGCACACGATGGCGCTCGCCGGACGCATGGCCGTCCGCCTGATCCGTCCCAACGCGCCGCAGGGTCCGCAGAGCTGGAGCGACATCGCGCAATTCTTCGCCGGCCTCGCGTCGACGCGCGACGCCGCCACGCCCGCGCTGCAGACGAAAGTGCGCGAGCTGACGAACGGCGCGGCGACACTCGACTCCGTCCGCGCGCTCGCGCGCTTCGCGCAGCGCGACGTCCGCTACGTCGCCATCGAGATCGGCATCGGCGGCTATCAGCCGCACCCCGCCGGCGAGATCTTCACGAACCGCTACGGCGACTGCAAAGACAAGGCGACGCTGCTGCGCACGATGCTGCGCGAGATCGGCATCGACTCGTACTACGTCCTCGTCCACTCGCGCCGCGGCGTCGTCGATCCCGAGCTGCCGACGATGTACGCGTTCAATCACGTCATCCTCGCCATCCGCGTCCCGCAGACGAATTCCCCACTGCTCGCACTCATCGATCACCCGAAAGCCGGCAAGCTGCTGCTCTTCGATCCGACGAGCACGACCACGCCGTTCGGGCACCTGCCGTCGTACCTGCAGGACAGCCGCGGGCTGCTGGTCCTCGGCGACGGCGGCGAGTTGATCGCGCTGCCCGCGCACGCGCCGCAGGCGAATCAGCTGCGCCGCACGGCGAAGCTGCAGCTCGCGCCGGATGGAACGCTGAAGGGCCAGGTCGAGGAAGTGCGCACCGGCCGCATCGCCGCGGAGATGCGCGACGAGCTGCAGGCGATGACGGCCAGCGAGCGGACGCGCTACGTCGAGTCGGCGCTCGCCGCGCATGTCGCGCGCTCCACACTCGCCGGCTTGGCCATCGAGAACGTGGACGATCCCGAGGCCGATCTCGTGACGCGCTACACGCTCATCGCGCCGTCGTACGCGACGCGCGTCGGCGAGATGGTGCTCATCCGCCCTCGGGTCCTCGGCCAGAAGTCCGAGCAGCAGGTCGCGCTCGCCGATCGCCAGTACGGATATGTCACCGAGGGACCTTCGGTGCAGACGGATGACATCGAGATCGTCGTGCCCGAGCCGTTGAAGGTCGATGAGCTGCCGTCGCCGGTCGACGTGAAGACGCCGTCGGTGCAGTACACGAGCAAGTCGGAGTTCAAGGACGGCACGCTGCGCTACAAGCGGCAGTACGCGCTGCAGACGTGGTTCGTCGGACGCGACGCGCTGCCGGAGCTGAACAAAGTCTTCGCCCAGGTGCTGTCGGACGAGCGCGCGAGCGCGATCTTCAAATGAAGCATCTCTTCGCGCTGCTGCTGCTGTCGCTGCCACTGTTTGCCGCGGACGCCTTTCATCCCGCCACGCCGGAAGAGCTGGCGATGAAGGACGTGCCGTGGGCGCCGGGCGCGCCGGCGGTGCTGCTGGAGTGGAGCGTGCGCCACGATGACGAGGAGTCGCACGCCACCGAGTACCGGCGCATCAAGGTCCTCAAGGAAGAAGGGAAAAAATACGGCGACGTCGAGCTGATCTCGATTCCGCGCATCCAGAACGTGCGCGAGATTCGCGCGCGCACGATCTCGCCGAGCGGCGCGATCACCGACTTCAACGGCAAGGTCTACGAGAAAGTGCTGCTGCGCCGCGGCGGGCGCCGGTTGATGCAGAAGAGCTTCACGCTGCCCGACGTGCAGCCGGGCTCGATCCTCGAGTACCGCTATACGGTCGACTGGCCGTCGTCGCAGCTGAAGACGAACCGCTGGATGCTGCAGCGCGAGATCCCGATCGCGAAGGCGCGCTTCTGGATCCGCCCGTATCGCAAAGGCATCTCCAGCATCTGCCTGACGAAAGGGCTGCCGCCCGACCAGTCGCCGAAGAATCTCAAGGACCGCTACGAGTTCGAGATCGAGAACGTCCCGCCGTTCGAGGAAGAGCCGATGTCGCCGCCCGAGCTGGAGCTGAAGCCGCGGCTCGAGTTTTTCTACACGAGCGGCAGCGCCTCCGACTACTGGATGATGTTCGGGATCAACTACGGCAAGCTGGTCGAGGAATTCATCGGCAACCGCGCCGGCATCCGCAAGGCCGCGGCCGAGCTCACGGCGGGCGCGGAGTCGCCGCGCGAGAAGCTCCAGCGGCTCTACACGCGCGTGCAGCAGCTGCGCAATCTCACGTATGAGAACAACAAAACGGCGCAGGAAGAGAAGAAAGAGAAGCTGCGCGACGCGGACGACATCGAGGACGTGCTGCGCAGCGGCTACGGCGATCGCATCGATCTGAACCGCCTCTTCGCCGGGCTCGCGCGCGCCGCCGGATTCGAAGCCGACATGATGCTCGTCTCCTCGCGCGACGAGTCGTTCCTTTCGCGCGCGCTGCCCGACGCCGATCAGCTGACGAGCGAGATCGTGATCGTGAAGCTCGACGGCGCGGAGCGCTTCCTCGATCCCGGCACACCCCAGAATCGACTCGGTCTCCTGCCGTGGGAAAACACGAACGTCCCGGGCCTCCGCATCAAGTTGAAGGGGAGCGGCACCTGGCTGATGACGCCCGATCAGCCGTTCGGCAACGCCGTGACGTCGCGCAGCGCCGAGCTGCAGCTCGTCGACGGCGTGCTGAAAGGCAGCGTGACGATCTCCTGGCGCGGACAGGAAGCGCTGCAGCGCCGCCTCGAGTCGCGCAACGAAGACGAGGCCGCGAACAGGAAGCGCATCGAGGACGAGGTGAAGGAGCTCCTGCCGTCCGGCTCGATCGTGAAACTGCAGACGCTCTCGTTCCTCGACGCCACGGAGGAGCCGCTCGTGGCGACGTTCGCCGTCGAGCTCCCGAACACCGGCTCCACGACCGGCTCGCGCACGCTCCTGCCGCTCTCGATCTTCGCCCTCGCGGAACGAAATCCCTTCTCCGCCGAGAAGCGCAAATACGCCGTCTACTACGACTTTCAGCACCAGGTGCAGGATGCCGTCACGCTGAAGTTGCCCGCCGGCTTCGCGATCGAGAGCCTCCCCAAACCCGTCACCGTCGACTCCGGCGCGTCGTATTACGTCGCCGGCTGGACCCAGAAAGACGCGTCCGTGAAATTCGAGCGGACGATGACGGTGAAGACGATCGCCGTCGCGCCGCAGGACTATCCGATCCTCCGCAAGTTCTACGGCGACGTCGCGGCGGCGGATCAGACGGTGGTGGTGCTCAAGTCTTCAGGATCGTGACCGCGGCCGATTGCCGGGCCCTTAGAATGCGGCGCGGATGACGTTTGCGGCGGCCGTCGTTTTTCTCTCGGTGCTGGACACGCTCCTCGTAGTGTTCCTGATCCTGCCGGCGATTCGCCGGCGCCGCCGGCGGACGGCATTGCTCCGCAACGCGGACACGCGAATCCGTCCGCATTTCGTGTTCAATGCCCTCCATTCCATCGCTGCCCTGGTGAGCGACGATCCGGACAGTGCGGCGCGAATGACCGCCCGCCTCACGGAGCTGGTTCGCGAAGGCTTCTCCGAGCCGGCGATGCCGGTGATTCGCCTCTGCGACGAAGCAGCGTTCGTCCGGAATTACGCGGAGATCGAGGAGGTCCGCTTTTCGGACCGTCTCGTCGTGCATTGGAATCTCCGCCCCGATGTGCTCCACGCCGCCGTGCCGCGCATGTGTTTGCAGCCGCTCGTGGAGAATGCCATCCGGCATGGACTGTCGGCGCACGAGTCGTGCGTCGCGACCATTGAGGCCTTTCGCATCAGGAGCCAGCTCTGCGTCGCGGTGTCGAACGAAGCAGGGGATGGCGGTGCCGCGTCCCGGCCCCCGCATGAATCATTCGGCATCGGTCTCAGTACCGTACGCGATCGCCTCGAAGCCGTACACGGCACGCGCGCGCAGCTCCAGCTCTATCGCACGGAACATTCCGCGCGGGCGATTCTCACGCTGCCGTACGCGGAGCTCGATTAGAAATCCTGTACTTGTCAACGGGATGTCAGCGATCAGTCAGAAGGTTATTTGACCCCATTTCGCTGCCTCACAATCGGCAGCGCGATGATCCCTCCAGAAAATCCCGTCAATGACGGCGAAATCATCACCACACTCTCTACAACGCATTTCATTTTGATCGAGGTTCTTTATGCGCCGGGCATGAAGGTGAAGCTCCGCGGCCGCGGGACGCCGCTGCTGGCGTTCGCCGTTTCCGGAGAATTCGTTGCCGCGAGCGCGGAGCGGCTGTATGGCGACGACAGCACCGTATGGATCATCGGCGTCAATGAAGAGCGCGTACTGGAATGCCGGCAGGAGACGCGCTGTGTCGTCGTGACGCCGCGGCCGCAGGCGCCGTCGGTGGAAATCGGCTCGCTGTTGGGAAGCAACCGCCATTTACGCCGTTCCGCGTTGAAGCCTCTTTTGCGGAACGTCTGGTGCGAGGCGCGCCGGGCCGATTCTTCCGCGCGCCTGGCGCTCGACGGAGCCATTTTCACCCTCCTTGCGGAATTGCATCGCATGTTCTCCGAAACCCAGTCGCCCGGCCGGCTGGGCCGGTCGCTGCGCTTACTGCACAGTGCCGGTGACGAGACCCTCAGCATCGCCGAGCTCGCGCGAGTCAGCGGGATGTCCGTGTACGCCTTCGCACGCGCGTTCAAGGAGGAGACCGGCACCACGTTCGCGGCCTATCAACGCCGCCTGCGGGTGGAGCGGGCCAAGGAACTGCTGCGGAAGACGCCCAAATCCGTGCGGGAAATCTGTACGGAAGTGGGATTCACCGATCGCGGGCATTTCGCTCGTGTATTTGCGCGCTATGCCGGGATGTCGCCCGCCGATTATCGGCGCGTGCATAGCTGATCGTGGCGCAAATGTTCTCTTTGTCGCGATTTTTCATTCATACGGCGATTGTGTCGCCGCGAATTTCCGCCGCGTTCCGGTTCATTGTCATGAAATTGCGCGAAATTCAATGCATCGAACCCGGAATTTCGCCGCCTCGAATTTCAACCATTTCGCAATCTTCCACTACCGCGCCGTAAGTGATTTCGATTGATCGAATTGCGCGGTGCGGCCCACGCCGCGACCGCCATTGCAGTGACCTCAGGTCGTAGATCAAGAAAGGAGATTTATGAATCGAAGACCCTCGACTACTCGTTTCGTTTTCCTCATTCTGTTGTTGCTGTCGGTGACCGCGGCGTATGCACAGCTGCAGTCCGGCAATATCTTCGGCAAAGTCGTCGCCAATGACGGCTCGGCGCTTCCCGGCGTCACCATCACCCTCACCGGAGTCGGCGCCCCGCAGACGTTCATTACGGATGCGCAGGGCGATTTCCGGTTTCTCAACCTCTCTCCCGGGCAGTACGCACTCAAAGCGGAGCTGGCGGGCTACGGCACGGCGACGCGTTCCGGCGTTTCGGTGAACATCGGACGCAACTCCGAGGTCTCCATGAACCTGAATCCGTCGGTGTCGCAGACCATTACGGTCACGGCCGAGGCCCCGCTGCTGGATACGCGACGCACGGGAACGGGTGCGACGGTGACGGAGGTGGAGCTCGAACAGGTTCCGTCGGCACGCGATCCGTGGGTCATCCTGCAGCAGGTGCCGGGCGTGCTCATGGACCGTATCAACGTCGGCGGCAATGAGTCCGGCCAGCAGTCGCAGTTCGTGTCGAAAGGCGCCGCCGGCGATCAGGCCACCTACAGTGTCGACGGCGTCAATACCACCGACATGATTGCCACCGGTTCGTCGGCCGGCTATTACGACTTCGGCAGCTTCGAGGAAATCCAGGTGGCGACCGGCGGCACGGATCCTCGGGTGCAGACGCCGGGTGCCCAGATCAACATGGTCACCAAGCGCGGCACGAATGACCTCAGCGGCTCCGCTCGTTATTATCTCGTCGACGGCGCCTGGCAGGCCGAAGCCGAGCCGACCCCGGAAGCGCGCGGCGAAGATCCCAGCCGGAACCCGTCGAACACGCCGTATCTCATCAAGGCGAACGAAATCGATCAGAACCGCGAGATGGGCCTTGAAGTCGGCGGACCGATCATCCGCGACCGCCTCTGGCTGTGGGGCTCGTATGCCGATCAGCAGATCGACCTTTTCGTCGCACAATCGGATCCCGCCGTTCTTCCTCCCGGTGCGGACCCCGACGTCCGTTACACCGACAAGACGACGCTCGAGACCCTCAATCTCAAGCTGAACGCGCAGATCACGCGGAACAACAGCGCCACCGCGTTCTATACGGACAGCGGGAAAGAAAAGTTCGGCCGTAATGCCGGCCCGACCCGCCCGCCGGAGACGACCTGGAACCAGGGCGGCTTCGGTCCGAAGGGCACGTACAAGATCGAAGACACGCACATCTTCTCCTCGAATTTCTATTTGACCGGGTTGCTCTCTCACGTGAACGGCGGGTTCGGCCTTTGGGCCAACGCAGGCGCGGACTGCAAAGACCTCGATTGCGCCACGGCACATCAGGAAAAGTCGTGGACGGTCGATTGGTTGACCGGCATCAGCCGGAACAATTTCCTGTCCACGCAGGGCGAGCGTCCGCAGGACCAGACCCGGCTCGACGGCTCCGCGTTCTTCAATACGGGCGCGTTCTCGCACGAATTGAAGTTCGGCTTCGGGTATCGCTCCGCCGGAGCCAAGGGCGTCACCTTCTATCCGAACAACCAGCTCATCACCGATTTCTCCAGTGTCGCGCCGGCGAACGCGCCGCGCTGCACGTTGACGACTCCGACGTTATTCGGCCGTTGCAAGGGCTTCGGTCTCACCGGCTTCTTCACCTTCGGTCCCTACAACTATGAGTACACGTACAACGACATTTATGTCGGTGACACGATGCTGTGGGGAAATCTCACGCTGCAGGCCGGTTTGCGGTTTGACAATCAGAAGGGCGAGGCCGGCGATCAATCCACGCCGGGCAACCCGCTGGCGACCCTGCCGGACGGGACGCCGCTGCTTCCGGGATTGTCGGTCCGCGGCAGCGACATCGACACGATGGAGTGGGATGACATTTCTCCGCGCATCGGGTTGACCTACGCGCTCGGCGCGGAAAAGAAGACCTTGCTGCGCGCGGCCTACAATCGCTACGTCGCTCAAATGGGCTCGAATTCCGCCGGATATTCGGGTGCAATCTTCGGTCAATATCAGGCGGCCTACTGGTACACCGTCGATCTGAATGCCAACGATCTCATCGAGCCCGGCGAGATCCTCTACTCGTACTCGGGCGGCCATCCTCTCGGTCCGGTGGGCTTCGATCCTGCCAACCCGAGCCTGGCGGCCAAAGTCACACGCGTCGATCCGAGCGTCACGGCGCCGACCACCAACGAGTACATCCTCGGCTTCGAGCACGAGCTCGTGCGCGATTTTGTCGTCGGCCTCAATTACACCCACCGCGATCTCGACAACTTCCTCTGGTTCCGCGCGGAGAAGACTCCGGGGCAGGGCGACTGGTACACGACCGCCGATTATGAGCAGATCGGTACCCTGACCCGTCCCGATACCGTATTCGAAGTCGATCCCTACACGCTGCCGTACTATGACGTGAAGGCCGATGTCGGGATTCCGATTTACTCGGTCCTGCAGAACCGTCCCGATTACAGCCAGGAATACAACGGCCTCGAGCTCTCGCTGGTCAAGCGCATGGCCAACCGCTGGATGCTCCGCGGTAATTTCTCATGGAATGACTGGAACCAGAGCGTCGGGCCCGAGTCGGTCATCGATCCGACGCAACGGCGCACGGCCAGTGGCTGCAGCGTTTGCGACGGTGCCGACGTCGTGCAGGGCTCGGGAACGATTTCCGGCGCGAAAGGCGCCGTGTGGATCAATTCCGAGTGGGCCGTCAACGCGTCCGCGGTCTATCAGATCCCGATGCTCGAGGCGAATTTCGGTCTGAACTTCACCATGCGCCAGGGCTATCCGATCCTGTACGTCCATGAGACGCCGACTCTGCCGGTGTCCGGAGTTCGCCGGCAGCTGCTGGTGACGGACAACCCGACGGATCATCGTCTCGACAATCCGTACTCGGTCGACCTTCGCCTGGCCAAGGATTTCCGCTTCCGCGGCGTCGGTCTCGAATTGTCCGCCGATGCATTCAACGTGACGAACAATCGCGTCGTATTGCAGCGCAATGCGGACCTCGCTCGCGAGGCCGCCCGCCGTTCGGTGGCCAATCGTATTCGTGAATATCAGTCGCCCCGCGTCTTCCGGATCGGCGCGCGCCTGACGTTCTGATGTTTTGATCGTCCGCCGAGGAGTTTTCCTCGGCGGACCTCGTCTTTCGAAGCCCATGACCAGCTGCGGCGACGTTGCCGTCACGATCACCACGCCCCATTTTTGCGTGAGCGAGGTAATTGCGCATGCCGAGACTCTGCATGCGCACGCGCTGCCATGGCTCGAATTCGCGTTGCCCGGCGACGCGCGCTCCATTGTGATCGAAGGCGTCAGCAGCGAGGCCGCGCGGACGGTGCAGGAGCTCGCGGAGCGACGATGCCGTTTTCGTGACGCGACGCTGCGGCCGCTGTTCCTTCGCCTCCGGCGCGAGCTCCGCGATGGCGACCGCGCCGCGCCGATGGCCGTCGACGGCGCGGTGTTTCTTCTGTTGGCGGAGCTCGATCGCATGACCGCCGTCCGCGGTGCGGACGCGAAGTCGTTGCTGGCCTGTCAGCTGGAAGCGGTCTTTGACGAGAATCCCGGGGGCGTGACCGTCGCGCAGCTTGCCGCCTGCAATCACATGTCGACGCGCACCTACGTGCGGCATTTTCGTCTCGAGACCGGCTTCTCCGTGACGGAGTATTGGTCGCAACTTCGCGCGGGGCGCGCGAAAATGCTTCTGCGTACGACGTCTTTGAGTATTCTGGAGATTGCTCTGAGCCTCGGCTATTGTGACCGCAGTCATTTCGCGCGGGCCTTCTCGCAGGCCGTCGGGCTGACGCCGTCGCAATACCGCGGCTCCATTGTGTGAGGTTATGGTTCGCATCGCATTGATCGTCAGTCTTCTCGCTTGCGCCTCGTGCGTCTCTTCCAGTTCCTCATCCTTCCAGAGCGACCACGGAACCTGCCAGCCGCGCCCCGAGCTTGCCGGGGAATGGCAGAGCCGCCGCGGCTCTCAGCTCGGCCGCGCCGCCGTGACGATCACACTCGACTGCGACTGCCGGTACAGTCTGAAAATCTCCTCGTGGCTCGTCCGAATCCGTGAGCGCGGCGAATATCGCGTGGACCACGATCGGATCGTCTTCTCGCGGAGCTCCGCGGAAACCACCTGGCCCTTTCAATACGCGGACGGCCACCTGCAACTGACGGAGGCGGCGGGGGAGACGTATGAGTATCGGCGGACGAAGGCGGGCAATTGTGACGCGGCGAAAGTAGACCAACCGAGCCGAGGGTGCAGTCGCGTGCGAGCCGAAGTTTATTGATCAGGAGCAGAAACACTCGCACGTCGCGTTTTAGGTAAGCGGTACAGACCCTAAACGCCACTGATGCAGCGGTTTATGCATCCAGCGCTTCGGCTGTGGTACCGTTGGTAGCTGGTGAAGTTCTCGTGGGACCCCACGCAAGGATCTCAGCAATCAAGCAAAGCACGGCGTATCATTTGCCGAAGCCGTAACGATCTTTGATGATCCGCTAATGTGGACCCTTCCAGATCCTGATCATTCTTTTGAGGAAAGCCGCTTTCTCACGACCGGATACTCGGCAACCGTCGCCTGTTAATCGTGGCACACACAGAAGAAGACGAGGACTTCTTCCGAATCATTAATGCGAGACCCACAACGAACGCCGAGCGTAGAGTTTATGAACAAGGCGACTGACAATCCTGATGATGATGAAATGAGACCCGAGTATGATCTGCGCGGAGGCGTCAGAGGCAAGTACTACGAACGATATCGCCAAGGCACAAATATGGTATTGCTCGACCCCGACATAGCAGAGATATTCAGGAATTCCGAAGCAGTGAACGCCGCACTGCGCCAATTCCTGTCTGAGCACGGCGCGCCATCAGAGGCCTCCAAAATCGGCGGGCTAACTCCGCGTAGAAGCTGATGCGGCCCGGCTTCGGCCCGCCGGCCGAGCCGGCTCGTCAACTCACTAGAAACACGGCGGCACGCCGCCCCGCAGCGCGTCAGGCGCAATGGCGGCGAGCGGCGTGCCGCGTCGGCTTCGACACGTAGGCCCGGCCGCACAGCTTAACGCGAAGCGTTAGGCCGATGGCGAGTGATCCGACGCGATTCGAAACTGCTTCGAGAATGGTCTAGCCGCTATGTGAGTAACGGATATCATTGGACGATGCTCGAGATTGATATCCGTCGGCTTCTCGGTCGTGCCGCTCCGCTCACGTTTGGAGTAATCGGCACGACGGTGGATGACCGTGACTTGACGTGGCGAATCGTTTGCCGCATCGATCTTGAGCGAAGCTCATGGCAGTTCGGCTCTATCGCTGGCATTAGTCGCGAAGCGGGAGACTCCGGCATCTCGTCTTCTTGCAAGCGCCGAAGCAAGCATCCAGCTTGAATGCGTGCGTCTCTCGAGAATGGGGTGTCTTGACCTCTCCATGCAACCCCACCAGCGGTTTGGAACGTGCCACTCCGCACATATTTCAACGATCGCATCCAGAAGGGTTACACTTCGCCGTGCCCATTACATCAGACGCCCGTGCTCAAGCCGAGATCGCACTCGCTGAGTTCTGCCGGGAGCACTCTTCAGCGCCCGGCGCGGATCCGCTTCGTTATCTGTATCAATTCGAATCAAGTGCCGCGTTGCTTGTCGAGCAACGCCCGGGATTCATGAACCCCCAGGAATGGGCGTCTGTCATAAGGGCGAAGTTTCGCTATTCACAAGCTCGCGATGAGTGGTCGCTCTACTGGTCGGACGCAAACAACCGGTGGCACCGAGTATCCAATGTCAAGGCAGACCGGGATATTCGCGTTCTCCTGCAAGTCGTGGTGTCAGATCCATTGGGCGTATTCTGGAGCTGAGCGCCATGCAGTGAAAAGTCAGCAATTTGTCAGCAACCGAATGGGAATCGGCATGTTTGACTGTTATTTGACAGGAATTCCGGGATGGCGCCGCATACAATGCGGCGCATCACTCAATCACCGGGAGTCGTATGAGCGCAATGGCCGAGCTGGTGCCCGAACCGCGTCCGCTGCTGCGGGCGATGATCGTGGATGACGAGCCTCTCTGCAGGCGGCGGATTCGCGAACTGGTCGGCGGGCGGGACGACGTCGTGATTGCCGCGGAATGCCGCGACGGCAACGACGCGCGGCACGCGCTGGCCGCCGTCCAGCCGGACATCCTGTTTCTCGACGTCGAAATGCCGGGCGGATCGGGGCTCGAATTATTGGAGAACATCGATTGGCGCCGCCGTCCGGCGGTGATCTTCGTGACCGCGCACTCGTCTTATGCCGTGCAGGCGTTTTCGGCCCGCGCGGTCGATTACCTCGTCAAGCCGTTCAAAGCGGAGCGGTTCGAGCAGAGTCTCGAGCGCGCCCGGGAATTCGTCCTCATGAACCGCACGCGGCTTCAATACGGTGTCGGGCCGGCGCTGTTCCCCCGGTGGCCGCCGCGCATTACCATCCGGACGGCCGGCGGCGTGACGTTCCTCAAGAGCGACGACGTTTCCTGGATGGAGGCCGCGGGCAATTACGTGCGCGTGCATGCGGGAAAACAGACGCACATGATCCGGGAGACGATGAACCGGCTGGAGTCGGGGCTCGATCCCACGCGCTTCGCGCGCATTCACCGCTCGACGATCGTCAATATCGACCGCATCGTTCAGGCCATTCCCGCGTTCGGCCGCTCGTTCGTGCTCGTCCTCAAAGACGGCTCTCGTCTGAAGCTGACCGCGCCCTATCGCCGAAACCTGGAGCGTCTCGGCTTTTCGTTCTGAAGGGTAATTGCATTTGCCCAATGCAGGTGCGTTCCGGCTGCGAAAAATGAACCGACGCGCGTTTCCCGAACAACAGCGTGAGCCATTCCTGCAATGGGCGGGAATCGATCGGACGCACCATGCAGGGCTCGTACGATGCATCGATCCGTAAGAATTCTCCGGTGATACGCGCGCGCACCGTCAAATTGGCGGTGCCGTCGTCCAGGCTGTTTGTGAGAATGGTCGAGATCAGTGCTTGTACGAGGAGCACCGGGACGCGCGCTTCGGCCGCGACCGGATCGATGTCGAGCTCCAGTTCGAGGCCATGAATTCTTCGGAGGTCGTCGAAGGCCACGGCATGGGCGACGATCGCCAGCTCTTCATGCAATGCCACGTCGGAGGCGTGAGCAGTCCGTAACAAGGGCCGCAGCAATTCACTGAATTCTGCAATCATCGCCTGCGCGGTGCGGGCGTCCGTCCCGATCCGGTCGCGAATCGCTTCCAGGTGGCGCACGAGGATCGACCTGGAGTGCAGACTGGCCAGCGCCTGCGCCCGATCCGGCCTGCGGCCGATGCCGCGCAGAAAAGCCCGGCGGATCAGCAGCGACGCGAGCACTTCCATCATCGCCACGGCGCACAGCGCGGCGACAACACTCCACATGCGTTGCAGGTTAGGCCCACTGCCGGGGCGAGAAGTTATCCCGCGGTCAGCGGTCTGTCAGCAATTTGTCATCGGCCTCGCGCACCAGCCGGTAGCCATACCGCTGCACGGTGAGGATGTGCGCCGGGATCCGGGGATCGTCTTCGAGCTTGCGCCGGAGCTCGGCGACGTGCGTGTCGACCGTACGCGTAATGACCGAGTCCGAATAGCCCCACACGTCCCGGACGAGCTCGAGCCGCGACACCGCCCGCTCATCGCGGTCGAAGAGCGCGACGAGGAGGTCGAATTCTTTCGGCTTCAACGACACTCGCTCTCCGCGGCGAAACACGGCCCGGGCATCGCGGTCGATCACGATCTCGCCGAAACGGCTCGTCCGCCGCGCCAGCGGCGCCGCGGACCTGCGCAGCAGCGCTTCCACCCGCGCCAGAAACTCGAGGATGCCGAACGGCTTCGTGACGTAGTCGTCGGCGCCCAATTTCAGGCCGCGCACCTTGTCGACCTCCTCGGCACGCGCGGTGAGAATGAGCACGGGAACGTGCAGACCCTCCTCGCGAATGCTGCGCAGCACGCGAAACCCATCCGGCCCCGGCAGCATGAGGTCGAGGACGAGGAGGTGAGGGTGGAGCGTCCGCGCGGCCTCGAGCCCGGAGTTGCCGTCGGCCGCGACATGCACCTCGTAGCCCTCGATCTCCAGGTTCGTCTGCAGGCCGAATGCGAGCTCTTCGTTGTCTTCGATGACCAGAATCGTTCGGTTCACTGCGCTGTCCCCCACGGAATGTCGATTACGAATCGCGCGCCGCCGCGGCTTCCGTCTTCGACGGCGCAGCGGCCGTCGTGGCGCTCGACGATCTCTCGGACGACGGCGAGTCCGATTCCGCTTCCGGTGTGATTGGTCTCGCGGTCGCGCTCCAGCCGATAGAACTTCATCCAGATGCGCTCGCGCTCGGCCGCCGGAATTCCGCGGCCTTCGTCTTCCACGCTGATCCGCACGAAGTCGTCGTGCGGCGCGACAGAGACGTCGATCGTTTGCCCCGGCGGGCCATAGCGCAAGGCGTTGTCGAGCAGATTGATGACGACCTGCTTCAATGCGTCTTCGTCGACCGAGGCGACGCAGTATTCGGCGACATCGACATGAAATCTCGCGCGGGACGGCGTGGCGATGGAGGCGAATGCCGCCACGGCGTCGCACACGATGGCACTGACGTCGTGTCTCGTGCGGACCACCTGGAGCGTGCCGCGCTCCCCGCGGGAGAACGAAAGAAGGTTGTCCACCAGGTGCGAAAGCCGCGTGGTCTCCCGGGCGATGTTTTGCAGCGAGCGTTGCCGGTCTGCCTCGGAACGAACGCGGCTCAGCAGCAGCGTCTCCGCGAACATGCGGATCTGCGTCAGCGGCGTCCGGAGCTCATGAGACACGCCGGCGACGAAGTCGGCACGCAGCCGGTCGAGCTCGCGCGCGCGGCGCAGGACGAGGACGACCGCGCCGAGGACGCAGATCGTCGCCACGAGCATGACGATGGGAGTCGCTTCATCACCGGCCGGCATCCCGCCGGCGATGAGCATCGGAACGGCTCTGGCGGAAAACGAGCATTCGACGAGCGCGCCGCCGAGGATCGGGCCGATGCTGCGCGGAAGAGTCGTGCGCCGTCCGTAACGCGGCTGGAAGGCGCCGGGCGTCCGCACGATCTCGATGCCCGGATGCGTGATGCGCAGGAAGAGATCCTTTTCGTTGAGCTGCCGGGCCAGGATCCCCGGGAACGGGGACCGCCGCGTCAGCGCGCGCGCGGCCAGCTCCGTGAGTCCTTCATTCCGGACCAGAAATCCCGCGACGTGCCGGTCATCGTTTGGATTCGGCATGTACACGATCCAGTGGTTGCCCGGCAGGCGCAAGATCCGAAACGCGGGCTGGCGCCGCTCCGCCAGCGCCGCCGGCAACCCGGCGAGAATCGCCCGCTGGAGATTCCGGGGCAGCGTCGAGTCGATCGTTCCTGCCTGCAGATCCGCGGAGAAGGTCTCTCCGAGGAGCGGCAGCGCGCACGTGAGCTTCGGATCGCCGAGGGCGCGGATCTCCGCGGCCGAAATCACCCTGTGCTCCTGCCGCCACGTCAACGCGATCTGCTCCCGGAGCAGGCGAAAGCCAAACTGTTCGTACTCGAACACCGTCCGCCTCGACAATTCTTCGGCGATGAGCGTGGAGTAATTGCCGATGGCTCGCGCCGCGATCAGCCGCTGGTTTCGCTCCGCGCGGATCGAGCGCCAGGTCATGGCGATGGCGAGCAGGAGCGCCGCCACGACGAGCACGGTGAGCAGAGCCGCTTCACTTCGGCGAATGGCGGCCAGGACCTGCACGGGGCGCAGGATAGCAGCCGCTTCCGCGGGCGCACCGGCGCGTCCGGATCTTCTTACGAATTGCTGACAACTCCAGCTTCAGGAAGTTCTTACGCCGCGCTCGCGTTCTCCTCTCCTCATGGTCGAAAAGCGCGTAGGGATGATCTCCCTCGGGTGCCCGAAGAATCTCGTCGATGCCGAGATCATGCTGGGTCAGTTGCAGGCGGAGTCGAACGTCGTCCTCACGAATGATCTCGAAGAGGCCGACGTCGTCATCGTCAACACCTGCGGCTTCATCGACGCGGCGAAGCAGGAGTCGATCGACACGATCCTCGAAGTCGCGGAGAAGAAGGGCCGCGGCGTGGAGCGCTTGATCGTGACGGGCTGCATGGTGCAGAAGTACCGCACCGATCTGCAGGAGTCGATTCCGGAGATTGATGCGTTCGTCGGACTCGATCACCTCGAGAAAATCACCGAGGCGGTCACGGGGGTCGTCGACGACGCGGCGCCGGTGCGGCGGAAGATGTCGGTGCGGCTGTACGAAGACCTGCCGCGCGTCCTGACGCAGGGCCTCGCGCACGCGTACCTCAAAGTCTCCGAGGGCTGTTCGAACCCGTGCACGTTCTGCGCGATCCCGCAGATGCGCGGCAAGTTCCGCTCGCGCACGATCGAGTCGCTGCTGCGCGAAGCGCAGTCGCTGGAGCGCGCCGGCGTGAAAGAGCTGAACCTCGTCGCGCAGGACACGACGCGTTACGGCGAAGACCTCGGCTACGCCAGCGGGCTCACGCAGCTCGTCGAGACGCTGCTGCGCGAGACCAGCTTCCGCTGGATCCGTTTCCTCTACGCCTATCCCGGCTCGCTCGACTGGTCGCTCTTCGAGCTCATGGCCCGCGAGCCGCGCTTCGCGCCGTACGTCGACATCCCGCTGCAGCACGTCTCCGCGAACGTCCTCGGCCGCATGCGCCGTCCCGGCTCGCCGAAGGAGTATCGCGAGATGATCGCGCGCATGCGCTCCATCGTCCCCGACATGACGCTGCGCACGACCTTCATCACCGGCCATCCCGGCGAGACTCCGAAAGACTTCGGAGAGCTCTACGACTTCGTGGAGTGGGCGCAGTTCGACAACATGGGCGCGTTCGTCTACTCGCAGGAAGACTCGACGCTCGCCGCGCGCATGACCGACACGCCGTCGCGCAAGACCGCCGAGCGCCGCCGCGTGAAGCTGATGGAGCTGCAGCAGAAGATCGCGCTCTCGCGCAACGAAGCGCGCGTCGGCAAGACCTTCGACGCCATCGTCACCGGCGTCTGCGAAGAGACCGAGCACTTGCTGGAAGGCCGCCTGATCGGACAGGCGCCCGAGATCGACGGACGCCTCCTCATCAACGACGGCATCGACCTCCTGCCGCAGGATCTGCCCGCGTTCGCGCGCGTCGAGATCACGGACGCGCATCCGTACGATCTCGTCGGCGCCGTGGTCTGACTTGCGGATAGAATGACTGCCGTCCTGAAAAGAAGGAGGGAGTCATGGCCCAACAGCAGCTGGCGAATCAACCCTTCCCCTGCTTAGCCGGTGGTCTCATCTACAAGGCGTACGCGCGGAGCTTCCAGCCGGGAGCGCCGCCGGTGCTTTATGTCTTCGCGTCCGGATATCTGTGGAACAGCGTCTCGCGGATCTTCTTCGCGCGGCAGAACGGGCTGGCGTGGACGCTGCTGCAGGAGACGCCGAACATCATCGACAACCTCCTGATCTACTACGCGGCCACGGCCACGACCTCGCAGCCGATTCTGCTCCAGGGCGAGACGACGGTCGCAATCACCGACGGCTTCGGCACGCATCAGGTGCCGATCGAGCCGTGGCCCGGCACCGACGTCGAGGCCACGCCGGCATCGGCCGACTATGCGGTGGGAGCGACGGCGACGACGCAACTCTCGCGCGGCAGCGCGATCAGCTATCTCGCGCTTTCGCGCCCGTACGACGGACCGGGCGACGAGGCGCTGGCCCTGATCGCGACCTGTTATTACCCGACCGGCCAATGGCACATCTTCTTCACCTCCGACTCCGCGGGCTACAACCTGATGGAGACGGTGCCGGGAATGGTGAACATGCTCGTGACGTACTACGTCGCCGGCTTCTCGTCCGGCGGCGGCCTGCAGCCGATGCGCAGCGTGAACATCACCGACGGCTACGGCACGCACGCCATCCCCGTGACGCGGCTCCTGACCGAGACCGGCGATGCGCCGTCGCCGTCGACGCAGCAGCCGCGGTTGAGCGTCTAACAATCCTGGCGAGGAGTGGGTTAATCTGCGCGCCGTGCGCTCCCCACTCCTCGCGGTTTCCCTTCTCCTCGGCGTCCTTCCCCTCCACGCGGCGCTTCCGCAGCTTCATCCCGATCAGCCGATCACGCCGGTGACGTACGGCGGCGTGCTGCGGCCGATCGGCGCGGCGGGAATCGGCAGCGACGGCACGGACTTTTTGGTCGTCTCCGAAACGCTCGGATTCGTCGCCGCGACGCGGATCTCGCCGTCGGGCACCGCCTACGCACCGAGCATCCGCGTCGCCGACATCAGTAACAGCTTTGCCACGCCTTCCTGTGCGGCGGTATGGACGGGGGCGCATTACGTCGTCATCTGGAACACCGTGGACGGGATCATGGTGCGGCGCGTCTCGCGAGAGGGGCAGCTGCTCGATGCGGAGGCGCGCAAGGTCGCGACCACCGGCCGCGTGAACGTGGCCTGGAACGGACACCGTCTCCTCGTCGTCTCCGGCGGTCTGCGCTACCGCCTGCTCGACGGCGACGGCGTTCCTGTCATCGCGGAACAGCTGCTCAACTTCGGCTTGAACGGATCGGCGGTCGCGGCTTCGAATGGAACCGGCTTCCTCGTCGCCGCCATCCCCGGCATCGGCGGCACCGAGGTGCGCGCGAGACCGATCGACGCCGCCGGCGTGGCCGGCTCCATCTTCCCCATCCCCTTCGTCGGCGGCGCCAACCCGGCCGAGGTCGTGCTCAGCAGCGACGGCCGCGACTACCTCGCCGTCATCCTCAAGTCGAACAGCGCCGGAGCGAGCGCGACGCTCGTCCGCGCCGACATGTCCACCGGTTCGCCGAAGACGCTCGAGGGTACCGTCGGATTGGAGCCGCTCCTCGTCTGGAACGGACATGAATACGCGATGATCTGGGAGCGCATCCTCTTCGCGGCGGGCATCCACGACGTCGCCGGAATGCGCATCGCCGCGGACGGCACTCCCATCGATGCGCAGGGCATCACCATTCAAACGAACGGAGAGCGTGTCTACGCGGTGGGTTCGAACGGAACCGAGACGATGGTCATCGCCCAGGATCAGGACGATCATCGCGCGAGCGCCACGATCTTCCGGACGCTGGGCGTGGATCGGCGGGACGCCGCGATCCTCAACGTTCCGCGCGATCAGAGCAAGCCGGCGATCGCCACGAACGGCGTGTACTCGCTGGCGGTCTGGCTCGAGGGCGGCGTCTTCGGCGAGATCATCGGCCCGACGGGGGAGCTCGGTCGCGTGCTTGAGATCGGTGCCGATTCGTTCGAAGAATCACAGCCCGCCGTTGCGTCGAACGGCCGCGATTTCATCGTGTTCTGGCAATCGCAGTCCGGCGACGTGCTCGCGCGCCGCGTCGGCGTCGACGGCTATCTCCTCGACGCAGCGCCCACCATCCTCGGACGCGTGACGCGCGCGACGCAGTTCGCCGCGACCTGGAGCGGCACCGCATACATCGGCGTCTGGACGAGCGAGAGCACCGTCCTCGCCGCCGCCATCTCCGCCGCCGGATCGGTGCTCACCGCGCCGAACGCGATCAATCCCGCGCCGGCCGGCTCCGCCGACCACGCCGCGATCGCCTGCGAGTCCACGGGCTGCACCGCCGCGTGGCATGCCTCCTCCTCGAACACCGTCCGCGGCGGCATCTTCTCGATCGCGCTCACGGCCGCCGGCACGCCGGGCGGCGCACAGATCACGATCGTCGACGAGCCGTCCACCCACACGCCCGCCGTCGCGCGAGGCTGGACTCTTTTCTCGCATCAGTCGAGGCTCTTCCGCGCACGCGGCGCGGTGTCGCTGCTCGATGCCGAGAGCGTCTTCTTTCAGCCGCCGGCCGGCGCCGCCTCGCGCGTGATCGTCACACAACGCGACGCCGTGTACTTTACCGAGTCATCCGGCCTCACTTCGCGCCTCCTCTTCGCGCGCATCGCCGCCGACGGAAGCCGGACCGGCACGATCGAAGTCGATCCGATGCTTCCCGAGGCCGCGATCTCCGCCGCGCAACGCCTCTTCGTCATTTACACCACGCGGCACCCGGAGCTCGGCGGCGACCGCCTGATGCTGCGCACGCTCGCCACGCCGGACCCGATGCCGGTGACGCCGCGGAGGAGGGCGGTGCGGTAGAAATTCTGACTCACGGCCTCAACGCATCCACCTTCTTCTGCAACTGCTCGCACGGCGTACCGGTGCCGCCGGTGATGGGGCGTTCCCAGGAGCCGTACATGGGGTTCGGGAGCATGAACCACTTCGTGTTCCACCAGCTGCGCTTGTCCTCGACGATCTTGTAGCGGTCGGCGATGCTTTGGTCGCGGGCGTTGGCGAAGTCGTTGAGGTCATCGCCGGCGAGGAGGAGGAGGCGATATTGCGCCGCGACGAACTCGCGGCGGCTGCTCTTGTCGGACGTCCATTCCTTGCGCTCGCCGCGGGTGAGGATCGTGTCGAGGTTCGCTTCGAGCGGGAAGCCGAGGTTGGCGATGCGCTGGCGCGTGCCCTCTTCTTCTCCAATGTCGCGGTTCGTGATGTAGAACACGGTCACGCCGCGGCTCTTCGCATGCGCCAGAAACTGCGCCGCGCCCGGCACCGCATCCCTGCTCGCCTCGGCCACCCACTGCGTCCAATCCTTCTCGTCGTACGTGATGCCTTTCTTCAGCTCGCGCACTTCGAACGGCGTGTTGTCGAACACCGTGTCGTCGGAGTCGACGATGATTGCCGGCGGCTGGGACGGATCGCTCGTTCCTTCTTCCGCATTCCACGACGGATCCGCGAGCGCGGTATCGAGCGCGCGCGTCGCGGCGTCGTACGTGGCCAGCGCCAGCGCGCGATACTCGGCGCCCTGCTGAACCCAGACGGTTGCGTTCACGAGCGCGAGGCCGGCGTTGCAGGGTGGGGATTGCGTCTTGGTGGTCGTGCACGCGGCGGCGAAGAGCAGCAACAAAGCGAGCTTGCGCATGCGCGTGACTCTACAAAAAAAGCCGCCCTTGCGGGCACTTAGTTTATCCCGCGCGCAGACGCGGGATCATCGGATCCCACGAAGCGCGGTGGGCCGATTCACGTCGATCGGTTGTTCGTTCGCGGTGGGTCCGAAGATCCCGCGTCTGCGCGCGGGATAAATTGAAACAAAAAAAGCCGCCCTTGCGGGCGGCTTTTCGTGAGACTGCGGTGAGTTTGATTTAGAAGTTGACGCGGAGTCCGAGGCGGCCCTGCCAGCGCGACGCGAGGTTCGCGGTGGAGAACTGGGTGCCCGGCTTGAGGCGATCGGCGGCCGCTTCGCGGTAGACGGGCTTGCCGCTCGTCGGATCCTGGCCGCTGTAGGTGATCGGGAAGTACGTGCTGTTGGTGACGAAGCGCTGGATGCCCTGCTCCTTGTCGAAGATGTTGAGCACGTTCAGCACGTCAGCCTGCAGCAGCACGCGCGCGCCGAGGACCTGCGGGAGGCCGATCTCGTAGTGGAAGTCGAGGCGGCGCGTCCACGGCTGGCGGAGGTTGTTGCGGTCGAGGATCTCGCCGCTCGTCGGGTCGAGGCCGACCGACTGCAGGAAGCTGTAGAACACGTTGGGGTCGAGCGCGGCCTGGTTGGCGCCGGCGCTGGTGCGGCACGGAGAGGCCGCCGTCGGCGCGCCGTTCGACGTCGTCGGGCAGAGGATCAGGTTGTTGGCGGCCGGAACGAACAGCAGGTCGTTGTTCTGCGAGCCGTCGCCGTTCGGGTCGCCGTTCATCAGCAGCGAGTACGGCTGGCCGGACTGCGCCACGTAGTACAGGCCGAAGGCGTGGGTGAACGGTCCGGTGGACAGGTTGTACGTCGCCGCGATGTTGAAGCGATGCTCGATCTCGAACTGCGTGGTCGAGGTCTCGGCGGTGAAGATGTCGCCCTTGTTCACGTAGCCGAACTGCCAGTTCGAGCCCGCGGTGCTGGAGGTCCAGTCACCGACCGACTCGGCGTCCGAGTGCGCGTAGTTGCCGCTCAGCGTGAGGTTCTGGAAGTTCTTCGACAGCTGAATCGTCTCGGTGCGCTCGTGGCCCTTGTTCGTGTTCGTGAGGTAGTAGGCGTTGGCGATCGCCCCGGTGCCGGCCGGCGGAACGATCGTCGAGTAGCGCGGGCGGCCGTCGAGCGGGCTCACGCCGTTCCGCACCTTGGCGACGTTCTGATAGAAGACGTCTTCCTGGGTCTTGGAGTAGAGCACTTCGGCGGTGCCGCGGATGCCCCAGAAGAGATCGCGGTCATAGCCGAGGGTGGCCCGGAGGACGCGCGGGAACTTGAAGTCCGGATCCGACAGCGCGATGTCCTGCGCGACGCCGGCGACGCCGTCCAGGCGCGCCTGCGTGTTCGGGTCGGGATTGAATTTGATGTTGTTGGTGCCGATGCAGGCGCCGCTGCAGATGCGCAGGATCTGCTCGATGCCGGTGTTGCCGTAGTTGTTCGAGATCCAGACGAACGGCGTGCGGCCCTGGAACACGCCGACGCCGCCGCGCAGCTGCTGCTTCGAGGTGCCGGAGATGTCCCAGTTGAAGCCGACGCGCGGCTCCCACGTGACCTTCTCGGCCGGAACTTCGGCCGTCGAGTGGCCGGTGACCGCGAACACGGCCGGGTTGTTCGACGGCGTGGTGTTGAACTTCGGCTTGTCGGCGCGCAGGCCCATCGTCAGCGTCAGACCGCGCGGCAGGTGCCACTGGTCGCTCGCATAGAGGCTGTACTGCGCGGCCTTGAACTCGGTCGGACGGCGCGGATCGCTGCCGGTCGCAAAGCCGATGCGGTAGATATCGGGATTGCCGGCCTGCAGGTTCGCGAACGTCGTGAAGTGGTAGTAGCCGTAGAAGTCCTGGATGAAGAGGTTCGAGAACTCGAAAAACTCGTTGTGCGTACCGACGACCATCGTGTGATTGCCGCGGGTGTACGTGAAGTCGTCGGTGAACTCGGTGACGTCCTGGTTCAGCACGTTCGCGCCGGAGAAGCGCTCGATGCCGGTCTGGATCGTGCCGTTACGCTCGCCGCCCGAGGCGCCGATCTCGATGGACGGGAAGATCGTGCCCGGCGTGTCGCGGTGATCGCGGACCTTGGTCACGCTGACGCGGCCTTCGTTGAACGCGCTCGCGCTGAAGACGCTGTTGACCTGCAGGACCGTGGAGTCGGTCTCGCTGGGCTGCAGGTAGACGTTGTTCGGAAAGTAGAAGCGTGTCGTGTTGCGCGTGAAGCTCGAGGGGGTATTGACGTTCGAGCCCTCGACGTGGTTGTGGCGGAGGGTCAGGTTGTGCTTCGAGGCGATGTTCGCGTCGAGGCGGCCGAAGTAGAGGTCGCTCTTCGTGTCGAAGATGACGTCTTCGAGTCCGCCTGATTCGTAGTTGTAGGTGCTCTTGAGATAGTCCTGCACTTCGAACGCGGTGGGCGTTCCGCGGTAGATGCCGGCCAGATTGCCGGACGTCGCGGCCGCGCAGTCGGCGGTGCTGTTGCAGGCGCGCGTGCCGTTCGGCTCCTCGCGCTTGTTGGTCTCACCGCTGAAGAAGAAGAACAGCTTGTCCTTCCAGATCGGACCGCCGAGTCGGCCGCCGTACTGGGTCTGATCGAACGCGGCCAGGACCGGCAGCGTGTCGTTCTCGCCGACGTAGTCGAGGTCGCGCTTGGTGCCGAACACCGATCCTTCGAAGTCGTTCGTTCCGGAGCGGGTGACGGCATTCACGCCGCCGCCGGTGAATCCGCTCTGGCGGACGTCATACGGCGAGACGACGAGCTGGATCTGCTGGATCGCGTCGAGCGAGACGGGCTGCATGCCCGAGCCGGCGCCCGGCGTTCCCGCGGCGGAGAGACCGAACAGGTCGTTGTTCACGGCGCCGTCGATCTGCAGCGTGTTGTAGCGGTTGTTGCGGCCCGCGACGAACATGAACGTACCGTCGCCGGTGAGGCTGGTCGTGAAGTACGGATTCGTGCGCGCGAAATCCTGGATCTGACGGTTGACCGTCGGCAGGGTCTCGATCTGCTCCGTCGACACCGAAGACGTCGACCCGGTGTGCTCCGGGTTGATGATCGGATCGACCGTCGCCGTCACCGTGATGGCCTCGGTGACCGCCGCGAGCGTCATCTTCAGATCGACCTCGGACGCGGTGCCGAGGGCCACCTGAATGTTGTTGACCGTCGTCGGCTTGAAGCCTTCGAGGTTCGCCGAGATCGTGTAGGGGCCTCCGACACGAACGTTCGGGATGGTGTAACGGCCTTCCGAGCCGCTCACCGTGTCATAGCGTGCACCGGTGGGGACGTGGATGGCTTCCACCGTCACTCCCGGCAGCGCGCTGCCATCGGCCGCCGTCACGTTTCCGGCGAGGCTGCCGGTCGTGACCTGCGCGACCATTGCCGGCGCGAACGCAACGAGTGCGAGCGCGACGACAAACAAAAGACGACGCGAAACGAGCATAGATCCTCCTGCGATTGGTGGTTGCGGATTAACCGGATTTTGCTGGCCGCTACATTACTGCACTGCGTGCGTGCGGTAAAGAAACGGTTTTTTGAATCGAAACTTCGGAAAACCAGTGGAGCGGCGGGCTTCAGCCCGCCCGAAAATTCGGCGGTCTGAAGCCCGCCGCTCCACTCTAAAAGCTCTTCAAGAATGACTCGTTCGTAGCGAACTTCTGCAACCGCTCCAGCAGCATTTTCATCGCCGTCATCGGATCGGTTCCGGCCAGCGCGCGGCGGAGCGTGTGCACTTTCGGGAGCACCGTCGGCGGGAGGAGCTTCTCCTCCTTGCGCGTGCCGGTCTGGGCGATGTTCATGGCCGGGAAGATGCGCCGCTCGAACAAACCGCGGTCGAGCACGATCTCCGTGTTGCCCGTTCCCTTGAACTCCTGAAAGATGACTTCGTCCATGCGCGATCCCGTGTCGACCAGCGCCGTGGCGATGATCGTCAGCGATCCCCAATCCTCGGCGTTCCGCGCCGCTCCGAAAAAGCGCCTCGGCTTTTCCATCGTCCGCGCGTCGATGCCCCCGGAAAGAATCTTTCCCGATCCTCGCTGCTCGTTGTTGTACGCGCGTGACATGCGCGTGATGGAGTCGCAAAGAATCACGACGTCTTTCTTGATCTCGACCAGACGCCGCGCGCGCTCGAGGACGATCTCCGCGAGATGAATGTGGCTGTCCGCGGTCTCGTCCGAGCTCGACGCCACCACTTCGCCTTGCTCCACGGAGCGCCGGAAGTCCGTGACTTCCTCGGGGCGCTCATCGACGAGCAGCACGAACAGGATGACGTCGGGGTGATTGCGGTTGACGCCGTGGGCGATGTCTTTGAGGAGCGTCGTCTTGCCGGCTTTCGGCGGCGCGACGATGAGACAGCGCTGCCCTTTGCCGATCGGCGCGAGCAGATCGAGGACGCGCGTCGTGAGACGCTCCGGCTCGGTCTCGAGCTTGAACTGTTCGTTCGGATCGATCGAGATCAGCTCCGAGAACGGGCGGCGCGACTCGCGATACTCCTCGAGCGCCATCCCTTCGATCGTCTCCAGCCCGGCCAGTTCCATGATGTTGCCGGCGCGCCGCGCCGAGCCGCCGATGAGGAGGCCCTGCTGCAGGTGGAGCTTCTCCACCATCGAGCGAGGCACGATCGTGTCGCCCGGCGCCGGCTGATATTGATTCGCCGGATTGACGAGCATGCCGGTGCCGTTCGGCTTGATGTAGAGGACGCCGCTGGCGGGGACGAGCTGTCCCGGCTCGATGTCCGGGAGCGGCGGCAGCGGGCCGGTCGATTCCGGCGCGTAGCCGCGGTCGTCGCGGCCACCGCGGCCGTTACGGCTGCGCCGGCGTCGCCGGTTGTTGCGGCCGGCGCCTCCTCCTCCACCGCCGTATTGCTGCGGCGGAAGTGCTTCGTTGCCTGGTGAAGGGCCGTTGCCTTCGGCGCCCGGCAGGCCCGGTGCGCCGCTGCCCCCGCGGCGTCTGCGACGACGCCGCTTACGCGGAGTGCGATCTTCTGGTGTCATTCGAACTCAATCAACTGCCAAAATGAGCTTTCACCTGCGAGTCCCGGGAACCGACGACGTCTGGGCGGAGGATCAAGTCTCAACGCCCGGCGGGATGTCCAACGCTCGATGATTCGTCGCGCGAGGTGCGGCGCTAGTATGCGAAAGGTTGAGGGCAAATGCAAGTCGGGTGGTGGAGGAAGGCAGAAGGCCGAGGGCAGAAGGCAGAAGGAAGAAGGGATGAACGCAGAACGCAGAGCGCAGAATGAAGAACTGAGAAGGGGTAACGGGGGCGGCGGTTTTCTCACTCTACGTTCTGCGCTCTGCGTTCTGCGTTCCGGGACCGTGCGCGCACGACGTTGCGAGTAGCCATGCCCGTGACGAGCCCGTGGCCGCGCTTCTGCCTTCTGCCTTTCTTCAAGAAGAAGGGATGAACGCAGAACGCAGAGCGCAGAATGAAGAACCGAGAAGGGGTAACGGGGGCGGCGGTTTTCTCACTCTACGTTCTGCGCTCTGCGTTCTGCGTTCCGGGACCGTGCGCGCATGACGTTGCGAGTGGCCATGCCCGTGACGAGCCCGTGGCCGCGCTTCTCACTTCTGCCTTCTGCCTTCTGCCTTCTTCAAAGAGGCGCTTCCCCTTTCGCCTCCGTTTCCTTTGCGCCTCACTCTGTGCCAAAATCGTCAACCTCAATCCCGAGCGAACCGAGTCCCACACTCATGTCTGAAAACATTCTTGTCGTCGAGTACGAACCGCGGTACACCGACCGCGTGCGGCAGGCGTTGGCGGGACAGCCGTTTACGCCGACGTTCGCGAAAGACGGAGAAGAGGCGATTCGCGTGCTCGACTCCGAGCAGCCGAAGCTCATCGTGCTCTCGTCGGTCGTTCCGAAAATCAGCACCACCGAGCTCATTCGCGCGATCCGCGGGCGGAAGCCGCTGCAGGAGACGCCGATCCTGCTCACCGTCTCCGGCTACAACGGCAAGAGCCCGAAGAGCGACGCGCAGCGCGTCGGCGCGTCGGACATCCTTCCGAAGCCGTACTCGGAGAGCGAGTTCCTCGGCAAGGTGCAGCAGATGCTCGGCATCCGCACCGGCGCCACGCTCACCGACGAATTCACGGTTCGCCCAACCGTCACCTCCAATGATCTCTTCGGCGATCTCGTCGACGACAAGCCGGCGACCGGCAGCATCCGCAGACCGAAAGCGACCGACGACGTCGACAAGATGCTCGCCGACACGCTCTCCGGCCTGCGGCCGCAGAAGAAACGGGAAGTGACGGGGCCGCAGCAGCCGCAGCAGCCGCAAACGCAAGTCGTCACGCCGCCGCCGAAACCCGCCCCCGCGCCGCCGCCGCAAGCTCCCGCGCCGCCGCCCGTACAAGCGAAAGCGCCGGCCGCCGACCCGAAGCGCACCTCCGGCAATCTCGACAAGATGTTGTCCGACACGCTGTCGGGTCTCGAGAAAACGGCGCGCGCGAAAACGCAGACCGGCAGCGTGCCCCGGCCCGTCACCCCGACGCCTCCGCCTCCCGGCACACCCGACCCGCGATTCAACACGGCGCGCATGGCGGCCTACACCGAAGAAAAGATCCCCGTGTCGCAGCCGGTGTTCGTCCCCGAACCGCCGCGCGTCGAAGAAGAAGAACCGGTCGACGGAATCAAGTTCGGGCAGTACGTGCTGATCGAGAAGATCGCCACGGGCGGCATGGCCGAGGTGTGGAAGGCGCGCAAGCGCGGCGAAGAAGGATTCCAGAAGATCGTCGCCATCAAGAAGATCCTTCCGCATCTCTCCGACAACCAGGACTTCATCGAGATGTTCATCGATGAAGCGAAGCTGGCCGCGCAGCTGAACCACAACAACATCATCCACATCTACGATCTCGGAAAAATTCAGAGCTCGTACTACATCGCCATGGAGTACATCGATGGGTACGACCTCAAGACGATCCTGCGCCGGGGGGAAGAGCGCGATCATCCGATGGGCGTCGAGCTCGCGCTCTTCGTGGCCTCGAAGATCGCCTCCGCGCTCGATTACGCGCATCGCAAGAAAGACTTCGACGAGCGCGAGATGGGTCTCGTGCATCGCGACGTCTCGCCGCAGAACGTGCTCGTCTCGCAGGACGGCGACATCAAGCTGTGCGACTTCGGCATCGCCAAGGCGGCCTCGAAGGCCTCGCACACGCAGGCCGGCGCGCTGAAAGGCAAGCTGCAGTACATGTCGCCGGAGCAGGCCTGGGGGCGCACCATCGACCGCCGCTCCGACATCTTCGCGCTGGCCACGGTGCTGTTCGAGATGCTGACGAACCGCAAGCTGTTCAGCGGCGACAACGAGCTCTCGATCCTCGAGCAGGTGCGCGAGGCGCGCGTCACCGCGCCGTCGCAGTACAACGATGAAGTCACGCCGCAGATCGATGCGGTGGTCGTGAAGGCGCTGCAGAAAGATCCCGCGAACCGCTATCAGACCGCGGGCGAGATGGCCCGCGACATGGACGCCATCCTCTACAGCTTCAAGCCGACGCCGACCAGCGCCGACCTCGCGATCTACATGCATCGCATCTCGGCGCCGGAGCCCGTGACGCAGATCTCGGACTCGTTCCCTATCCCCGTGCCCGTGCCCGCGCCCGCGCCTGTGCCGCATGTGGGTGCCGCTGCCCTCAGCGGCACCGCGACCGCTGAGGGCAGCGGTCGCCACATCGTGCCCGTCGCGGCAGCGGCGCCGACGGTGATCGAGCCATGGGAGCAGCCGCAGCCGGCGAAGAAATCTCCGGTGGCGCTGATCGCCATCGCCGCCTTGGTCGTGATCGGACTCATCGTCGCTGTGTGGGCGATCACCCGCAAGAAAGGCGCGCCCGCCGCCGTCGCGCAAACCGCATCGACGTCGACAACCGCGACGGCGCCCGCGGCAGTCGTACCGCTCACGGCAACGAC
>DATFHJ010000465.1:0-19554 GCA_035248585.1 Thermoanaerobaculia bacterium
TCAGTCTGCTCGCACCGTTCACGTACGGTGCCGCGAGCGGCGTCGATCTCGCGCTGCTGTTGTTCGTTCACGCCCTCGGCGTGTGGAGCGCGGCGATTGCTGTGCGTGCACTGGCGGAGGTGCAGATCGAGACTGCGATCGTCAGTGAGATCGAGCGCAAAGGAACGGAGATACTGCGAGAGATCCGGACCGGCCAGCGCGGCCGGATCGATCTCGATCAACTCGAACAAGCCGTCGTGCCGACGAATCCGGCCGACCCGCCGCCGGCGATGATCCGGTTGTTCCAGCACATCGTCAAGGAGGCGAAAGACCGCAGGTTCGAGTCGAGCGTCAACGTGATGCAGCCCTATCGCGAAGAGCCGCTCGAAGACATCTTCCGGTTGCAGAACCTTCAGAAGATCGCGCTGTGGATGGGCATTCTCGGGACGTTCATCGGACTACTGCTCGCCGTCACGGCCGCCGGTGCCGGCCACGGTGATTTCCGCGCCCTCGTGCAGAGGATGTTCGACGGCCTCGTCGTCGCGTTCAGCGCCAGTCTCGCCGGTTTGCAGGTTGCGGTCTTCGTGGGCGTGCTGCTGCTGCTGTTGAGACGAGGGCACGAGCGCTATTTCAAGCTGATGGAGAGCGCGGTCGTGACGATGCTCTCGCTCGCGCGCAACTCGCTCAACCGCGACGAATTCATGTCCGAGTTCGGCCAGATCGCCTCGACGATGCAGGAACTGACCGAACGAGTGCGGGTGCAGACGACGGACACGGGCTGGCACCAGGAGAGCACCCGCCGCGAGATCGCACACCAGACGGAAGCCATTCAATCCGGCATCGAGAGACTCGCCGAGGCGCGGACCGGCTTCGAGGAGTTTCTGAAGAGTCTCGGTGATGCGCAAAAACGTTTCATCGACGATGTTCATAGCGTCTACGACACGGTGTCTCTCAAGGAGCTCGGCTCGACATTGCACGAGAGCATGGGCCAGGCGGGCCGGATGATGTCTGACTCGATCAGCGTGTCGACACGTCAGATCGCCACGCGGCTCACCGATTTCAACAGCGCCGTCGACCAGCTGACGAATACGCTCGACGTTCACTCGCAGGCGTCGGACGAGCAAGCGAGGAAACTTGCCGCGCAAATTGCCGCTTCGACGGCCGACAGCGCGAACGCGATCCGGGCTATGACCGGGCGCCTACAGGAGATGGCCACGCGCGAACAGTCGCTTCGCGGCGACCTGCAGGAGTTGTCGCGCACGGTCGCCATCCTCGCCAACGCCATCAATAGATTGGATCCGTCGCCTTCGGGAGATGCGAAGGGGATCCGCAACTTCATCACTTCCCGTCGCCGGTGATTTTCAGATCATGCGACGGTTGACGGATGCACTCGGTGATGACACGAACCAGTTCGGCCCCGGAACTGATTTGATCGTGTCGCTGCTCGCGGTGGTGCTCGTCATCAGCCTCATCACCTCTCATCTTTATCGCGCTGAACAGGCAAGAGTGGTTCAACTTCAGCAAGCGGCGGATGCGGCGAAGCCGAAGGCCTCCGATGCCGCGAGCGGAAATTTCAAGCTGGCGTCAGAATTCTTCACCGCCGCCGATTTTCACCCTCGTCCCGTGACGCGGCTGGTGGACACGCAATCCGCGGCGGCGCGGATTGAACGAATCGCGCGCGATTACCATGACAACGCCGCGGAGTATCCATATGTCTTCGTGATCGGTCATTCCAACCAGCTCGACGACCCCGACGCCGAAGATCAGAGCGTGCAAGCGCGACGACGGCGGAACATGGAGTACGGGTTCAGGCGCGCCGCGCTGATTACCAGCCTATTGCAGGAACACCTTTCGGAAGACGCGCAAGGACGAGTGGTGGCGGTGAGCACGGGGGAATTCGATCTGAAAGATTCATTGCATCCGACTTCGGGCGAGAACGCCTGGGTCGAAGTCGTTTTCGGACGTGAATGGAAGTTGCCGGGCCGCAAGTCGGCCCACTGAACAGGAGCTGGAGATGGACTACGATACTGCGATTGGCCGCAAAGAAGAAATCCTGCTACGCCTCCCGTCGATGACAGCGGTCCGTGGCGGGGAGCCGCCGCCGATCGGTATCGGCCTCGCTCTGTCGGATGTCGAAGACGACTTCGGAATCGCGGTGAGGCCGCGATACCAGGGGGATCTGACCGAAACCGCGCGGCAGTATCTGGAGCGTGCATCGAACAGGCAACTCGATATTCAGGCGACGGGCGACATCGAGCCAACCGGCCTTACCGTCGGCTGCACAACCGCGCACTACAAGGGCCGCGCCGGCACGCTTGGCTTCTTCGCCCGGCGAATGCGCGACGGTGTCATGGGCTTCGTCTCCGCGAACCACGTCATTGCCGCGCTGGACGCCGGAATGGAAGGCGACGAGGTGGTTCAGCCGGCGCCCTTCATCGCCGGCACCAGGGGACCGTCCGATCGCATCGGAGTCCTCGACGGCAACTATCCGCGTCTTCTGCGTCAACCAGAGCTGTGCACGGTCGATTGTGCGTTCGCCCGGCTGATCGACGGCATCGAGTACGAAGCGTCATCGATCGGCTCCGGGGAAGTACTGCGGTCGGATGGCATCCGGCCGCGCGAACGTCTGCCGGTGAGCAAAGTCGGCAGCGCGAGCAGCCGGACGTTCGGACGGATTCGCACGATCGCACTCGATGGCTTTGCCGTTGATTACTGGGGGACGGATGTAAAGTTCAGGGATCAGATCGAGATCGAATCACTGGACGATTCACCCTTCAGTCGTCCTGGCGACAGTGGGTCGGTCGTGTTTACCGCCGACTATCAGCCGATCGGACTCGTGTTCGCGAGGTCTGCCGCGGGAGGGCACGCGAATGCGGGCCTCACGTTCGTCAACCCCATCGCCGCGGTCCTCAAAGCACTAGACGTGTCGTTCGTCGCATGAACGCTACGTTCGAAGAAGCCGAACGGGCGAAGGCCAAGGCGATTGAGCTCCTGGCGAGCAATCCCGCGGTCAACGGCATCGGAATCGCGGTGCTGGAGTGCGGATATGGAGTGAAGGTGAACCTTCGTTACGCCGATACGCACGCCGCGATCCCCGAAGAGATCGACGGCGTGCGCATAATCGTCGACGTGATCGGCGGCGTCTCCGCCGGTTGAGGCTCAACAGCAGCCGGTATTCGAGCACTCGTGCGACAAGGTGATCGGCGAGGCTCCCAGGAACAGCAGATGCTGCGACTGAGAGCGCGGCGGAACTGGTGCGACAGCCTCCGGAGCGTTGAGGGTCACGTCGTTGACACTCAGGCGCTCATAGATTCGGAAGTGTCCCTGGGGCTCGACGTCGGACTCGTAAATGTTATCGCCGGCCATGTTGGCCAGCGCGATCTCCGTGCCCGCCGCGAATTGCATTGTTCGCTGCGGCGATCCATCAGTCGGCGTCACCGTGACAGTGATGCTCCCGTCATGCGGGACGTCGAGTTGCGAGATCAACGCATCACCACCTGGAATTCGGTACGCGGCGAGCGTCCCCTGCTTGATCTGCAGTTGAGCAATCGTTTGCGCCGTGGCCGGCTCGATCGCGAAATTCGAATCGATGGCGCGCAGCTCCGGCAGCACTCCCTGATGGTTCTCGGCATCGAACGTCCCGCTCGTGTCGACACCTTGGATCGAGAGCCAGCACGGCGGCAACGGAAATCTGCCGGGCTTTGTCACCTGACCATTCCACCCCGTCGAGGCCTCGACGGCGGCGGGGTTGACGATCACCGAAGCGTAATGTGGATCGATGCCCTCTCCGGGGTTGCGGCCATCTGGCAGCAACACGCGGCGGCCTCCGTGCTCGCGCAGAAAACAGACGAGTCCCACGAACTGAACCTTGTACGGCATGGCAGTCCTCCTTAAATCTAACTTCCGATGATTTGTACGGCCGCCCACATGCCGGGCGGTGCGTCGTAGCGTTGGATCCACTCGAGTTGTGTGGCGCGAAGTGCATCCGCGGGTGCAGCTCCGCGCGCGAGGTGATGGTGGAGACGCGGGAAGAATGTGGCCGCTGAGCGGTCTTCGATCGGCCAGAGGGTGGCGACGACGCTTGGAACGCCCGCGGCGAGAAACGCGCGGGCGACGCTGATCGTCCCTTCGCCGAGCCGTTGCTCGCCACGCGCGGTGTTGCACGCCGCCAGCACGACGGTACGTGTTTGGGCGAGGTGCATCTGCGCGATTTCACGAACGTCGAGACGGTCATCGCCGCTGCTGCCGGCAGTGAGCAACGCCGCGTCTCCCGTGCCGTCGCCTTCCGCATGACCGGCGAAGTGAATGACATCTGCGCCGGTTGCCTGCGCGGAGAAAACAGCCGGGTCGCCACCCTTTCGCTCGAGCCGCTTCGTTACGCCGTATTCGGAGATCACCGCCTGGATCTCGTCCCGCGCCTCGGTGAGGGGCATGACATCACCCTCGCGTGCAGACGGACCAGTCACCACGAGCAGCTGAGGATCGCGGCCGTCCATGCGACGTCGTGCATGGAGTCGCGCGAATACGGCCGCGCTGGGAGAGATGACCACCGCGTGCCGTTCGACGACGTACCGGCCGGATGCGTCGACAAGGGCAGCGAACGGAACGGTCTCGACAATCGGATCGGGAACGATGACCAGCGTGCGTGCCGACGCGATTTCGCGGGCGATCGGTGCGAGCAGCCATGAGTGGAGTCTGGAGGCGCTGGCACGGAACGCCGCCCGCTCGTTCCTGGCCGCACTTTGCGTCGCCCGTTTGACCTCCGCGGCGAGGTCACGTTGGCTGACCGCGGTTTCGATCGTCCTCACTGCATGATCTCCGACGACGAAGATCATCAGGCTTGCCGGCAGCGACGCATACTCGACGATCACGCCATCGGAGACAGGGGCGTTTGACGGCACGGCGGCATCCGTTCCGCCGATCGATTCGAGCAGCGTTCGAGCCCGTGCCCGTTCCGCGTACCGGAAAGCAGTCATCGCATCGCCCCGACGCGCCGAAAGACTGATCGCTTCCTGAAACAGGGCGTCGGCCGCCATGAACATCCCCCAACGCTCATCGCCGGCGCTGATCGACAGTCGCTGCGACTCGAGCTCGGAAATGCCGCTTTCGAAATCGGTCTGTGCGGCGTCGGGATTTTCCAGCGCCTGCCATGCACGCCCGCGGTAGAGGAACAGATCGGCCAGGTACATGCGCCGGCCCTTCTGCTGATGAAACTCGATGGCTCGTGTCAGCAGTTGCACGGCTTCGCGTGGCGACGCGGCGAGGATCGCGGCGACGGCCAGCCGATCGGTCTCGGCGCGCTCGCGCATGGTCGGATCACCGATGCGGGGGAGAGTCGCGATGGCGCGATCGAGCTCCTGACGCGCCATGGCCGTCGCCTGCAGTTCCCGGGCAACACGCGCTCGCAGGAGGAGTGTTTCACACAACGCGAATTCTTCTCCCGGTCCGCTGAGGAGCTCGAGTTGCAGTCCCAGGAGAGACAGGCTCACCGGCCAGTTGCGCGATACGGTGGCGCCGCGTCCAGCCGCGTCGAGCGACAGTTTCAATCGCTTCGTGACGGATCGGCCGAGCTCCTGCAACGCCGCGACGCGGTATTGCCATGCCGTCTCAGGATCGCCGATGCGATCGTACGCCTCGGCCAGAAGCTCGCGCACAATGCTCGCGTAATTTCGTTCGTTCAGCTGCTCGAACGTGCCCATGCTCTGCTTCAGCGCATCCATGGCCTCACCCCAGCGTCCGGCCGAGGCGTAGACCAGTCCGAGCTGCCACTCGATTTGCGCGCGATGAGCGAGAAATCGCCGGGGTGCGCTGCGGAGCAGCTTTTCTAATTGTTCCCGCGACTCGCCGATCCGTCCCTGGTCATAGATCACGTTTGCGCCCAGCGCTGACGCGAGAACCGCCGCGGGGCTGCCGCTGCTGTCGAAACGAGCTGCCGCCTGGCGAAAAAGCTCGTCGGCCTTGACGAGATCTCCCGCTTTGTAGGCTTTCTGTGCCTCCCGCAATTCGATGTGTGCCTGCGCGAGCGCATCGCGTGCAGGGGCGCCTGCGCGTTCGATTGCTGCGACCGCGGAAGAGAGGAGCATCTCCCCGGTCGTATCCTGGATCTCGGCGCCGAATGCATCGGCAACCCGCAGATGTGCCTCGGCGGCGACCGTATCCCGTGCCTGATGAGCATGGGCCCAGCGACTGAGAATCTCGCTCTCACCCCACACCCGTGCCTCCTGGGGAAAACGCCGGGCGAGCGCACGGGCGATCGCGGCATCGGCCACGATCGCGCCGTAGTTCTTCTCGAGCTCTTCGCCAAATTGGGAGACCGGTGCAAGCGCACGAACGCGCTCTTCCGCCTCATTGGCCCACTCCCCGCGCGGCTCGATGGCCAGATATTTCTGCCACGCTGTACGCGCCTGATCACGCAATCCGAGGCGTTCGACGATCAGAGCGCGATTGAAGAGGGCCTCGGGGAGTTTGGGATTGATTTGCAGCGCCTCGTCGATTGCCGAAAGTGCCTCGGCGAGCTGTGACTTGTTCTCGGTTTGCAATGCCGTCTGATACCGCGCCGCGGCAAGATCGCTCCAGATGCGTGCGTCACGCTCCTGGCGCGGAATGGCGGCCAGCCGCTCCGCCGCCTCGCCAGCGCGGCCGGCTACGAGATGAGCCAATGCAGCAGCATGTTGCGCGGTGGCGGAAGAATCGCCCTTCGTTTGCTCGAGAACGGTGCCTGCGGCGCCGACCAGTTTCATCTGCCCGGCGTTGAGTTCCTGCTCACCCGACCGGAGCGCCGGCCGCAGCGGTGCCCACGGAAATCCGCCCGTTAGACGCGGCTCGACATAGCGGCCGTCACGCGGTGTTGCGTTGACCAGTATTTGCGTTACCGCCGGGTCCGGAGAGGATGACCGTCCCGTCAGGATGATGGCTGCTGCGACTGCCGCTGCCGCCGCGCCTGCCCACCACACGAGCCTGCGTTGCCGGGAACGCAGCGGGACAATCGCCGGCTCGTCGCGCGCGACACTTGCCGCTTCTCCGATGATCAGCCGGCAGTCTTCGCAATCGAGCAGATGGTCGGACGTCATCTTCAGCTCTTCTCCCGAGAGCGTCCCCGCGACGAAAGCCGCAAGGACTTCCGGTAGGGGGCAGCGGCTCGAATCGCCGGTCATGACGACATATCCTCCTGGCGTGCCGCTCCGCTGCTCTCACCCTCTTGGGACGGAACGACCCCACAGTTTTTCAGGTGAAAATCGAGCAACACGTCAGTTCCGGCCAGTTTTTCGACGTCGGCCGCGGCGACTCCGGCATCTTCCAAGTGCTGCCGCAAATCGCGATAGAGCTTCTGTAGCCGCCGCCACACCCGCTGATACTCGAGACGCAAAGAGCGGGAAATCTCCGTCACGGTCAGGTCCGAGTGGAAGCGCAATTTCAGAAGAAGCTGGTCCTCCCGTGGCAGTCCTTGCAGAAATGCATTCACGACGCGTGAGATGCGCGAGGCAATGTCTCGATGCTCGACGCGGTCGCATTCCCCGCCGACCGTCATGTGGGCCGCCGCTTCCAGAGGCACATACTGCCGGCGCGTACGGGGCGCGAGTTGGCCCGCGAGGTCCGTCAGTTCCGAGCGTGTGAGCTCAGGATGTTTCGCCGCCACCATGGTGAGCGCCTCTTCCAGCGGCCGGCCATCACGATACAGACGCCGCTCGAGCTCCACCGCCGCGCTGCCGAGTCGCTCCGCTGCCGCGGAATCGCGCCATTTCCCCCACTCCCGGCGCCGGTGGTCGATGAGCAGCCGCATGACGATGGCGGCAATGTAGGTCTTGAATGAACTACGGCCACGAAAGGCACGAAGCGCCGCATAGTCGTCCTCGACGAGATGCAGCCGGACTACACCGGCGAACTCCTCGATTTCGTCGGTGTCCATACCTTTCCTGCGGCAGACCGCCGTGATGATCTGCTGAATCGCGGGCAGGTTCTGCAGAAGAAGTTCGCTCGGTTCGGGCATGAGCCGGTATACGACTGGGGATGCCGCTGATGTTGACTCGGATTGGTTCCCTGGAGAATACAACAATTTCCATAACGACGCGGACGCGTCCCTACGGCATGGTCATGCGCCGATAGAGAGCGCGTGCGTGATCGCGCAGATCCTGCAGTGGACGATCGTTCGCGGCCGCCATGTCGCTGGAAGAGCCGCCGAGCGCGGCGTCGAAACGGTCGTAATCGATCTCGAGCCGGACGACCGCCGCCACCCATCGCTCGAAATCGTCATTCGTGTGCAGGCCGGAGACTCGCGCACTGCTCAGCACACTCTCGACCGTCTCCTCCTCCTCGGCCGCCTCCGGTGCGTGCCCGTTCTCCTCGACAGGATCGCGGGCGGCCGCGCTTCGCTGGCAACCGAACTGCTGTTGATAGCAGGCGAGGAGATTTGTTAGGCGCGGATGAACGATGCGCCGTACGGCGGCGCGCTCGACGCGGGCCGCATAGTCCCGGATATGGCTGGGAATGCGGTGCTGTTCGGTCGGCGGAATTTCGTCGAAGATCAGCCCGAACGCCACAGCGTCATCCCGCGTTTGCAACAACGCCGATCCGATCGACAATGCAATCTCGAAGCTCTGTGGAGCCGCCGCGAGACTTCTGGAAGTCGCGAAACGCTGGCCGCACAGGCAGCACAATCCAGACGACAGGGCGCGTCCCTTATTCACGTGGTCGTCGCGGCTCTCGAAGAGAGCGCGACAGAAAGAACACCCGCCGAGGTGAGAGCTTCTCGTGCGAACCTCCAGCAGCGAGAGCTCGATGTCCCCGCAAACCGCACAGCGTGTATGCGTCCCCGCGGGATAAGTGGTCCGTAACATTTCCGCTCCGACCGCACAGCCATAGATGTTGCTGCAGAAGACATGAGACGGGTCTTCGTCCAGGACCGGTATGCCGCCGAACGGCGGCTTGTGGGGCAGCCGGCAGCGCGTGCACAGTGGATCGGCCGAGAATACGACCCGGATTTTGTGTGCGGCCGTGCAGAACCGGCAGTCGGCAAGACGCGTCTCGCACCGCGGACAGAAATAGTCGTTGTCGCCGAGCGGGAAGTCGCAGGACCCGCAGGCGTAAATCGGCCCCGCATGCAGGTCGCAAACCCAGCCGGACGGATCCCTTCGGAGCAGATGCGGTGACCCGCCGCGACGGCAGAAGGGAACCAGCTCGACGCCGCATTCTGTACACGACCGCCCGCGCAGGAGAGTTTGCTCCAACGCCCGGCACACGCTTGCGGTGTCGGTGATCGGCTGGCCCGTGAGGGCGCGTGCAATGATGCCGGTCGCCCGAAATGAGGTGTTGATTCCTCGACGTATGCAGCCGGGACAAACGAATGGGTCCGCATCGTAAGGCCGCCTCTCCGGTGCGGCTCGCTTCTCAGCCACGCAGACCGTGCATAGTGGAACCTCGGTCGGCACGCGTCCGTGATGAGAACAAAACCACCAGTACGTCCGAAGGGGCAGGGCACATACCGGACAGAGTCCGCGCTGAATCGCTGCATCGCGGTCCGGCCGTTCCGTCAGATCATCCATGGGGCAGAGGTTGCCGCAGCGATTCCGGATCGGATTGCCGCAGTGAGGACAGAAGATCTCCGTTCTCGGAGTTCCTCGCAGGTCCGATTTGCAGCCGGGATTCCCGCAGAGCTTCGGTCCAGGCCTGTCGACGCTCGTGATCAGATTGTCGAAGGTGGATGGAATGTCGTACCGAATGTGAAAGAGCTCACGCCTTTGGCGCGAATAGTCGTTGTAGTAGTCGTAGATTCCGGATAGCTCTTCGGCTGAATGAAAGAGATCCTCGACGAGAATCAGGATGCGGTTTTCCTCCGCACCATCCGCCGAAACTTCTCGCATCGAAGCTCCCAGCAGTCCATTGCAGAGATGCTTCAAGCGATGCGTGAAGGCATCGCTGCCTGCAAAACTCTGAGGCACGATCAGACGTCCGGTTCGTTTTCTGAGGTTGTTGTCGATTCTGCCCGGCCGGAAGAGTCTCGTCGCTGCGGAGAGAACCGCGCGCCGGATGACGTCGTCGTCGTACGTCGACTCGGGAGAAAGATACCGGAAGCGTTCCTTCGCACCGCTTGCCACGCGGCCGCCCGGCTGCAGCTCTCGCACGAAGTGATCTTTCAAGTCGCCGAGGAGGCTGCGCGCGGCGGAGTGGTAGTCGCGCGTCCGGATTCCCTCGGCCAGTCTGTCACGGATGCTGCCCAGCATCGCCCTGCACAGCTGGCCCATCCTCTCGGGATTACGGTCGACGCGGTTCAGCTCCTGGCGCAGGATTTCGGCGGCCGGACGCGCACGGCGGCTGTCGAGGGCGAAGCGCTCGCGTTTCCGTTCGGTGCGCGGAATCACTCCTTCGGTTGCCTGGGCAAGAGCAGCGACGAAATCACCGTCGCCGCTCCATTCCGATTCGAGTTTCCTGATCGCCTGCTCGAGCTCATGGACCGCGGCGGAGCGGATGCCGTAGGCGAACCAGACCATGCCGGGCTGGCGCCCATGCTCCCGCTGCCACTCCTCGATCCACTCTTTGAGTTTCTCGATCCGGAACTCGACGAGCGGCCGGCCCAGAAACACATCGAAGTAGCCGCCAAGCCAGCGGTGAAACTCCTCAAGCTCCTTCTGCCCCGTGCTCTCTGCACCTTTGCATTGTGTTCGGAGGCGCTCGGCGAAAATTCGAAGCTCGGACAAGAGGGCAAACGGCGTGAGCTCATGCTGCACGAGCAGCTCACTAAGCTTGGAGCGGAACGCGGCCCGGAACTGTTCGACCGGTTCCGCCAGAAAATGCGGCATGTCCGTCGCGCCGGCGCCGCTGAATGCGGCCAGCTTTTCCGTAAACGCGCGCAACGATTCCTGCGTCCATGTCTTTTGCTCCGACGCGTACTTCGAGATGAAGTCGCCCAAAACCTTGGCGAAGTTTTCCGCGCTCAGGTATTTCCCTGCCTCGGACGGAGCCGCTGTGGCGTCAACGTAATCCTGCAAGCGACGCAATGCCTCGGGCGATGGGGGAGGCTGCACCGCCGCGAACATGTCCCGCCGGTCGGGAGAGGAATGCCACTGGTCGACGAAACTCGCCACCCAACGCATGGCCAGATCGTCGTACGTCAGCAGCGGAATCGCGGCGGCGGCAAAGCCGCAGAACACCTGCCGCGACGCGAAATCGCCGGCCATTGCGGCCGCGTCGGAGTTCTGGTCTGCATCGTCGTTGATCTGGTAGCTGCCGGCATTCGAGCGGAGCTCTTTCGTAAGGAAGACGCGGAGCAGCGCCGCGACGTGGGCGAACGCGTCATCCGGCTCCACGAATGGGCGCCGGTCTCCAACGTAAGGTCCGACCAGATACACCCGTTGGAACAACGAGTTCTGCATCCGCTCGTCGATGTCCGGAAGCCGCGGATAACGAGCCGTGAAACGCTGATCCTGATTTTTGAAATGGGCGATCTCCGTCAGCGTCGCGTAGGAGTTTGCGAGAACCTTCGACGTGAAATCGACGTGCTCAAAGAACTCCGGGAGCAGCAGGATGAGACGGATCCCGATCTCCGGTCTGTATTTCCGCAGATTTGCGGCCACGTCGAGGAGAATGCCCGAGCCTGTCCCGCCGGCGATGGAGGTGATGATGCAGATCGACGCGGGTCGCAGCTCGCCCGCCGTGCCGCTGCGCGCGTCGACCTGTACCACCCCTTCGCGCAGAGGCTCCATGATCTCGACGTCATTGAGAAAAAATCCGATGCGCCCCAACGGCCGCCATTGACGCGCCCCGACCGCCTCGGCCTGTGCGTAGCGGATGAATTTTCCTTCGACGTCCGGGTACCACTCGGCGATTTCACGAAACGGCCGGCGCGGAGGACCGGCGTTTCCGCGCAGTTCAGCGCGCAGGTTGCCGACGCAATCGGCGATCGACGAGGCATCGAAATAGAAAAATTCACCGTCGTCGAGCCGCGTGACGCGAGACCCCGCGTTCGCATCGAGATCGAAGTCGATTCCGCGATAGACCAGAAGGTCGCCGCCGGCGGAGCTTTGCGCCTGCTGATGCCGGATCCACCGCAGCACTTTCACCCCGCTGCCTCCCAGGCCGATGAGGAGGGTCGGAGCGTAGCGGGTCATGGGTGGCTCGCCGGGTGAACGAGAGTCGGAGCGCTGATCGTGGTTTCAAGACGGAGGTATGCGTATCTCGCCATTGCCAGGGCGAAGAGAACGCCGGCAATTGTGATCAGCGCGCGAAGCGCGAGAGCGCGCGGCGCGGTCAGAAGATGGCGTTCGAACAGCCGCCATCCGACGATGGCGATCGAACGGTAAAGGAACAGGGTCAAGCCGCCGGCGGTGGTGGCCCAGAATATGTTTTCGAACCTTGCCGACGTAAACACCAGGCCGTACGGCCACCACCAGAACAACGTTGCGGCTGTGATCCCCAGGCCGTTCAATGCTGCACCCAGGGCGCCATGAAAGATGTGAGCCTCATGAGCGATCAGGAAGATCTTGAACGACTTGTGAATGCCACCCGGAATTCGAGCGATGAATGAGAAGAGACCCAGGATTGCCGAGATGAGCGCGGCCAATCGCACGTAGCCCGGCAAATGCTCGGCGCCCGACTGTGCCGGTTCTCCGTGTGTCTCTTTCTCTTCTCGAATCTCCCCCTCCCTGGTCTTGACCAGGAGATCTCCGTTGGCGGTAACTTTGACAACGGCAACGTTATCGCTGTCCTCGCCTGGAAGTGTCAGCGCGACGTGCGCCGGGCCTTTCGTTGCGTCGATTTCGTAGGTCTGCGGTTTAGCGCCGGGGACTCCGCTCACGGTCAGCGTTGCGCGGCCATCGTCGGTCTTCTCCACTGCCAGCTCGACGACGTAGGTGTCCTTGCCGAAATTCTTGAACACATGTACTTCGGGCTGCGTGATGAGCACGAATTCACTGGGCAGTTCCAGCGCCGGACCGGGTGGGGTGTTGGCATCGACGCTGGCCACGAGTTTCGATGCAGATTGCAGAGAAGGGGGGATTTCGACCCGAATCGTCTCCTCGGATCGGCAGGCGACCGTCGTGTCCTGCGGAATCTCTTCCGCGATCTTGCCATCCTCTGAAGAGAGGATTACCCGGCGGATGAAAACCGTGAAGGGATTCGGATTGCGAACGGCGATTCCGACGAGGTTCCGGTCGGGCAATGGTTCCCTGCCGAGAGTAATCGGATCCGCGATCGCCCTGCGCAATTGATTGGCGATGACGTTGCGCACAGGGGAGATCTCCACTTCACCGCTCGCATTGAGGATCTCGTGAAAGGCTGCTTTCACGGCCTTGGAGACCGCCTGATTCGCGCCGCCGCATGACTCGCCAACGACTTCGCCCGTCAACAGCGCCAGCTTGACAGGCTGGTCATCGAGCGACTGCCGGGCGCTTTGCGCCTCATTGCGGAAATGCAGTATCCGTCGATTGACCTCGCTACAGGAAAGACTTTGCGGATGATGGGCGAAGTCGCTGGCGATGATGAAGATCTGCTTTCGTCGCGGATCGATCCGGCCGAGGATGTCGTGCACGACCGCAACCATGTTCGTGCTGTTCGTGCTTCCGACCGCCCGTGCCTCCGCGGGAGGAGCGGGCCGGATCGATTCCACGGCCGTTGCTGCCGTGCGTACGTCGCTGCCGTCGAACAGAGTGACTGCCGATTCGGCGAAGATGACGATGACAATACGGTCACTCGGGCCGACGAAGGATTCAGCGCGAAGGAGATGCGCGATCGTTCCGGTGAACAGCTCCTGGGCATTGATGCCATCCTGCTCCTCGTACATCGACCCCGACACGTCAAAATAGATGTAGACCTCTTTCTGACACGCGGGCGAAGCCGCCATGACGACGACGGAATCCGTCAGCACGAAGCTCGCGAGAAGCGTCGCAAAGAGGCGCTTCAGCAATCGCACGGCGAGCTCCGTCGATCAGGCCGATCCGACCTGCACCCGAACTGCCGGTCATACAGGGCGAGAATGCGCTCGAGCCTCGCTGCCACGACACGCTTCACGGCAGCGCGTTCCGTACGTTTCAGGAACACGAGAAGTTTTTGCTCGAGGACGGTGCGCTCGGTGACGGGCAGGCGCTCGAGCAGAAGACGGAAGGCTTCCTCGTCGTCCGTAGTACAGCGAAGGACGCAGCCGATCTTCTGGTCGGTCTCGCGTTCCGCGGCGCTGAGCTGTGCATCGGCCGAATACAGCCGGCCGCAGAGACAGCAATGACCTTCGCCATCTCCCGCTGTCGTCGCGGTCGCCGGCTCTTTGTCGTTTCGTTCAAATAGCGACGTGCAAAAGCGGCAGGCCCGGAGATGCTCCTCACGCGTGAATGCGCGAAGCAACGGCAGCTCTTGCGACCGGCAGAACGGACAGGCGTCCGCCTGCTGAGGAAATGTCGTGTCGTGCAGGTGGCCGCCGGCGGGACAGCCGAAGAGATTGGAGCAGAACAGCTCATCCTGTTCGGCCGGCTGGACTCCCTTTTCAGCGCCGAGGCGCATGCTTGCCGGCTGCCTCGCATAGCAATTCGGGCAACGCGCCGCGGGATCCGATGACGCCGGAATGCGAATACCGAACAAAGGCGTGCAGAACCGGCAGTCGGCGAGCTCGGTTCCACACCGCCCACAACGCGTCGCGCCGCGCATCAATGCAAACTCGCAGCGGCCGCAAGTCTGAAACTCCAGGTTCGTATGCAGGTAGCAGCGGAAGCGATCGACATTGCTTCCGTCGCGATAGCGATACAGATAATGCGGACGGCCCGGGTGCTCGGTGTCGGTCTCGGGGCACACCAGTGCGAGCTGAACGCCGCATTGCGGGCAGTACGCATCCCTCGCGAGTAGCGCCCGCAGCTCTGTCTGTGCTGCAACGAGATCGTGTCCGTCGACGCCGTCGATGAGATAGCGCGCCGTATCGCCGCTTACTGAGAACGGCGGTGCGATCTTTCGGGCGACGCAACCGGGGCACGTGAAGCGGTCCAGACGGTCCGGACGGCGGCTGATGCGGTGCGCCGGCCGGCCCTCCCGGACGCATTGCGGACAATTCGGTTTGTCGATCGGAACATCGCCGTGGTCGACACACCGCCACCACCACGTCCGAAGGAATCCACCGCATGCCGGGCAAGTCCGGCTCGCGATGGCTTTGTCGAGATCGCGACGGTCGGCGAGACCGTTTTCCGGACATCCGGCGTTGCCGCAACGGTTCCGGATCGGCTGGTCGCACTGAGGGCAGAACAGCGCCGTGCGGGGCACAGTGCGGATATCCGCTTTGCAATCAGGATTGCCGCATTGCACACGCGTCCGATCGCCGGCGCGTGTGATGAGGTCCGGGAACAACGCCGGCCATTGGCGGTGGATGTGGAATAGCAGTCGATTGTTCTGAGCCGTGTAATGCGCGTAGTAGTCGTAGATCCCGCTGATGTCCTCGGCGGGATGAAAAAGATCCTCGACCACGACGACGATCCGGTTCTCGCCGGCCGATCCGTCGGCCTGCAATGAGCTGGTCGACGCGTTGAGCAGCCCTTTCGTCCAGTTGCGCATTTTCGCGGCATAGCCGTGCCGGTCCCGGAATCCGTCCGGAACGAGGAGGCGGGCGACGCGCAGAGCGGCCGGACTGGCGACGCGGCCCGGATGAAAGATCCGGTTGCGGCAGCGCAGGAGCGCCGAAGTCACCTCTTTCTCGGTGAAGAGCGATTCCGGCGAGAGCAACGTGTAGCGCGTGCCTGATGCCTCGAGGTCATCGCTCGCCACGGCGGCCAGTTGTCGCTCAAACAGCTTTCGAGTATTCGCGATCCACGTACGGACTGTGGTTTCGTCGCCGGTGATGCGGTAGTCGTCGTAGAACGCCGCGAATTCCTTCATCAGCTCGCGGTGGAATGCTTTGGTCTGAGACCTGTCGAATCGCGCGAGCTCCCGCTGCAAGACCGTCGCGGCATTCGCGTTGCGGCCGTCGAGATAAATCTGCTCGCGCCGCTCCTCGACGGGATCCGCTTTGGCTGTGAGGAGATCCTGGGCGCTGCTGCGCAACTCTGCGACTTTTTCCCACCGGGTGTCTTCCGCGGCGCGCAGCTTTCCGATCGTCGTTCGCGCCGCGCTGGCAATCGCCTGTCGCAGCCAAAGACGGTAATCCGAGTCCTTCGGCTCAGCCGCGAGCCACCGGCGTGCCTCGTCTTCGAGGCGGTCGAGGTGCGCGGGCGTCAGTTGCTGGGCCAGACTTGCCCACGTCTGGCCGGTGTCGAGCCAGCGTTCGAAATTTTCGATGTACTGCAGATCCGGCAGCGGTTTACGGGTTGGCGGCTCCGGCAGCCGCCGCTCGAGCTGCGTCAGTAACCCTTCAAACGCGCGCGGAGAACCTTGGTACCGCTCTGCTAATTCGGCGAGACGCTCTTCGAGTCTGGCGGCGAAGTCATTTCGAATTCGATCGAGCAGCTCCGGCGGCTCGTCCATCGGCATGGATGAGTCGGTCCCGCAGAAGCGCCGCAGATCCTGTCGGATTTTCTGCAGATCCGCGACGCGCCAGAACGATCGATACGACGTATGCTCGCGCATGAATCTGGCGAGCTCCATCTCACGATATGCCTCGGTCACGGCGAATGCTTCGTCGTTTCCGCTGGCCGTGGTCTCGATCCACTCGACTATGTCCGCCAGGGGCCGCGTGCCGATCCGACCGCCCGTGAGAACGTCGAGCAGCGGCCGTTCCCCTTCAGGATTGAGCTCGTCGAGAAATTGACGCATGAACAGGTCGGCAAGCTCCGGATACGACAGCAGGCGGATCGCCATCGCCGACATCGCACAGAAGACGTGGAGCGAGGTCGGATCGGACAGCGGCGCGCCGCTGTCGGCGGACGCATTCGCCTCGGCCGACAGCGCGGCCGCGCGGATCTCGCGCGTCGTCGACATTCGCAGTAACTGCGCAACAAATGGAAATACCTCGTCCGGCTCCGTGAACGGCTTGCGATCGCCAACCCACGGCCCTACGAGATAGACCCGTTGGAAAGGAGGCGGACTGTCCGATCGCGTGACCGGCGGAATGCGTGGATAGCGCGCGTGAAAGACGACATGCTGATTCTTCAGAGCGGCGACTTCCCAGAGCGTGGCATAGGAATTGGGGAAGACGCGATCGCGGAAATCGATGTGGTCGAATAGCTCCGGCAGGAGCAGAAACGTTCGAACGGAGATGCCGCGGCGGATTTTGCGGATCGCGACGGCGACGTCGAACAGGATCGCCGAGCCCGTCCCTCCCGCGATCGAGCTCACGATCACGACGATCGGATGCTCTCCGGTCTTGACGCTTACGGCGCGTCGGCGGTCGAGATCCGTCAGCGCCTCTGCCAGCGCGTCGTGAATTTCCCGGTCATTGAGAAAAAATCCGATCCGCCCGAGCGGACGCCACTGCGCCGCGCCGGTGGCCTCGGTTTGGGCGTAGCGAATCGCATTCTGCTCGGGATCCGGATACCACTCGCGAATCTCCGGGAACTCCCAACGCTCCTCGCCTGATGGAACGCCGTCCGCCGATGCGGGTCGTTCGCGATCAATATTGTTGACGGTTGCGGCGATCGATGCCGGGTCGAAGTAACGAAACTCGGTGGCTGCCAGCGAGTCGAGGCGGGCTCTCGCTTCGTTCGAAGCCGCGTCGAAGTCGATCCCGAGAAATGCGACCGGCTCGGTTTCCTGCTGTGACGGCGGGAGCCCGTCGTAGATCGCCTGACGCACCCAGCGAACAACTTTCACGCCGCTGCCGCCAAGGCCAATGAATAGGGTGGGGGCGTGTTTTGCCATCACCGCACCCCCTTGACGATCTTCGCTCCGGGAGGGGGATTTGATGACGGACCAAAGAACGAAAGGAGAACGGATGCGCCGATGATGAGCGCGGCGATATAGATCGTGCCGTTCCATCTGCGGCGGTATTTGATGGCGCGATCGACGGGAAGCAGCCTAGGCTCGACATTTCCCTTCCAGATGCGCTCGATGAGCAGTGCGCGCAGGAGATAGAACGCGGCGAAGAACGCAGCGACCGCGCGCCATCCTGTCAGCAGAAACATCCAGACGTCGGGAATGAAGGGCGTGCCGAAGCGCGCCGTCAACAGCGCGATCGAGGCGAGGGCCCCCACGCCGAGCTTCCGTGAGCGCGACAGGAGGAACGAGAACTGTTCGCCGGTTTCCGTATCCGCTTTACGCGAGAAGCTCGAGAATGCGATCGTGAAAAAGAGCAACACGTAGCCGCCGAGCGTCGACGCACCGATCCAGTCGATCAGCGTTGCCGCGCCGGACGTCGCGCTCGACGTCAGCGGCCACGTCGTACTCGCTGCCGCGGTGGTGTCGTCGAGAAGCAGACGGATGCCGGTTGTGCCGAGGTTTGCAGTGGTGCCCGCGGCCGCGAGGCGGCCGGCCAGCGCGGAATTGAGATTGAAGGGCAGCAGATACAGCTCTTCCCCTTCGCCTTTTGGTAGCTGGAAGAGCCGGGAACGGATGCCGGCATCGATGCCGCCGACCGTCAGTCCCGCGGGCGCCTGCAGACTTCGCTCGAGCGTCGCTTCTACGAGCGTTTCTCCCTCGCGAAACGTCCGCGGGTAGAGATACGGCGTGAGACGCCGAATCCGAATCCAGTCGCCGAGCCAGAACACATCCGATGCCTCGGCGTTCAACGAGGTTCCAGGAGAGATGAGCGGCGTGACCCGCGCGTCCCGATTCCAGATCGTCGCGAGCTTATTGAGCTCGATGCGAACTTCCTGTCTTCTGCCGCTGATGGTGAACGGCGTGAGGTCCACTTTGTGGACTCTGTCCCCCGCTGTGAATTGAAGCCCGATCACGCGCACGTCGACGCAATTCGGATTGGCGACGAAGAAGGGGATGCGATCGTCCGGTCCGATGCGGACGACCCCCGCGGTACTCGGCTCGGCGGTGATCGTTCCGGTGAGCTGATTGTTGATCGTCAGCGCGGCTTCCGCCGCGTCGTCGTCATATCGATAGAAGCGCATCCCTACCGCGGTGAGGCTTTCCTGAACCTGGCGCGCGACGATGTTGTCGCTGCGGCAGTTTCCCTCGGGCGCGAAGAGCCCGGCGATCTCGACGCGGCCAAACGTGTCAGCATCCGGAGTCCGCGCTGCCTCGAGACGCGGTCGGACCCGAATGAGTGCCGCCGCGAAATTTTCCATACGCGGCGTGACGTCATCGGGACAACCGGGGTTATTGAGCTGATCGTGCGCAAAGTCGCTGGCGACGAAAATGATCTGTCTGCGCGATTCCGCGTTTCGTACTCGATTGTCGACGTCGTCGAAAAGGCGGCTGAAGTCAGTGAGGTTTCGGAGGTCGCCGGTCCGCAGCGCTTCCACGGCGGCCGGGGCGGAGGCGGGATCGGCCAATTGGGTGAGAAGCGCTACCGCAGCCTGCCGATTTTCCGCCTGAGTACGAACGGCGGAACCGAAATACTTGATCGTGACCGTATCGCTGGCGGCGAGGAAATTCTCCGCGGTGATGAACCGCAGCAGCGTCTGTGCGACGTCGGAGATTGGCAGGCGATTCCCGCGATTCCGCACCGGCTGGGTCATCGTGCCGGATGCATCGAGGTAAATCGTCACCGCTTTCGCGCAGACATTTTCC
>DATFHJ010000466.1:0-36919 GCA_035248585.1 Thermoanaerobaculia bacterium
GGACGCCGCCGGATCAGCCGCCGGGACGGCGGCGTTCCAAACTAACGGCGGATCGTTTCGCGCGCCGTCCTTTCGCGGAGCGAGCTCGGCGCATCGAGGTGCGCGTCGTCATCGACGCCCACGCCGAGGCGATCCACCAGCTCGCCGCCGAACCACGCCGTCACGCCGCCGAGCGTCGTCGCGATCGCGGAGAGAATCACGGCCAGAGACTCGGGATTCGACGGATTGTCGCGGCGCAAAAACCAGCTCGCCGCGAACAGCAGCACCACGATCACGTTTCCGACTCCGTGGAACGTGCCGATGCGCTTCGCGCGCGTGCCGGCCGGAATCGCCAGAAAATCGATCAAACCGAACACCGCCGCGATCAAGCCGCTGATCACGCCCGCGGCGATCATGTACCACGACGCCTGGATCAACCCAGGACGATGCATCGCGAGGCCGATGACGTCAAAGAACAGCGACGTCGCCAGAAGCCCCAGCGGAAAGACGATGAGCATCTGATGAATCGGATGCCCTAAGAGCTTGGCTCTGCTTTCCATATCTACCTCCACTACCGTTATTTGCAACGGAAAAGCCATGAAGAAGTTTCACTGGCATTAATTCTGCTGTGGGCGGTGGCGTTACTACCACCGCTAACTTTCAGGCAGGAGAGAGCCAATGTTGAATGTAGCGCGCGCCCTTCTCGCAGCGAGTCTGTTGTTCACCGCCCTCGCCGCACAAGCCCAATCCCTACCGTCCTTTACAGAGACCGTTGGCTTCGCGACGAAGACCGGCTTCCGCGGCGTCTTCGCGTGGAAGGCCACGGCCCCGGTCGAAGGTCTCGTCCGCTTCGGCACGAGTCCGGCCGCGCTGACGCAGACGGCCGAGGCCATGCCGAACGTCGCTGACACCGCCGGCATCGCCATCACCGACGCGCTGACGCGCGGCACGACCTACTACTTCCAGGTCGAGGACAAGCTCACCGGCGCGAAGTCGCCGGTGCGCTCGTTCGCGGCGACGAACTCGTACACCGACTGGAACGGCTCGACGTACACGCTCGATCTGCTCGTGCAACTCGACCTGCAGTCGCTGCCGCCGGAGATCCCGCACGATCTCGCGATGGCCGACATCGCCGCTGGCATCAACATCTTCGCCGAGCGCGTGTACGACGCCCTCGACGGCTACGCGCGCATCGGCCGCGTGATCGTGACGGACACGAATCTGCAGTACGCCGCGAACGTCCCCTTCCAACCGGCCCCTTGCCAGAACCTCACGAACCTCGGCGATGTGCTCATCCAGACGACCGTTCCGTTCGACAGCCACACGTTCACGCCGTGGCGCATCGACGATCCGTGCACGCAGTTCTACGTCGGCCGCATCGGGCAGCTCGTCATTCCGTGGCAGGACGATCTGCACTTCGGCTACGTGATGACGCACGAGATGATGCATTACGCGTTCAGCGCGCCCGATCTCTACCCCGAGGCGCCGAACGGAAACGGAGCGGACTGCCGCAACCTCGATTGGGACGGCTCGGTGATGCACAACACCGGCGGCTTCAACAACGGCAAGTGGGAGCTGACGGAGCTCGACCGCAACCCGTCGCAGACGCCCTGCACGCACGGCACGAACGGCTGGAGCTGGGACACGCTGCGCGAAAAGTACGCGAACATCCCGGCGAACGCGCCGATCCAGCACATGTACGAGGACAAGCCGCGCGGCAATGAAGACGGCGGCGCGCTGGAGATCTGGATCCTCGATCGCGAGCCGGGCGCGTCGACGCTGACCCGCTACACGCCCGACGATCAGAACCCGACGTGCGGCAATCAGCTGCCGCAGATCACCGACGCCGAGGGTGACGCCACGATCCTGCACGAAGTCGACAGCCTGTACGTGAACGAGCCGTCGCTCGACGTGACGAAGGCGTGGCTGACGTGGGACAACACCGCGAAGGCAGTGACGTTCAACATCAAGGTCAAGGACTTGACGGATTTGCCGCCGCTGGCCGGCACCGGCATCCGCTTCCGCTTCTTCTTCGAATACGGCGGCAAGCGGATGCAGATCCGCGCCGACCGCAACGCCGGCTCCGCCGCCACGTTCACGCTCGCGTCGCTCGACGGCGCGACGACGCTCGCCTCGGGCCTCGCGGGCAACTTCAACGCCACCACCGACATCGTCTCGATCGTGCTTCCGGCGTCGAAGCTCGATCCATCGCTACCGCCGCTCGATCAAGGCGAGGAGTTCGCGAACTTCGAGATCATGGGTTATCGCCTCGTGATGGCCGCCGGCACGGGACTGAATCTCATTACCGAGATCGCGCGCGGCAACTGCCCGTATCTCGCGGGCCAGGAGAACTTCGGACCGAATACCGCGCCGTCCGCGGCGAACGACAGCGCGTCGACGAATGAAGACGCCGCGGTGACGGTCAATGTGTTGACGAACGACAGCGATCCCGATCACGACGCGCTGAGCATCCGTTCGATCGCCGCGCCGGCGAACGGCACCGCCGCCGCGAACGGCAACGCGATCGTGTACACGCCGAAGGCGAACTTCAGCGGCAGCGATTCGTTCACCTACACGATCACCGACCGCAAAGGCGGTACCGCCGGCGCGCGCGTGAACGTGACGATCGCCGCGGTGCCGGACGCGCCGGTGGCCGCGGCCGATGCCTCGGTCGCCGCGCCGGGAGGCACGATCACGATTCCCGTGCTCGCGAACGACAGCGACGCGGACGGCGACGCGCTCACGCTGACCGCGGTCAGCACGCCGCGCTCCGGCACCGCGACGCACGACGGGGCGAAGGTGACGTACAAGGCCGCGGCGACGTTCGCCGGCGCCGACACCTTCAACTACACGATCCGCGACGCGACGGGACGCACCGCGACCGGCACGATCACCGTGACGGCGCTGGCCTGCCTCGGTTCGTGGAGCGACGACTTCGAGCCCGCCCCCGAGGCGGGATGGAAAGTGGAGACGCAGGCGGCGCTGCCAGTCGTCGGCCCAAGCCCCGTTGCGCAGAAGTGGCAGGTCCTCATCGATCCGCTCGCGCACAGCCCGAGTCACTCGTACTTTTCCGACACCTCCGATCTTTCCGGCAGCAAGGACGACAATCTCATCTCGCCGCCGATGAAGTTGACGAACGCGTCGAAGCTGCGCTTCTGGCATCGCTTCGGATTCGAGGAGACGTACGACGGCGGCGTGCTCGAGGTGTCGACGAACAACGGCGCGACGTGGAACGACGTGACGGCCGCCGGCGGCACGTTCGAGTCCGGCGGCTACACCGGCACCGCGTCGGCGTACGGCACGACGCGCCCCGCGTGGACGGGCGTCTCCCCGCAGATGACCGAAGTGGTCGTGAACCTCGGCGCGCTCGGCGGCAGCACGGCGCTCGTGCGCTGGAGAACGCGCACCGACTCGAACAGCGGCTCGACCGGCTGGTTCGTCGACGACGTGACCTTCACCGGCCTCACCTCGACGAACTGCCAGGTTTCGAATCGCGCGCCCGATGCGGTCGATGACTCCGCGGCCACGACTCGCAACCGCGCGGTTGCGATTGCCGTGCTGGCCAACGACAGCGATCCGGACGGCGACGCGATTTCGATTTCCGCGGTCGGCTCGCCTGCACACGGCACCGCCGCCGCGAACGGCAACAGCATCACCTACACGCCCGCGGCCAATTTCAGCGGCACCGACACGTTCAGTTACACGATCAACGATGGCCTCGGCGGCAGCGACACCGCAGCCGTGAGCGTCACGGTCTACCCGCCGCCCACGGCGAACGACGACACGGCGACGACGAATGAAGATCAGACCGTGACGATCGACGTGACGGCGAACGACTCGCCGTCGGTGCACACGACGAGCGTCTCCGCCCCCGCGCACGGAACCGCGAGCGCGAACGGCGACAACTCCGTCTCCTACACGCCCGCCGCGAATTACAACGGCTCCGACTCCTTCACCTACACCATCAGCGACGACCGCGGCGAGACTGCCACGGCGACCGTGACGGTGACGGTTCAGGCGGTCAACGACGCGCCCGTGGCACGCGCTGACTCCGCGGCGACATCAAAAAACAAGGCCGTGATCATCAGCGTGCTCGCTAACGACAATGACGCCGACGGCGACGCGCTGCGCATCGTCTCGGTCGGCGGCAACATGCAGAAGAGCGCAGTGACGATCAACTCCGACGGCACGCTGCGCTACAAACCGAAGCCCGGCTACACGGGCAGCGACTCGTTCACGTACACGATCAGCGATGAGCATGGAGGGGTGAGCACGGCCACGGTGAGCGTGACGATTCAATAAGGCTTAGACGATCCCGCGCAACGTCTCCACGCCCGCGCGGATCGCCGAAGGCGACAGTGCCGCGTAGCCGAGGACGAGTCCGTTCCTCGGCTGCGCGCCGCAGTACAGCCGCGAGAGCGGCGGCACATCCAACCCCGCCCGCGCCGCGCGTTCCGACGCGCGGCGATCGGAGCCCTGAATGAACACCGAAAGCCGCAGCCCCGCGTCCGAGCCGGCGACGTCGACGCGCAGCCGGCGCAGCGCGGCGAGCAGGATGTCGCGGCGCGAGTGATAGAGCGCGCGCATGCGGCGCACGTGCGCGCCGAAGTGCCCGCCCGCTAAAAAGTCCGCGACCACGGCCTGCATGAACGTCGCCGGATGTCCGTCGAGTTGCGTGCGCGCGCGGACGAACGGCTCGACGAGATCGGGCGGGACGACGAGATACGCGAGACGCAGCGACGGGTAAAGCGACTTCGTGAACGTGCCGGCGTAGAGCACGCGTCCCGTCGTATCGAGTCCCTGAATCGCCGCGAGCGGCCGTCCGTCGTAGCGAAACTCGCCGTCGTAGTCGTCCTCGACGATCCACGCGTTCGCGCGCCGCGTCCAATCGAGCAGCGCCAATCGCCGCTCGAGCGACATCGTCGTCCCCAGCGGATACTGATTGGACGGCGTGACGTACGCGACCCGCGCGCGCGCCGCGAGCGCGACTCCGGCCGCGACGTCGAGTCCCTCCGCATCGACCGGCACCGGCACGACGCGCGCGCCGGCCGAGAGAAACGCCGCCCGCGCGCCGTAGTAGCCCGGATCTTCGATCCAGGCCTCGTCGCCGGGATCGAGCAGCATGCGCGCGGCGAGATCGAGCGCCTGCTGCGAGCTGTTGACGATGATGACCTGCGAGGCATCGCAGTTCACGCCGCGCGAGGCGACGAGATACGACGCCACGGCCTCGCGCAGCGGCGCGTAGCCGGCCGGGTCGCCGTAGATCATCTCGTTCGCGTCGAGCCGCCGCGCGTGCAGCGCGACGAGGCGCCGCCACAAATCGACGGGAAAGGCATCGAGCGCCGGCAGTCCCGCCGCGAACGGCCGCACGACCTGCGGCTCGACGCACGAGACGGCATCCATCGCCGCGCGCGAGCGGATGGCCAGGCGCCGGTCGCCTTCCAATCGCACGCGGACCTTGCGCGCCGGCGCCGGTACATCCGCGACATACGTCCCCGATCCCGTTCTCCGCTCGACGAACCCTTCGCGCTCCAGCTGCGCATACGCTTCCTCGGCGGTCTTCCGCGATACGCGCAGATCCGCGGCGAACGTGCGCGTCGACGGCAACCGCGTCCCGGCCTTGAGCGTCCCGCCTAGGATCGAGCTGCGGAGCGCGCGGTAAATCGCCTGGTAGCGCGGCAGGCCGTCGCTCGACGACGAAATCGCGTCGAACAGCGGTCCGCGAAGTGGTCTCCTCGCCTTGCTGGAAATGGTCGTCTTCGGCATACCGCTCATTCTGCATCATGTGCGGCATGATCGAACCGCGAACGCTGCTTTCCGAATATCCGCCCGCTCGTCCCGACGATGCCGCGGCCCATCTCGCGGCCCGGCTGCGCTATGAAACCGACTCCGCCGACGTCTACGCCGACCTCATGAACGAGATCGCCGGCGTCTTCGTCGTCGACTGCCGCTCGCGCGACCTCTACGCCGCGGCGCACATTCCCGGTGCGTTTCACCTCCCCCACCGCCTCATCGACGAGGAGACGACCGCGCAGTTTCCGAAAGACGCGCTGATCGTCACCTACTGCGACGGCGTCGGCTGCAACGCGTCGACGAAAGGCGCGCTGAAGTTCGCGCGGCTCGGCTTCGAAGTGAAGGAGCTGGTCGGCGGGATCGACTGGTGGATCCGCGACGGCTTCCCGGTCGCCTCCGGCCTCGAGCGCGGCAGCCTCACGCAGCTCGCCATCGCCTGCGGATGCTGATCGCGCTCGTCACCTGGTCCGGCCTGCCCGACCTCGCGGACGACGATCGCCTGCTGCTCGATCTGCTGCCCGCGCGCGCCGTCGTATGGGACGATCCGTCGATCGACTGGAACGCGTTCGACGCCATCGTCCTCCGCTCGACGTGGGACTATCACACGCGCATCGACGAGTTCGTCGCGTGGATCGACCGCGTCGAAGCGTGCGGCGCGAAGCTCTGGAATCCGCCCGCGCTGCTGCGCTGGAACACGCACAAGCGCTATCTCCTCGACCTCGCCGCGCGCGGCGTGAACGTCGTCCCGACACTGCTCGCCTCGCGCGTCGTCATCAAACCCGCCGTCTCCGCGACGGCGTACCGCACGAGCATCCTCGACCCGTTCGAGCAGGAAATGCTCGTGCAGCCGTTCATCGAAGAAGTCGTCACGAGCGGCGAATGGTCACTGGTCTTCTTCCGCGGCGCGTTCAGCCACGCCGTAATCAAGCGCGCGAAGAGCGGCGACTTTCGCGTACAGCACGACTTCGGCGGCACGTGGGAACCGGCGCAGCCGGACACCGCGCTCATCGCAGACGCGCAGACGATCCTGCAAACGATCGAAGAGCCGTGGCTCTACGCCCGCGTCGACGGCGTCGTGCGTGGCGGCCGCCTGCTGCTCATGGAGCTGGAGATGACGGAGCCGTCGCTGTTTCTCGATGCGCAGTCGGCGAAGCGTTTTGCCGAAGCGATCGCGAGGGTCTGCCAGCCGTAAGCCTGCGGAACGCCGCCGTCTCGGCGGCTGATCGGGCGGCGTCCCGCTAAATCCCTTCGTCGAGATACTCCACGAAATCCGTAGCTTGCGGCGCGCGGCCGAGCTGGCGGAGGAGCGTCACGAGCTGGCCGCGGTGGAAGGTGGAGTGGTTGACGAGGTGCTGGATCATGTGGCCGAGGGCGTACTCCCACGTCTCCTCGCGGTAGTTCTGATAGGCGATGCGCTGCTCCAGCTGCGCGTCCGTCACTTCGTCGGCGAACCGCTGTTGATCGGCCTGCACGTCGCGCCACTCCTGTTCCAGCTCGGCGAGGGTCTCGTACTGCGACACGTTCGGCGGTCGCCTCGGCGATTCGCCGCGCCAGCGCTGCAGCCAGATCCACTCGACAACGACGAGATGGCCGAGCGTGCCGAGGATCGATTGGAAGCTGGTCTGCAGATCGCGCGTCAGCTCGGCGGGATCGAGCGTGCGGACTCCTTCGAGGATCCGCTCATTCGCCCAGCGGTTGTACGCGAGCAGCGTTCGGACGTCGGCGGCATTCATGCGCCGATCTTACGCCGTGGCGATGGCCACGACTCCGGCGAGAATCGCGAGTGCGCCGCCGATGCGCGCGGCCGTCACCTTCTCGCCGAACGCCATCACGCCGACGCAGAACGCCACGAGCACGCTCACTTCGCGCACGGCGCCGGCGTAGCTGGCCAGCGCGCCGGAGCGCATGGCGATGAGGACGAGGACGTACGCGAGCGGCATCGTAATGCCTCCGAGGATCGCGCAGCGCACGGGCACGCTCCGCATCGCCGTCCAACCCGACTGGCGCAGCGCGAGCGGCGTGTAGAGGAGGAAGCCGGCCAGCAGCACGAGATAGATGTACAGCATCGGCTCGACGACGCGCACGCCCTGGCGGTCGATCGCCGTGTACGTCGCGGTGAGCATGCCGGCGACCAGCGGCCACGCACCAATGCTGCGAAGCGGCGGCGTGACGCCAAGGAAAAAGACGCCGATGGCGATGAGCACGATGCCGGCAATGCCGGCGGCCGCGGGCCGCTCGTGCAGGAACACGATCGACGGAATCAGCAGAAACAGCGGCGCGCTGCCGCGCGCGATCGGATACGCGACGGCGAGGTCGCCGTGCGCGTACATCCGGCTCACCGCATACATGTACGCCACTTCCACGACCGCGCTCGCGGCGATGAACAGCCAGCCGCGCGGCGATGGAGCGTGCGAGAAAAACACGACCGGCGCGTAGAAGACGCACGTCGCGCCGAGCATCGCCCAGATGAACGCCGTGCGATCGCTGGCGCGTTTCATCACCGCGTGCGGGATCACGTGGACGAATCCGGCGAGGACGATCAGCGCGAGCGCGTACGCGCTCATTTGCCGGGCGGCTTGACGCTCGAGTCGCCGCGCAAGCCGGTCAGCGAGGCCTGCCCGAGCGTGTGCTCTTTGATGATGAAGCGCAGCTTGCGCCACGTCATCGGTGTGCCGGCGTCGTCGATCGACGGCAGGTCGGTCGCGAGCAGCGTGAAGCGGTATTTGTGCGGCGGACCTTCGGGCGGACACGGGCCGCCGTAGTTGCGCTGCAGAAAGTCGTTGTACGCGTGGCGTCCGCCGCCCGGCAGGTCGAGGCCCGCCGCGCCGGCATTCACCGGCAGCGACGTCGCACCCGCCGGGAGGTTGAACACGACCCAATGCACGAAGCCGTCGCCGCCGCGCGCTTCGTAGTCATCGAGCACGAGGACGAAGCTCTTCGTGCCCTCCGGCGCGTTCGACCATTGCAGCGCGGGCGAGACATTCGCTCCTCGGCAATCGAGCCCGTTGAGCACCGTGTTGTCCGGCAGCCGCTCGCCTTCGGCGAACGCGGGACTCTTCAGCGTGAACGGCGCGGCGAGCGCGCTCGTGGTTACGAGGATCGCGAGGAGGATCAGCTTGCGCATCCGCTAATGCTAACGCCCGCTGTCCGTCGCGCGCAGCGCGGCGACCGGATCGGTCGACGCGGCGCGCATCGCCGGCACGATGCCTCCCGCCATCGCCGAGACGCAGACCGCGATCGCGGCGACGACGAGCGCGAGCGGCTCGAGTGGCGTCACGCCGTACAGGAATCGCGCAACGACGCGGGTCAGCATCAGCACGGCAATGCTGCCCGCGGCCAACGCGAACGCGGCCATGAGGAATGTCTCCCGGAACATGAGGCGCAACAGATCGCGTCCGCTCGCGCCGATCGCCATCCGCACGCCCATCTCCGCTCCTCGGCTCGACATCGCGTAGCTCCGTACGCCATACACGCCGGCGATCGCGAGCAGCAGCGAGACGCTCGCGAACACCGTCACGATCCAGACGTTGAATCGCGACGCCATCAATTTCGTCTCTACCAATTCGTCCGTGGTTCGCAACGCCGCCACCGGCACGCGCGGATCGATGCTCTTCACCACGCTCCGCAGCGTGGCCGCGGCCGCGGCGGGCGACGTGCTCGTGCGCACGGCGACGTACTGCGGGGCCCAGGGGATCTGCAGGTACGGGTGATAGACGTCGAGTTTCTCGACGGTGAGCCCGCGATAGCGAACGTCTTCGACGACGCCCGTGATTGTCCGCCACGGCTTGTCGGAATCGACCTTCCCCGACTTTACGCGCTTGCCGATGACGTCGAGCGTGCCCCAATACCGCAGCGCGAACGAGCGGCCGACCACCATCACCTTCGCGGCGTTTGCGTCGTCGTGCTCATCGAACGTGCGGCCGCGCAGCACCGGAATGCCCATGGCTTCGAAGTAGCCGGGTGTCGCGGAGACGAGATTCGCCAACGGATTCTTCGCCTGGCTCTCCGGCGTCTGCCCTTCGACCGTGTGCGTCCAGTCCCAGCCGACTTCGAGCTCGAGCGGCCGGATCAGCATCGCCCCGGCCTGCGTGATGCCGGGCGAGCGGCGCAGTCGCTCGACGACTTCGCCGAAGAACTGCTGCTGCGAGCCGGGCTTGCTGTACGCGGCGCCGGGCAGCGGAAGCTGCGCGGTGAGGACATGATCGCGGCGGAAGCCGGGATTGACGTTCGCGAGCGCGGAGAAACTGCGCATCATCAGCGCCGCGCCGCCGAGGAGGACGAAGACGACGGTCAGCTGGACGGCGGTGATGATGGCCAGGAGCCGCGCGGAACGGCGCGCGGCGTAGGAGCGCTCGATCGCGTCGCGCAGCGACTGCGTGTTCAGGCGAAGCGACGCGGCGAGGGCGCAGATCGCGGCGACGCCGAGGGACGCCGCGGCGGCGAAAAAGTACGTGAGGAGATCGACGCGCACCTGTTCGATGCGCGGCACGACGTCGGCGCCGGCGCGGCGCAGCAGCGCGATCGCGCCGATCGAGAACGCGAGGCCGAGGATGCACGCGACCGCGGAAACGGCCGCGGTCTCGCGGAAGGCTTCCATCAGCAGACGTCGCCTCGAGGCGCCGAGAACGGAGCGGATGGCGTGATCGCGCTGCCGCGCGACGGCGCGCGCGACGAAGATGCCGGCGGCGTTGAAGGTGGAGATCGCCAGGACGAGCAGCGACATCAAGAGCAGCGTGATCATGGCCGGACGCGTGCCGCCGAGGATCTCGTCGGTCAGCGACTTCACCTGCTTCCTGACGCCCTGGTAGGTCGGATCGACGCTCACCAGCCTCCCGGCGATCGCGCTCATCTCCGTTTCCGCGGCGGCGAGCGTGACACCCGGTTTCAGCCGGGCGATGCCTTCGAGCACGGAGTTGTGCTGATCGTTCGGGCCGCCGCCGAAGAGCGGCTCCATCGGGAAAATGATCTCGGCGCCGGCGGGGATGTTCAGCTCCGCCGGCAGCACGCCGACGACGGTGTATTTTTCGCCTTCGACGTCGATGGGCCGGTTGATGACGCTCGGGTTGCCGCCGAAGAGCGCCATCCACGCGCGGTGGCTGATGAGGATGACGTGCTCGTCTTTGCGGCCATGCTCGGCGGCGGTGAAGAGCCGCCCGTGCAGCGCACGCGCGCCGAGGAGCGGATAGAGCGTGCGCGTCACGAAGTTCGCGCGCACCTGCACCGGCTCGGGGATATTGATGATGGTGGTGAAGTTCGCGGCGGAGATCACGCCCATGTCGGCGATCGATTTCGACTGCGCGCGGAGGATGTCGTACTCGGCGACCGTGAGCTCGAGATGCGGGATGCTGCGCTCGGGGATATGCGACCAGACCGTGACCAGCCGCTCCTGATCGCGCACCGGGAACGGGCGCAGGACGACGTCGCGCACGATGGTGAAGAGCGTGGTCGACGTAGCCAGGCCGAGGGCGAGCGTCAATGCCGCGATTGCAGGCGCGGCCGGGCGGCGGGCGAGATTGCGAATCGTGGTGCGCATCATGGCGACCACGATACGTCATCCCGGGTTTTTCCCTGAACTGTCCGACTTTTTCCCACAATGCTTGCCGCGCCGCGGAGGCGCCTCGACACTGCACGCATGGAGTCCATGATCCAGTGTGAAGTCTGTTCCGGCGAGTCGAGCGTGCAATACCTCGGCTATACATTGTGCGCGCTCTGCTTCGGCGTGATGTCGCGGCTGACGCTCAAGGGCGCGCCGCAAGGCGCCGAATTGGCGCGCGCGTTATCGGCGTTTCAAACCACGCGCATCGTGCGCGGCGTCGTCGAGCTCGAAGATCACGCCTGCTGACTGCCTGCTGACTGTACGTGCAACCGGACGACAGTCCGATCCGTCACGAATCTGTCTTTGAACTGCAACGACGGGTTCGTGGGTCGGCAGAGTACCCTTCGATGCGATGACCGAGTCGCTCTCCGCCGACCTCGATTTGCGACTCGCGCACATGCGCACGCTGCCGCGAATCCTGGCCGTCTGGAGCGCGATCGCGTCGCTCGCCACCGCGCGGCGCCTGGCGGCGACGGGCCTTGACTCGTCGATCGGCACCGACTTCGTCGCCGATATTCTGATCGGCAGCAGCATCACCTTCGTCATTTTCGCAATCGTCGACCGCGTGCCGTTCGATCAATACGGCTGGCGCTCTGTAATCGTCACATTACCGTTGCTGGTCGTGGTCTCCCTTCTGCATCTGTGGCTGCTGGCGATGGCCGCCGCGTTCACCGCGGCGCGGCAGCAACCGATCATGCCGATCTTTCGGGGATTTCTTCTGACGCGCGCCGACCGCGTTCTGGTCGATTGCGCGATTCTGTGGGCCATCGCGCACGCCATTCGCCTGCTGCGGCTGCGGCGCATCACGGCAATGCGGGCCGAGCATCTGTCCAAGCGTTTGGCAGTCGCGGAATTGGAAAACCTCAGCGCACAATTACAGCCGCATTTCCTGTTCAATGCCCTCAATTCGATCGCGGCGCTGGTCGGCGAGGACGCCCAGCGGGCGCGGACGATGATCGCCCGGCTGAGCGAGCTGTTGCGGCAGTCGCTGCATTCGATGCACGAGCGCGAGGTTCCGCTGGCCGATGAAGTGCAGACGATCGTCCATTATGTGGAGCTGCAGCGGGTGCGCTTCGAAGAGCTGATGTCGTTTCATGCCGACGTGCCGGTGGAGTGCCTCAATGCCGCCGTGCCGCCGCTGCTGCTGCAACCGCTGGTCGAGAACGCCGTAAAGCATGGTGTGGCCACCACGCAAGGCGTCTGCAGGATCCAATTACGGGCCCGGCGGCATTTCGATGAATTGCAGCTCGACGTCGAGAACGATTGTGGAGCGATGCCGCCGACGGTCGTGGAAGGCGTGGGATTGTCGAACTCGCGCGCGCGATTACAGGCCATGTACGGCGATTACGCGGCGCTGCGGTTCGAGCGCCGGGAGTCGGGAGCGATCCTGGTCTCGATCCGCATTCCCTTCAAAACGCAGCGGCGAGCCATGACCACGAACGGGGAACTGGTGCTGGCATGAACTACAATGACGCCGCGCTCCGGGAAATCCCGCAGACTCCGCCCTCGGAGCTCATTCGCGCCGCCATTGTGGACGACGAACGGCTGTCGCGGCGGCGGATCCATACATTACTGTCCGCGGAGCCGGATATCGTCGTCGTCGATCAGTTCGCGCGCGTCGGCGATGCCATTGCGTCGCTCAATCGCACACCCGTCGATCTCCTATTCCTCGACGTACAGATGCCGCGGGCGACGGGCTTCGAAGTGCTCGAGCGCCTTTCGCCCCGTCCGCCGGCGGTGATTTTCGCGACGGCGCATGACGAATACGCATTGGAGGCGTTCCACGCGGCGGCGATCGATTATCTATTGAAGCCGTTCGACGATGAGCGGTTCCGGCAGAGCATTCAGCGCGCCCGCGCGCTCCTCGCCCTCCATCGCGGCGCGGCGCCGATCCGGACGCTGACCCGCGCGGATCATCCGATCCTGCGGCGCATTGCCGTGAAGAGCGCCGGCGCGGTCGTGTTTTTCCGCATGGAAGAAATCGACTGGTTCGAGACGGCCGGTAATTATGTGCGCGTGCACGTGCGCAATGCGTCGTATTTGTTCCGGGCCGCGCTGGCCCGCCTGGAAGAGCAGCTCGACCCCGAGCAATTCGTGCGCATCAACCGGTCGGTCATTGTGAACATCGACCGCATCGCGAAGCTCATGCCCTCGTTCGGCGGCGACTTCGTCGTGGAATTGCGCGACGGGACGCGGCTCACGCTGCTGGCGAAGTACCGGCAGGCATTGCAGCAGGCCGCCGGGAAGTTCTAGTCGGCCGCCGTGTAGTGCGCGCCTCCGGCGCGCCCCCCGTTCCCCCAAGGCGCGCCGGAGGCGCGCACTCCACGAAAAAAAAATCCGCCCGCATTGCGCGGGCGGATTACCGGGAAATTGGAAGCGGATTAGAACGTCAGGCGCGCGCCCACGCGGAAGATGCGCGGCGACTGATATTCACGAATGCGGTTCGCGGCGGCACGGCGAGCCGTGGCGCGGGCGATGTCCGCATTGCGCTGCAACACGACGCGATTGTTCGTCACGTTGAACGCATCGACCGAGAGCTCGAGTCCGACTCCGCGGAAGCGGAAGTCTTTCGCGAGACGGAGGTCGACCGAATACGGATTGTCCAGACGGTGCTCGGTGACGCTGTCGGAGACGAGGACCTGGCGGCGCACGGCGGCCACCGGCAGAACCGGCGTCTCATGGACGTAAAGAATGGGATAGCCCTGGCGCATGGTGAAGTTCACGCCGAAATTGGCCTCGGCGACCGGGATCTGATAGACCGCGGACGCGTTGACCGCCCATTCGGAGTTGATCCACACCGCGCCCTTGGCGCCGGAAATGGTTCCCGAGCCCTGCACGACGTCGTCGCCGTCGCAGACTGCGCAACCGCCGCCGGTACGGGAATGCGTCGGGTCGATGATGGCTTGCGGTCCGACATTCTGCGTCCAGTCGTTCCACGAGAAGTTGCCGCGGAGCATCCAACGGTTCGCCATGCGCTTGACGAGCGACAATTCGAGACCGTCGTAGTCCTGGCTGTAATCGGGACGATTCTGCAGAACGGAGAAGACCGGAAGGCCGAGGTCGGGGTTCACATCATAGTAGGGAATGGAGTAGGGATCGACTTCGGTGATGTTGCCCGGGCGGGTGAGCGTACCGATCTGAACGAAATCGGCGGTGGTGTAGTAGTCGCCCTGGCCCTGATGCTTCTCGCCGCGCTGCCAGAGGAAGTCCTCGAGGTCGCGGTGGGTGTAATTGAGGCCGACGACGAAGTCGCGCATCAGCTCGTGCTCGAAGCCGAGGATGTACTCCTGGGTCCACGGAGAGCGCACGTCCGGATCGACGCGCACGACTTTGTACGGCTGGCTGGGATCGTTGGCATTGAAGCCGATCGGACCGATGACCGCGCCGCCGGAGTATGCCCAATCGACTTCGCCGGCATCAATGCGGTCGTTGTTGTTGAGATCGACCGTATAGAAGCCGCCTGTCCGATAGGCGCCGAAAATCGCGGCCGTGAAGCCGGAGGAATTGGAGCCCATCTGCTGCACGTAGCGGTTGTACGCGGCGCGCAACAGAGTTTTCTTTTCCGCACCCAGAGCATAGGTGAGACCGATGCGGGGGGAGATGTCTTCCCACTCCATGGTGTCGATCTGGTTTGCGTTGACCGACATGGCCGGGAAGACCGGCGTGCCGTCTTCAAACGTCACGAAGGGATTGGCCGGGCTGGACTGATCGCCGGCAATGCCCTTCTGGCGGTCGAAACGAAGACCGGCCTGGAGGGTGAGATTGCCCCACAGCACCGTGTCGCCGACATAGAGGTCGTTGTACTTGTACTCGTAGTCGTAATTGCCGATGGCGAAGAAGTACGTGAGACCGATGCCGCGGCAGGCGCCGATTTCGGCGTTGGCCAGGGTGCAGCGCGGCGCGTTGGCCGGAGCGAATTCCGAGAAATCGATGATGAACTGGTTGTTGGGATAGAACGAGAGGCCCTGCGCGCCGGCATTGCGGTAGCCGAACCCGAATTTCAATTCGTGCGACATCGCGCCGGTATTGAAGAACGTGGAGCCGTCGATACGAGCCTGCTCCTGCGGACGGGTGCCCTGGACGGAGCCGAAGTTGCTGCGGTTGACGTTATTGAAGAAGTCGAGCGTCCACGACTTCTCCTGATGCGCCATCGCACAGTCCATGTCCTTACAGTCCGCGCCGGCATTGGCCCACAGGCCGAAACCGCCGTTGACTTTCGAGTACATGCCGGTGAGATAGAAGCTCGAGGAGAAGATGTGAGTGTCTTCGATCTTGTACGTACCCTTCGGACCGAAACCGGCCTGATTCCAGGTGGTCTCCGGCGGACGGGTGGGCGAGGCGTTGCGGCCCAGCTTCACCTTGTCATTGTCCGAGTAGAACCCGGTGGCGCTGTTGTTGCGCGAGATCTGCGCATTCAGCTTGAGGTTGAGGGTTTCGAGCGTGGTTTTGTCGGTATAGCGGAGATTCGGATCGGCTCCCGGAGGCAGAATGGCCGGATCCGATTGTGAGACGAGCAGATCGATCTGCTGGTCCGCATAGGAGCCCCAGAGCCACAGACGATCACGGATGATCGGTCCGCCGACTTCGAAGCCCGCTTCGCGGTTCTGATCGATCTCGTTGGCGTGAAGCAGGTACGGAACGTTGGAGGGATTGCGGACCGGATCTTCGCCGCGGGCTTCCGGCGTCGGGTCGGCCCCGGCCTGCCATTCGCCGTCGGCGAGGTAATAACGCGCCGAGCCGCTGAGGTCGTTCGTGCCGCGCTTGGTGACGATGTTGATCTGCGCACCAGGCGTCTGCACGCGAGGATCCGTGCCACCGGTGGTGACCTGGATTTCCTCGAAGCTGCCGAAGTCGTAGTAATCCGAGGAGGAGCCGGTCGCGATCATGTCCGTGGTGTTGACGCCGTCGACACTGTACGTGGCGGTATCGGCGCCCGCGCCTTTCGACACGAACTGCGACTGCTGGCCGGACTCATTGCCGCCGACGTTGATGCGGTCCATGAGCACACCCGGCACCTGCTGCAGTACGACCCACGGGTCACGGGCACTGGGGATGTTCTGCAGTTCCACTTCCGACACCGTCGCACCCGTACCGGTGCGGCGCGTATCGAGCAGCGGGGCCTCGGCCGTGACGGTGATGGTCTGCGACACGGACGGATTCAGGGTCATGGCCACGTCGGCATTGCGGCCGATGTTCACCGTGACGCCGGATCGCGTCGCCGTGCCGTAGCCCGCCAGCTCGGCCTTCAGCGAATACTGCCCGGGAGAGAGATTGAGGAATCGGAAATCGCCCTGACCATCCGTAATGAAGGTTTGGGGGGCGCCGACTCCGGAGAGGGTGACGGTCACGCCGGGCAGCGCCGAGCCGTCATTGCCGAGGACCTTGCCGAAGATGTTACCGGACTGAATCTGAGCCATGGCACTGACGGCAAACAGTGCAATGACCAGTGCTGCGGATACCATTCGCAGCGGACCACGAGGACATTTCATACAGTTTCCTCCTTTTGAAATGCGCTGTGGCCCTAGTGCCGATTTCCGGCCGGTGCGCGAAATTCCGCGCAATTGCAATGCGGTCAACGCGTTGAGTGCGAATTGCGCGCTGTCACAGAACTGATTCCATCCAGTGCGCCGTTTTCCCAATTCCGGACATTGAACGGATTACACAATAAAAAAAACATTCAGAAAAAATACGAGCGCACACGCCCTGTCAGTGACGTGTGCGCTCGAGCCGTGGAGCCGAAACGCGAGGTGCCCTCCCCTTTTAGGACGTCACGCGTCGAGTGCTCACGCAGACAGGTTTACGCGTCGCGGTGTATTCGGGAAAGGAGTTTGGGAAAAAGTGGGAGGTTGCGGGGAAAAAGAGGCTAAACGCTGGATTCGCACGGGAACGCCTTTGATGCGCGAGGCGTTCTGCGAGACAACTCTCGTTGTCTCGCGAATCAACCAGTTTGCCTCGCGAGGCTACTGCGCGCCGACCGTCGTCGGGTAGCCCATCTGCTTCCAGGTGTTGAATCCGCCGTAGAGGGCCGAGACGTTATAGCCGCCACGCTTGAGGATGAGCGCCGCACCGGCGCTCGATTCTTCGGCGGGTCACGTACAGTACGTGACGATCGGTTTTCCTTTGGGCAGCGTCGACATCTCCCCTTCCACGCGGGCGAAGGGGATGTGCAGGGAGCCGGGGATGTGGCCGGCGGCGAAGGAGGCGTCGTCGCGGACGTCGATGACCGTGACGGCATTCGTCTTCATCTTTTCGCGCAGGTCTTCGACCGCGATGCGCGGGACCGCCGTTTTTTCCTCGGACTGCTCGTGTTCCGCGGGCGGAAACGGCGACGCCGTCTGCGTGGCCGTCTGCGTGGCCGTCAAGGGTGCGGGAGGCGGCGCCGTGGTCGGCGTCGGTGTGCTGGAGACGTACCCGCCGGTGTCGGCAACAGCCGCCGGCGGCGCCGGCTCCACGGTTCGCGTGAGCGCCCATGCCACGAGCGCGGCCACGAGAAGGCCACCGACCGCGAGGATGGCGATGGTGGTGCGGGAGGAGGCGGGTTGGGGTTCGGGTCTGCGTTGTTTCGCCATGCGCCCCCGATCCTACCTCACTTCAACGCTTCGACGGCAGCGATGCCCTGCGCGAGCGCGTCGATGACGTGCGGGAAGACCCGGTGATATTCGTCGAAGAAGAGCTTCATTGGGGCGGCGGGATCGTCGGCGCGGGAGGTGTGGAAGACGCCGCCGCTGTAGAAGAAGGGATCTCCGATCGGAACACTGTACGGCAGGCTGTGAACGACGAGCGATGCGTACAGTTTCGTGCCCGGGAATTGAGACCGTTTGTCGAGCTCGAACGAAACCCGGCGCGGCAGGATGTTCGAATGGCAGCGCCAGTAGTTCCTGCCGGCCTTCCGATTCTTGCGATCGAATCCGAAATCTTTGAGGCCTTCACAGATGTGGAAATCGAGCAGGTCGTCGGTATCGGGGTGCGGCTCGAAATTCAAGTCGCCGCCGTCGACGGGTGCGGGCATCCATGGGTATTGCCCTTGGATGAATTCGCCGAATTCGTGGTCGTATTGCCGCGCGAATTCCGCCTCGAGATCGCGGGTGCTCTGCAGAGGATCGCCGAGCCGCGTGCGGCGCATGACCATCAGAACCTGATCGCGTGTCGCGAGGGCCAGCGGCTCGCCGGCGAGGGTCTTGTCGAGGATGAACCGGCGCGAGGGGTCGAAACCGCCTCGCGCCGTTTTCAGAAATTCGAACGGCGTCTCGAATCGGGCAATGCGCTCCGCGAGCAGGACACCGGGCTGGTGAATCGCTCGTTGGATCTTCGTCACCACGGACAGTATTGCAGGCCCAGCCCCAGCCCCATAATGCCTCCCGCGATGCCGCCCACGACCGCGCCGGCGGTTCCGAGGCCAGCGGCGCCGACAATCGTCATGCCACCAGGCAGGACGAATGTGCCGCCGACCGCACCCGCCATGGCTCCCAGAGCACCGGTGGTCAGGCCGCCGAATGCCGCGCCGTACATGGCGAACCGGGCGACGCATTGTCCCCTCGGTCCGAGCTGCGGCAGCGCATACCCATACGCGTACTGGTTCTTCTTTTCCTTGGACTCCGCGTGCACAACCACCGGCACCGTGTCCGGAACCTCTTTCTTGTTCTTTTGCAGGAGCCGGTAGTAGATCAACCCGCGCTCTGATCCCTCGCTGAGATAGGCCTCGATGGAGTACAGGTTTCCGAACGAATCCTCGACCTCGCCGGGGATGATTTCGGCACCATTCGGATGAAGCTCGGTGCCGAGGCCCAGCCGCGGATGTCCGTCGACCAGTCCCTCCAAGTACATATTCAACTGATCGGTGGCCTCGACATTCCGCGCAACGCCCGACGGACCGGTCGCGGGGTCGTAGCTCAGCGGCTTCAACTCCCACACCCCAATCGTGTCCAGAATCGTTTCGACTCTTGCGGCATCGGGCCGCTTCCGCCCGTATTTCTTCGCCTTTCCTTTGTTCGCCGCGCGAAGAATTGTATTCACGCCCATTCCATAGAAGGCGGTCACGAGCTCGGGGCCCATGTACAACGCTCTTTTCGACGCCACGTGGCGATCCCAGAATCGATGCACTTTCGTTCCGGTAAAGCGGTTGTACGGATTGGGGCCGAAGTTTTCGCCGAGGAGAATCTCCAGTCCGGTCGGATCCGTGATGCCGGCCCAGTCTCCTCCGAACGCCTGATAGAGATTCGGCGAATCGTGGACGCCCATCGGATCTTCCTGGCCGAACCGGCCGAGGTCGGGCCAGAGGGTGCGCGCGCGGAAATCAAACGTGGACAGTGACGGCTCAAATTCACGGCCCTGGAAGAGCCAGCGCCAGCCGATTCCACTCGACGCGATCTCAGCGGAATTGGCGTCGAACACGCGGAAGCGGCCATACCCGTCGTATTCATAACGCTCGAGCGTGGCTCCCGACTGATCGGTGATGCGGTCGACGTTTCCGAGCTCGTCCTGCAACGCGTGAACGACCTGATCGATCGTGCCGTCCGCATTGCGGCTGCGGTCGGCGCGCGCAATCTCGTCGATGCCACGGCCGCGCACATAGCGAGCCGCAAGTTTGTCGTTGGCGTATTCCTCCACGACCTGCTGTCCGCTGAGCACGTAATCAGTCGTGCGCGTGAATCCCGACGACGACGCCACGGTCCGCACTTTGCGTCCGTTCGCGTCATAGAGGTTGTCGATCACCGTGCCGTTCTCGAGCACAGCTTTCGTCAATCGATTCGCCGCGTCATACGCGAGGGTTACGCCGCTGCGCTGCTTCAGATTGCCGTTCGCGTCGTATGAGAGCGCCTCGCTGCCGAACGCCCGATATTGATTGCGATCGTTGACCGAGATCGACGTCATGGCGGACGTGCTGGTCTGCGGCGTCTGCACGGTCCGTTTGATGGAGCGGTAATTGAGCAGCGGATCGGGATCCCAGGAGGCGATCAACTGCTGCGGGTTGACGGTCGTGTCGGTTCGCGCGATCTCCTCGCCGGTGATCGCACCGTCCCGATTCCGGGTATAGGACCACTGCTTCTGAAGATCGTTGCGGGTAATCGAGGTCTTGCGGCCGCCGAGCGACCAGCTGTACGCCGTATGACGCACCAGCGTCGTGCCGAGGCGGTCCTCGATCGACTGAAGCCTGCGGTTCGGATCATACGACCACGTTTCAGCGATGCCGTTGCCATACGTCCTCGACGCCAGCCGTGAGCCGACGTCGGCATACGAAACGATCGGCGTCGGAACACCCTGCTCCTGAATGGTGGCCAGGCGATTGAGCGGATCAAACGTCTGTACGAGCTGCAGGCCGGACGGATAGCGGACCGAGACCGGATTGCCGGCCGCGTCGAAGCCGCGGGTCACGGTGCGCTTCGGTCCGGAACCGATCTGCAGGGACTCTTCGACCTCACGGCCGAGTGAATCGAACGTGGCGAACGTCCGCACTCCTTCATTCGTCGAGGTCTCGATCACGCGACCGAGCTCGTCGAGCGTAAACGTCAGACTCGCCGCGCCGCCGACGTTCGGAGCGCGGGCGATGGAGACTCCGATCAGGCGGTCCGCATCGTCATACGTGAACGTCGTCACCGAGCCGTTCGGGTCCGTGATCGTGCGCTGGTTGCCGTTCTCGTCATAGGTGAATTCACGCAGGGCGCCGTCTGCTTTCTTCTCTTCGATGAGGTAACCGCGCCCGTCGTATTTGTAGGACGTCTCGTGTTGATTCGCATCGCGGACGAGCGTCAGCCGATTGGCGTCGTCGTATGCATACTCCGTCACGCCGCCGGCAGGCTCGATCTGTTTGATCTTGTTGCCCCGGAGGTCGTATTCGAAACGGCGGACGTTGCCGTCAGGATCCGTTTCTTCAATGCGATTGCCGCGCTCGTCGTAGCGGTAGCGCGTACTGACTGTGCGCAATGGATCGCTGACGTCCAGGACCGCCGCGAGGCGGCCCTGCTCGTCATATTCATAACGCGTCGTGCTGATCACGGACGACTGGTCGGGACGTTTCTCGGTGATGCGCTCCTCGACCTTGTGCCCGCCGGCATAGGTCGTCTCGACCATATTGCCGGCGGCATCGGCCAGGCGGATCAGGCGGCCGGTGGCGTCATATTGCGCGACCGTCGAATTTCCGCGCGGATCGATCACCGTCACCTTGTGGGCATCGTCGTCATAGATGGTCCGGGTGACGACGTCGGTCGTGCCGGTGGGATCGCCGGCCGGCGGAATGGTCAGCGTTCCCGGGAAGAGTTTCTGCGTCTCTTTCACAATGCGGCCGGCCGCGTCGTATTCGCGCGTACTCCAGCTCAGGAGGACCTTGCCGTTCGGCGTGTTCTTGACCGTTCGCACATCGACCGGACGGCCTGCACGATCGACAGTCTGGGCGCGCGTAATGCCGTGAGGATCGGTTTCCGTCGCGGGGTGTCCGAATCCATTGCGAGTCCACGAAGTCGCCTTCGCGCGCGGATTTTTCAGCTCGGTCATGTCGCCGTTGCCGTCGTAGGCAAATTGCGCGGTGCCGTTGTCCTCGGTGGCGGTGATCATCCGGTCGCGCACGTCGTACGTGTAGATCTCCGGCAGGGTCCCGGGGCGATTGATCCGAGTGAGATTTCCCGCGGCGTCGTAGGTGTAGCTCGTCGTCAGACCGTTCTCGGTGCGCGAGACGACGCGGCCGACTTCATTGATGTTGTACGTGGACGTGCTGTAGATCGGATCGCCGGTCGACGGATCGTATCCGGCGAGCGCCTTCTCACTGGCCGGATTCGACGTCGCGTCGTACGTGGTTTCGATCTGCGACGACCCGCCCATTTCTTTTTCGACCTGATCGAGCTTATTGACGGTGAAGGACCTCGTGCCCGCGCCGGGCGTCGTCAGCGACGTGGCATTCCCGCGATTGTCGAACTGGAACGTCGCCATTCCGTCGGCAGACGTGACGGTCGACAGGTATCCCTGCTTGACGCCGTTCGTGACGTAGCTGTACGTCGACGTACCGGTACGCGGATCGCTGATTTGTGTGACCTGGCCGCGATCATTGAAGGTGAACGAGCTCGTCATGCCGGCCGCATCGACGGCTTTCGCCGGATTGCCGCGGTCGTCGCGAGTGATCGACGTCGTTCCCTCCGGCGTCTGAATCGTGACCGGCAATTGCGCGGCGCCATAAACGATCGACGTCACGCGCGTGGTCCCGGAAGCGCTTTCGGCCGAGCCGGTGCGCGGAGACTCCGTCACCGTTTCGACGTTGACCATCGGCCGGCGATCGCCGCTCGCGGTGGCGGTGCCGTAGCCGTACGCCGTGCTGTCTCCCATCGGCCGCGTGACCGAGATCAACCGTCCATCGCCGTCGTAGGTGTATTGCGTCACATAGAGCAAGCCCTCGGTGAGAGAGGCAATGCGGCCCGTACCGTTGAGCGCCCAGACGCGCTGGTGAATGTTGGGATCGACGACGGTCATCGAGGTCGCGGTGAGCGTGAACGTCCACATTCCGCCGCCGAGGAACAGGGTCTTGCCGGCCCAGAGATTGGACGGATCGTATTCAATGGTCCAGATCGTCCGGGACAAGGCATCGCGCTCAGACTTGATCTGACCCGACGAATAAAGCTGCTGTTTGTTCGGCGTCGTCGCAGCGCTGCCCCACTCGTAGGTCTTCTCCGGTTTGGCACTGGCAATCGATGCCGGATCGGGGCCGCTGACGCGCTGCAACCGCGCGCTGTCGTCATAGAAATATTCGACTTCCCGCGAATCGAAATCGCGGACTTTCGAAATGCAGCCCTCGAAGCCGCCACCGCTCGTGGTCTTGTAATAGTCGAACTCGACGACGCGTCCGGTCGGATCCACGACCGAGCGAAGCTCGCCGCGCGCGCCATAGAGGAACGACATCGTGTTGCCGTCCGAGCCGTCCATGCGCGTGGCGTTGTGGTCGGTGATTTTCGTCAGGCGGCCGAACGTATCGAAATACAGACGCGTATTGCCCGGGTAATGGACGACGACCGTGCCGTCGGCCTGGCGGCGCGCGTCGACGAAAACGCCGTCCGGCGGCGTGATTCCTCCATCGGTGAAGAGGTCTCGCCGCCCGGTGCCGTCATAGAGCACCAGATCGCCGTTCGGCAACTGGCCGATGCGCGCGAAGAGCGGCGAATCGAAATTGCGTCCGAATGCACCGACGTGCGCAATCGCGGAGGTGTAGTAGCGCGCCAGACCGAAGTCGAGGCCGCGGCCTTTGATCGACATGTCGACCGCGGTGCGCACGACTTCGCCGCTGTTCGCGGCGACGAGCTGTTCGAGCGCGACGCCGGTGATGGGCAGGTTGCGGGCGGCCAGCTTGTCGACGTCGCTCGCCCCGTCGCTGGGCCGAATGAGATCCGCCTGCACGGTGCTGACGCGCGCCGTCATGCGGCGCTCTTCATCGAGGAATCCATACGCGCCGCCGGCATTGAACTCGGGGCGCACGGCCAGGAAGCGGCCGGCCGTGTAGATCTCGCGCGTGTTCGGCAATGAATCGAGGTATTTCGGACGATCGCACGAAACGCAACCAGCGGCTTCCTTATCCGCGCTGGACGGCCAGGTGTAGTCCTTCGATGCGCGCAGATCGCTGATGGCCACGACCCAATCCGTAGCGAAGCGGTTCCAGCCGCGCTGATAGCGAAGCTCGGGCATCGACGGGAGGTCGAGCACGCGCTTGAGCTGGAAGTCCGCGGTTGAACGGAGGTCGACATTGCCGTCACGGCGCTTGAAGCGCAAATGCGCCACCGGATACGGCTTCGGCGTCTGCGCCGTGTCGGCGCCGGGGATCGCTTCGCTTTCGACGGCGACCTGCAGTCCGGCCGTGAGCGTTTCGGTGATCGAGCCCGGCAGCGTCGCTTCGACGCGGAAGACACCGAGCGATGCGGGGCAACCGGGCGAGACGGCGAGGTCGCATTTCAGCACGTCCTCCGGCGGCTCGACCCCGAGAGGCACGACGCCGGTGATTGCTTTCAGCTCTCCGTCCGGCGAACCGACGTCCGCGACGATGCGCATCTTCGGATCGAGGGCCGAGGCGATGTGCACGCGTTGCGAGAGGAAGTCGCCGCCGAAGATGTAGCCCGTCTCCGGATCGATGATCGGCGCGAGCTGGCCCATGCCGACCGGCAATTTGGAGCGCCAGAGAATGCGGCTGTCATTCGCGCCGTAGCCGCCGTAGCCGCTCGTTCCGCCGAGGGCGGCGAGCGCGGAGGGGAAGATGCCGCTCGTCGGCACACCGCCGACGACGCGCTCGTCGAGACGGGAGCAATCGATGAGCGACGCGTGGCCTTTGCCGTCGATGACGATGGCCATGTTCGTCCCGTCGATGACGCGCACCGCATGCGCGCCTTCGGGGAACCAGACCACGTCGGCAAAGCTGTTTGCGCTCATCGGCACCGCGCCGGCCTCGGCGACAAACAGGCCGAAGTCGAGCGCGGGCATGAGCAGGTAATCCTTCTTCGTGTTCGGGTTGCTGTAGACCGCGGCCGTGTTGAAGCGCGCCAGCGGCGCGGGATTGCCGGCGACGATGATGGCTCCCTTCAGCGCCTCGAAGCGCGGGTTGGCGCCGCCGGTGAAGATGAGCTCTCCGCTGCGTGCGATGGACGACGGCGGCGTGGCCACGAAATCGACGACACCCTTCCGCGCGTCGAGGGTGTAGACGCGCGACGAGTCGTCCGGCCCGCGCATGATCGCGGACTCGGGGCTGTACGCGAGACTGGTGATCGACGTGGCGCTCGCGCCCGACGGATTGTCGAATGCATCCGGCCGCAGGGCGACCTGCTCGCGCGGCAGGCTCTCCGAGGTTGCTCCCTTCCACTGGATCGAATCGTTGCTTTCGACGGCATTCAGATCGAAGACGCCGATGCCGTAGCCGAACAGCGTCACGACGGCATACGTCGACCGGTTGCGCGTGACGCGCAGCGTGTCGTACGGACCGGCGATGAGGTTCGTGAACTGCGCATCCGGAATGATCGGCGAGTCGTCGATGGCCCGCGCGTCGGCGGACCACTTCAGACCGAGCGTCACGTTCTCGACGGTGATGCGCTGGATGCGGTACTTCGCGCCCGTGGCGATCGGAATCTTCGCGTTGAATTTCTGCATCCCGTTCGGGCAGCTCGAGGCACCGTTGACGCACGCCGGCGCGCCGTTTCCGTAGCCGGTGAGGAACGCCTCGCGGGTGAGCGTTTCCGGCTGGTCATCGCCGACGACGATGCGCACCTTGCGCGGAATCGCTTCGACGCGGTCGGCGGTCACGAGCGTGCTGCCGAGGCCCGCCACGTAGGTGGTTCCGATGTTCTGCGAGAGCGTGGTCGAGCCGATCTGCTGGCAGACCGTGTTCTTGATCGTCTGCAGGCACGTCGGAGTGGTGGCGTTCCTGGCCTTGATGAAGTCTTCGACGCGGAACGTGCGCAGCACGCCCCAGTAATTCGTGAGGCCGGCGCCGTAAACGCGGCCGTGATGATCGACCTGCACGCTCCAGTAATCGGTGACCGGGTTGCCGTTCTCGCTTCCCGGAGCCAACGCGACCGGAAGCGGATTCTTCGAGTTGTCGAGCGCCGCCGGATCGGAGGTGTCGTACGCGAGGATGCCGCCGTTCACCGCGGCGACGAAGAGCAGATTGCCGAACGACGCCAGCTCGCGGATCGAGCCGAATTGCGCGCTCGGCCCCTGGCGGATGTCGAATTGGGCGATGTTGCCGCCCGGCGCGCGCGTTTCGAAAACGAGCTCGATCGGAGCCGGCGCCGGGCCGATCGGGTCGACGGTGCCGGAGGAATTCTTCACGCCGGCCTGGCCGAGCTTCAAACCGTTGCCCGATTGATCGGCGATCTTCGTGTCGAGCGTGAGGCGGAACTTCTCGCCCGCGGCCAGCGCGGACGGCAGGAGGATCGTGACGCGGCGGCCGGAGTCGAGACGCAGCAACGCCTGCCCGAGCAGATCGATCGGAGCGGCGCCGCCGCCCGGGAGCTGCTCGAACTTCATCACCGTCTTGAGGAAGTCGCTGACCTGTTGTTCGCTCGAGGCCGTTCCGACGTCGATCGATTCGTTGAACACGATCGAGATCGGCGCCGACGGATCGACGTTGCTTTCATCCATCATCAGGATGATGCGATCGCCCGTCTTCGCGTTGAGCGTCAGCGGCAGCGGCCCCGGTCCCGCGTGCTGTCCATTGTTGACATTGAGCGCGGTGACTTTCGTCGCCGCGGTGATCGAGCCGGTGCCCTGGATGTTGAGCGAGCCGGTGCTGCTGAGCGTGAGCTCGACGTCGCGAACCGACTGCAGCGTCACGCCCGCGGGCGGTACGTCGACGGTCTCGATACGGAACGGCGCGCCGTACACCGGATGCGGTCCGTGGAGATCGACGTCAGGATTCGGCACGACGACGCCCTTGCCGGGATCGCCGACCGGGATCGGATCGTACGTGGCAGTGAACGCGGTCAGCGCCGTTGCCGGCTGCACGCCGGTCACCGTGAAACGCGTGCCTGCAGGCACGGGGAACGCGATGCGGCCGTTCGCCTCTTCGACGTAACGCTGGCCGCAATACATCGAGTACATCGTGTCCCAGAAGAGATCGATGGCCTGGGTGATGCCGTCCATGAACGCGTAGACCATGCCGTTCGAGGCGGCGGTCTGCTTCATCTGCGTGGCGATGTACGAGCCCTGCTCGATGACGCGCAGCAGGTAGTCTTTCGGGTCGTCGTTGCGCGCCAGGCCGCTCGTGGGCTTGAGCGTGCGCGAGCTTCCGGAAGGAGCCTGCCGCGCGGTGGTCAGCGTACCGTTGACGATCGACAGCGTGTCCACGGCCATGATGCGCGGGCCGCGGATCGACTCGCCGAGCACGCCGAGGAAGTATTGGCCGCTCGCGCCAGGCGCGGGGAACGTGAGCTCGAGCGGAACCTTCGCGCGGCCTTCGAACGTGAGGGTGACGCTCGCGGCGGCGGTGAGCTCGTTGTTGATGTTCGGGACGACGTTGAAGACTGCGGCGGGCGCGGGTTTGACTTCGATGAGCGTCGCCACGTCGAACGCGCCCGCGGGGACGGCGACGGTCGTGCCGTCCGCACTGGTAAACGTCACGGCGCGGTTGGCGGGCGCGACGAAGGCGCGGCCGTTCGGGTCGATGAAGGGAGTGAGCGGGATGATCGCGGAGAGCGCGCCGTTGTTGTTGAGGACGCGCAGGTCGATCTCGTCGGAGATCGTGACGCGGTCGTGGTCGACGTTGATGGTGAACGTGCCGTCGGCGGCGGCTTTGGCGGAGTAGGGCGTGCCGAAGTCGCGGACGCGGCGCACGGGAATCGCGACCCAATTTTCCGGCAGCGCGAGGGCGAGGCCGGTGATCTTCACCGCGCCGTTCGCGTCGGGAATGGTGATGCGGATCTTTTCCGGGTGCAGCTCGCTGTTCGAGAACGTCGTGGCGGTGGTGAAGCTCCACGCGAACGTCTCGCCGAGGGGCGTGCCGCTGATGCCGCGCACGGACGACGCGAGCGTGGCCACGTAGCGCGTGCCGGGATTCAGCCCCGAGCCGGCCGGGAGCTTCCAGAGCACGCCGGTGTTGCCGATCGCACTCACGGGCGCGGTGATCGTTTTGCCTGTTTTCGTGTCGAGGACGAGCAGTGTGCTCGCGTTGACGGAGCTCGGATCGATGCCCGGCTCGAGCCGCGCTTCGACGCTCGTCGTGAGCGAGACGTCGACGGCGTTGTTCGCCGGAATCGTCGACGCGACGTGTGGCGGCTGCGCGACGAGGAGCAGGTCGCCGACGTTGACGACGTCGTTCGGCGCGGGCGCGGGCGATTTCTGCACCGCGCTGCCGTCGCCGAGGGCCGCGGTCCGCGGCGTGAGCGTGAAGCCCGTCGCGGGCGTGGCCGGCACCGGAACGTTGAAGATGCCGGTGGTGCGGGTGAGATCGGCGACACCGAGGCCGGTCGCGGTCACGCGCGCGTTCGCGGCGGCGACGCCGGTCGAAAGACGGACGACGCCTTTCGCGAATCCGATCGGCGCCTCGGCGGCGAGGAGGAGATAGCGTCCCTCGCGAGCGACGCCGTCGATCGGGAGACGGTTGCGGTCGATCGGCTTCGTCGTCCAGCGCGTCGAGTCGAGCGCGGTCATCTCCGAGGCGAGACGGAAGACGCGATTGCCGAACGGAGTGGACTCGAGCAGCTCGACGAGGATGAGCTGCGACGATGAAACCTGTGCCGGATCGACGGTGAATGTCGCGCGCGCGGGCGCCGTCAGCTCAACGGTGTCGATCGGATCGAGCTGGCCGTCGCCGTCCGCGTCGACCGCGGTCACGGCCGTGGCGCGCTGCAGCGTGAGCTGGAATCCGCCGACGATCCTGTATCCGGCGATCGGTCCTAACGTATTCGGATCGGTCAGCGACGACGCGGTCGCGCGCAACGCTTCGGGCGTGGCGCCGGCCGGAATGTCGACCGTGATCTTGTCGTCGCCCGGCACTCGCCCACCCTCGGGGCCGACGAGCGTGCCGCGGTCGAGACGTCCCGGATACGGAAGGATGCGCAGGTGCTCGAATCCGACTTCGAGGAAGACCTCGGCGGCGCGGGTGCTGGGCGCGAGGTTGAACGCCGCGACGCCGGTGTTGCCGGCGAGATCGCGGTACAGCAGAAGGTCGGTGGCAAACGGGAAGCCGAGCTCGCGGCCGCCGTCGGCGAGCCGCAATTCTTCTTCGATGTACGCCTGCACCGCGGTGCCGCTCGGGAAGAGCTGCGCGCTCGCGCCTTCGATGTTCAGCGTGGCGACGGTGCTCTCGGTCGGCAGCACGACTTCCGGCGCAAGCGGGAAACTCTTTGCCGTGAGCGCGGGACACGTGCCGTCCGCGCAGCGATCGGCGACGCCCTGCAACGGTGCGCCGGCGCTCGGCGACGGCGGCGTCGTGAGACCCGAGCGCTTGTCGGGATAGACGAGCGCATACGCACCAGGCGCATCGACGTTGAAGGTTGCTTTGTTGTTGGCGATGTTCACGACCGGCGTGAGCACGCGCCATTCATCGCGTGAGGAGTCGTAGCGAACCGCGGTCAGCGTCTGCGACGCCGCGGTGATCTCGGACTGCGGGACGTCGAACGTGAGCGTCGACGCGCCGAGGGATGCGGCGGCGGAGACGATCTCGGCGGAGGCCAGCGGCGACCAGCCGAGGGGCAGCAGACCGGCGAGCGACTGGGCGCCGGTGGACGTCAGCGTGACGGAGACGCCGCTGGTGATGGCGCCGGCCGGGATGTTGAGGTCCGCGTGGCGCGTGACGGCGTTGTTCGCGCCGTGCGCGAGCGCCAGCGCGCCGCTGGTGGCGCTCTTCGTGTCGCCGCGTTTCGTGAGACGGATGTCGATCGGGATCACGCCCGCGCCGGCCGGGACGATGATCTGCCGCCACACGGTGGTGTAGCCGTTCGCGGAGGCGCGGATGGTGTGCGCGCCCTCGGGGAAGCGCTCGCCGTAACGGCCGCGCGAGTCGGTCGTCATGGTGACGGTCTGCGCCGGCGTCTCGATCGTGATCTCGGCGCCCGCGAGCGGACGTCCGTTCGTGGCGTCGTAGACCTCGCCGGTGATGAAGCCCCTGCCGTCGCCCGGCTGCGGGGTGTCGTCGCCAAAGGCGAAGAGCTGGTTGTAGGGGAAGTCGAGCTTGCGGCCCTGCAGATCGGTGACGTCGGTCGAGATCTTCAGGGTGAAGGTCTTCTGCGTCAGGTCCTCGGCCGGCGTGATGACGGCGTTCGCGCCGGTGACGGCGATCGTGCCGCCGGCGACGCGGCTGTCCGGCATTTCGAGCTTCACGCTTCCGGTCGCGCCGGTAGTCAGCGTGTCGGCCTTCACGTCGGTGGAGAAGACGACGGTCAACTTGTTGACGTTGCGGTCGTAGGAGGAGCTGAGGACTTTCGGCCCGGTGCAGTCCAGGTTGACCTTCAGCTCGACGAACGGCGAGAGCGTGCCGTCGGCACCGACGCCGCGGACGCGGATGACGTGATAGCCCGGCAGGCCGGTGAGCGGAACTTTGTACGAGAACGCGCCCGTGGCCGAGGCGTTCGTGAAGAAGCGCGTCGTGCCGTAATCGATCTGCACGCGCGTCGACGGCGTCGTGGTGCCGGCGACGTCGACGAGCTGGGCGCAGGTGCGGGTGTACGTCGACGTCAGCGTCGGCGCGGTCGACGCGGTGGTGGCCACGGTGAAGCTGCTCGTGAACTCGCTCGCCAGCGACTGGCCGGCGAGATCTTTCGCGGCGGTGGTGACGCGAATCGTGTAGCGCTCGCCCGGCGTGAGGATCGTCGCCGGCGCGAAGGAGAGAACGTCTTTGTCGAGATACGACTTGCCGCTCAGGGCCGTGCCGTTCGCCGATTCGAGATGGAACGCGCTCGCGAGCGAGGTCCCGTCCATCGGATTCGAGAACGAGACGAGGACGACGACGCCGCGATCGACTTCGACCGCGTTCGCCGCCGGGAAGGTCTCCAGCACCTTCGGCGCGTCGCTCAGCTTGAAGACGCGGATGGTGTCGAAGGCGCCGGCGCCGCCAGGCTCGCTGACGCGGGCGATGACGGGCGTGAGGCCGCCGGCGAGCGTCGAGAACGTCACGTCGCCGGAGAACGTCTTCGCGGCGCCATCCTGCGTCGCCGCGGTGCCGCCGACGTCGACGGCCGCGCCTTCACCGGCGACATACGTTCCGGAAACTCGGAACGTGTTGCCGGACGCCGCGCCGAAGTAGTGGTTGTCGATCGGATCGCTGATGGTGATGGTCGGATTGCCGGCCGCGTACTTGACGAGCACCGATGCGCTGGCGAGACGTCCGATGCGATCGCGTCCGGTGATAATGATCGTGTTGTCTCCCGACGCGAGCGGCACGTTGCGGGCGATGAAACGTCCGGTGGTGTCGCTCCACGGCGTCGGCTGGACCGCGCCGGCGAGGCCGGTGACGGCGAGCGACGACGGATCGACGTTCGCGTACGTGCCGCTGACGTCGACGAGCGCGGTGCCGCTGATGTAGCCGGGGATCGGGGAGCTGATGGCGATCGCCGGCGCGCTCTTCGCGAACGTGACGCGGCGCGAGGCGGTGGTGATGCGGCCGCCCGGCGTCGAGGCGCGCGCGACGAGAATGTTCACGCCCTCGCGCAGACGGACGTTGGCCGCGCTCCAGTTCCCGCCGGTGATGGTCGCGGGCGTGCCGTTGACGTCGACCTTGGTCGCGCCGTTGCCGAGCGTGCCGGTGACGGTGATGAGCTCGTCCGCGGAAACGTAGTCTTCCTGCGGCGCAGTGATCGTCACGCTCGGATCGTTCGTGATGCGGTTGAGCGTGATGATGACGGGCGTGCCGGTCTCCTGCCCCGCGGCATCGGTGCAGACGATGCGCACGGAGTTCGCTCCCTCGGACGGCAGCTCGACGGTGGCGCAGAACGACCCGTTCGACATCTTCGCGGCCACGCCGTTGACCTTGACGCCCGCGGCTCCGCCCGAGCGTCCGACCAGCTCGACTTTCTGGGCGTTGATGATCGACTGATCGGCGGGATCGAATCCTTCGAGACGGCATCCACCGCCGGCCGTGGAGCCGACGGTAAACGTCCGCTCGATGCGCGACTCGTTGCCCGCGGCGTCGCGCGCGGTGATGACGGCGGTGTGTCCGCCGGCCGCGCTGATGGTGAGCGGCAGCGTGGTGATCGTGTTGCCGTCGACGACGAATGTGAACGGAATCGCGGCGTTGTTGTCGGTGGCGTCGGCGGTGAGGACGGCTTCGGCGCCAAAGTGCGCGCCGTCCGCGAAGCTGTTGCCCGACTCGAGGATGCGTACGCGCGGCGGGGTGAAGTCGGCGATGACGTTCGTGGTGACGCTCGTCGACTTGCCGTTCGCGTCGGTCGCCGTGGCGGTGATGGTGGTGTTGCCTTCCTTCAGCTCCGCGGCCGCGAGCCGGAAGTTGCCGGCCGGATCGGGCGCGACGCTGACGGCGGACGCGGGCGGCACCGCGACGGTGACGGTCGCATTCGGACGGAGCACGCGGCCGGTGACGTCGATGCGCGGGCGGTTGGTGGTGTACGGGTTCGGCGGGAACGTGAGCACGAGCGCCGGACCGGCGATGTTGCGGGTGACGAAGACGTCGTCGTGCGCGGTGTTGCCCGCGGCGTCGCGGCCGACGGCCACGATGACGTTCTCGCCCAATTCGAGCGGCACGTTCGCCGCGCTCCACGAGCCGTCGGCGTTCTTCGCCGCGGCGATGCCGTTGATGGCGACGCCCACCGAGTCTTCGGCGGTGGCATTGACGTTCACGCGATCGGCATCCGTCGTGGCGTTGTTCGCCGGCGAGGTGATCGTCACCTTCGGCGCGGAGCGGTCGATCGTGAAGTGACGCGTGACCGACGTCGTGTGGCCGTACGTCGTGTCGGTCGCCGTTGCGGTGATGGTGTGCGCGCCGGTGTCGCTGACAGTCTTGTCGTTGTTGAACGAAGCGCCGTCGAGCGTGGCGGTGAACGTCACGCCCTGTTCGAAGAGGCGCACGATCGGCGTGACCGGCCGGCTGAACGTCGATCCCTCGACGAGCGGCTCGCCGTTCTCGACGACGTCGATCAGCGGATTCGTGGTCTCGATGCCGAGGACGTAGGAGGTGCGGCCGATGTTGCCGGCGCGGTCGACGGCTTCGAGCGTGAGCTCGTTCACGCCGTCGGCGAATCCGACGCCGGAGAGCGTGAACGCGCCGTTCGTGACGGCGACGCCGACGCGGCCGGCGACCCGCACTTCGACGGCGTCCGCATCGGTGGTGCCGGCGAGCGTGTCCGGAATCTGCGCGACCTTCGATCCGCTCGCGGGGTTGAACGAGAGGAAATGCGGCGGCGTGAGGTCGATCGTGAACGCGCGGGTCTCGGTTTTCTTGTTGCCCGCGCAGTCCTCGGCGGTGACGGTGAGCGTGTGCGATTTCTCTTCGCTCACCTCGGTTCCGGACGCGAACGCTGCGCCGCCGAGCGTGGCGGTGAGCTTCGTGTTCGCGTCGGCGTCGTTCGCGCGGAAGAAGAGCGTGACCGGGCGCGCGACGAGCGTGGACGTAAACGGCGCGCCGCTCTCGCTGATCTCGATGACGGGATCGGTGCGGTCGACGGTCAGCGTGAGCTGGCGCGTCGAGGTGTGGCCGACGCTGTCCGTGGCCTCGATGAGAATGCTCTTGCGGCCGTCCGTGCCGAGGGCCACGTTCGCCGTCCAGTTGCGTTTCGTCGCATCGAGCGTCGCCTGCGTCGCGGTGCCGTCGAGCGTCACCGTGATCTTGTCGACGTTCGGATCGTTGATCGTGCCTTTGATCTCGACGCTGTCGCTCTTCACGCACGCGTTGGAGGCCGGCGACGTGATCGCGACTTCGGGCGCGCGCGAGTCGAGGACGAGCTTCAGCGTGGCCGTGCCGGCGTTCGTCGCGGCGTCCGTGCCGGTGGCGGTGAGGACGTTCTCGCCTTCCAGCAACGTCAGCGCAACGGTGAACGTCTTCGCGGTCGTATCGACCGTCGCGTTCACACCGTTCACCGTCACGGTCTGCGCGTCATCGCTGCCGCCTTTGACGACGACGTCGCGCGCGGTGACGACCTGCCCGTTCGTGTGCGAGGTGAACGTGAGCACGGGACCGACGACGTCGATCTCGAACGCCAGCGGGCCGACCGGCTTCTCGTTGCCGAGGGCGTCGCGCGCGATCGCGCTGAATTGATGCGGCCCGTTCGCGGAGAACGGCGTCTTGAGCTCGTAGAGCTGGCCGTCGATCTTCGCTTCGCTCGTGGTCGCGGTGCGGTCCGTGACCTTCAGGTCGAAGACGACGGCGCGGTTGAAGAGCGTGTTCGGAACGAACGGCGCGCCCGACTCGAGCACTTCGACCGTCGGCGGCGTGGTGTCGATCGTGAAGTGCCGCGTTTCCTGCCTGCGATTGCCGGCCGCGTCTTCGGCGGTGGCGATCAGCGTGTAGGAGTTGTCGGTGCTGACGGTCGTGCCGTTCGTGAACGGCGCGCCGTTGAGCGTCGCGGTGATGGTGGGCGACGGATCGAAGTCGTCCGTCGCGGTGATGACGGGCGTGACCGGCGCCTTGAAGAGCGCGCCTTCGGCGAGCGCCACTCCGCCGTTCTTGATCTCGATCGCCGGCGCGGTGTTGTCGACGACGAAGCTGATCGGGCCGACGGTGCCGGCGCACGACTTGATCGTGACGCCGACGCTGCCGCCGGTGATGGCCTGCGGGAGCTTCACGCTCAGCGTCGTGGAGCTGATCCACTTCACGTCCGTTGCAGCGACTCCGCCGAATTGCACGGTGGTCGTGCCCGGGACGAACCCGGTCCCGAACACGCGCACCTCGGTGCCGGCGACGAGCGCGCCGTTCGGGACGAACAGTCCCGTCACGCGCACTTCGGGGCAGAGGACGCGGAGCGCGTCGTTGTCTTCGTCGGCGACGTAGATCGCGCCGGCGAAGGCGATGCCGAGGGGATCTTTGAATTGCGCGGTGAGGCCGTCGCCGTCGACCCAGCCGTTCTTGCCGGTGCCGGCGATGGTGACGATCGAGACCGGCGAGCTCCGCGGATCGATGCGGCGGATGAAGTCGTTCTCGGAGTCGGAGACGATGAGGAAGCCGGCGTCGTCGACGACGATGCCGGCGGGACGATTGAGAATCTTCGGATCGCCGTCGCCGGTGCCGGCGGGATCGTCGTCGTCGCCGGTGCGCGGGAAGGAGACGAGCGTCGTCACCTGCCCGCCGGAGATCCTGCGGATGGCGTTGTTTTTCGTGTCCGCGACCCAGAAGTCGTTGCCGTCGGCGATGATCGCGCGCGGCGTGTTGAACGTGGCCGAGAGCAGCGCGCCGTTGGTGATGGCGGTGCCTTTGTCGCCCGTGCCGGCGAACGTCGTGACGGCGCCGTCGGCGGTGACGCGGCGGATCTTGTTGTTCTTCGAGTCGGTGACGTAGATCGCACCGTCGGCGCCGACGGTGAGTCCGCGCGGGTCGTTGAACTGCGCGGCGCTGCCGGTGCCGTTGCCGCTCCCCTGCTTGCCGTTGCCGGCGATCGTTTTGACTTTGCCGTCGAGGCCGACCTGGCGGATGGCGTGGTTGCCGGCGTCGGAGACATAGAGCACGTTGCGCTGGGCGTCGAAGGCGATGCCGCGCGGGTCCTTGAACTTCGCCGCGGTGCCGGTGCCGTCGTCGAAGCCCTGCTTGCCCGCGCCCGCGAGCACGGACACGGCGCCGGCCGGAGTGACGAGCTTGATCTCGTGATGCTGTTCGTCGGCCACGGCGATCCTGCCGTCGGGCAGCACGACCGCGGCACCCTGGGGGTGCTTGAGGGGATCGTTCTGCGAGCGCGGTCCGCCGGCGACGGTGCTGACTTTGTACGCCGGTACATTGGTAACGGTGAAGGGTTTTTCGGCGATGACGTTCGTGCCGCTGGCGATGCGCACGGTGCCGGTGACGGCGTTGGACGGGACGATGACTTCGATGGTGCGATCGTTGCGCGAGACGACGGTGGCGGCCGCGGAGTTCGCGAACGTGACGCCGATGGCGCTGTCGCCGAGCCCGCGCCCGCTGACGAAGACGCGTGCGCCGGCCGGCGCGCTCGCCGGAATGAGCTCGCGCACGGAGGTTTGCGCGGCGAGCATGGGCGCGAGCAGCAGCGCGGTAAGGACGATCGTGGTTCTGGTCATCTTGGACATGTGCAAAGCCTTTTTCGTTTCTGCGGAGATCACTGCGACTGCTCCGGTTTGCTCATCGGCATGAGGGCGGGTTGCTGGCCCCAGATCTCCACTTCGCCGAGGGAGAAGGTCTGAGACGTGCCCGGCTTCTGGACGCGCACGTAGCGGCCGGTGCGATTCACGGGGATGGACGTGACCTGATGGACGGTCGAGCCGGTGTGGTAGACGGAGACTCCCGGCTGCGCGACGGTCGCCGCGAAGGACTGCGACGTGAACGGCGCGTCGGAGACGAGGACGTAGCTGTTGATGACCTGGTCCTGGTACGCGCTGTCGGCGCGCGTCCAGAGATCGATCGTCGAGATCGGCGAGACCGCGCCGAGGTCGACCTGCCACCAGGCGTCGGTGTCGCCGGCGCTGCGGATGTGGAAGAGCGAGCCGCCGGTGCCTCCGCCCTGATTGGCCGTGCCGTTGGTGGCAAACCACGGGTGATACCAGCTGTCCCAGATGCTCGACGAGGTGGCGATGCGGCCGCCGGCGAGGTTCACGCGCTGCTTATTGCTCGGCGCGAAGACTTCGACCTCGGCCATGGTGAGACCGTCGGACACCGCAAGCTGCACACGCACCCAGCGCGCGGTGCGGCGGACACCGATCGAGAGCAGCGACCCGGCCTGCCCGGGGATGCCGTATGACGAAACGCCGCTCTGGGCGATGTTCGTGGAGAGCGTGTTCGACGCGAACGGCACGTCCGAAGCCTGCACATAGAAGTTGCCGGTCTGCCACGGGCAGCAGTCGGTGCGTCCGTAGACGTTGATCTGATCGACGGGATAGACCGCGCCGAGGTCGACCTGCCACCACGGTTGGAAGCCGGGGAGCGTCGCGTTGATGCTGCCATAAACGCTGGCGGGGTTCCCGTCGACCGCGCGCGACGCGGGATAA
>DATFHJ010000467.1:0-13905 GCA_035248585.1 Thermoanaerobaculia bacterium
GCGCCTGATCGTAGTCCTCCTCCTCGCACTCTTCGCTGGAGCGCAGCCTCTGATGGAGTACGCGAATCCCGCCGAGGCGGGGTTCGATGCGCAAAAGCTCGCGGCGGCGCGCAAGGATGCGGAGGATGCCGGATCCGCCGCGGTGGTGGCGTTGTACCGCGGACGCGTGATCGCGGCATGGGGCGCGGTCGATCGCAATCTGCTCGCGAACTCCGTGCGCAAGAGCATGACCGGTGCGCTCCTCGGACTCGCCGTCGCGGACAACAAGCTGTCCCTCGACGCCACGCTCGCCGACCTGAAAATCGACGACGAGCCGCCGTTGACCACGGCCGAGAAGCAGGCGCGCCTACGCGATCTGCTCGCCGCACGCTCCGGCGTCTATCACCCCGCCGCCTACTCCGGCGCCGACGATGACGCCCAGAGGCCGGAGCGCGGCAGCGCCGCACCCGGCAGCCGCTTCTACTACAACAACTGGGACTTCAACGCGCTCGAGTCGATCTACGAGCGCGCCGTCGGCGAGAATGTCTTCACCGCGTTCGGCCGCCGCATCGCCGCGCCCCTCGGCATGGAGGACTATGCCGCGACGTCGGGCGTCGAGATTCTCGAGCCGAGCCAGTCCCGCCATCCCGCGCACGTCTTCCGCATCTCCGCGCGCGACCTCGCCCGCTTCGGCCAGCTCTATCTGCAGGAAGGACGCTGGAACGGCAAGCAACTGCTGCCGCGCACGTGGGTGCAGGAGAGTTTGAAAGCGCATTCGGACCTCGGCGACGGCAACGGGTACGGCTGGCTGTGGTGGACGTACGCCGCCGGCTCGCTCGGCAAGAACTATCCGACGATCTCCGGCGGTCCGGTCTACCTCGCGCGCGGCACCGGCGGGCAGGCGCTGTTCCTCTTGCCCGCACTCGACCTGGTGATCGTGCACCGCGCCGACTTTGACAACGGCAAATCCGTCCGCGGCGGCGCGATCTGGTCGCTCGTCGAGAAAATCGCCGCCGCGCGTACCGGCGAGCCATCCGCGCAACCGTCGCTGCGTCCGATGAATCCGCTGCCGCTCGCCTCGGTCGGACGCGCGTACGTGCCGCCGGCGATCGTGCCGCTCGCGGCGAGCGCGCGCCGCGATTTCCCGGGCGAATACACGCTCGGCGGCGCGACGGTGCGCATCTTCGTCTACGCCGATCGCCTGTTCGCGAACGTGCCTCGCATGGGCGAGTCGGAGCTCCTGCCGCTCTCCGAAAACGAGTTCACGCTCGCCGCGTCGCCGGGCTCGCGCGTCGTGTTCACGCGCGACAAGGAAGGAAAGGTGACGGGCGCGGAGGCGAACGTCGATGGGAAGAAGCTAACTGTCGTACCGAAGCTTCAGCCGCAGCGCTAACGAATCCCCCTCGGTGTGCGCGCCCGGCGCGAGCTCGAACGCGTCGTCCGTGCTGTGCGCGCCGCCGAGGAGGAGACAGAGGCGCGCCAGCTCCTTGAAGGACGCGGCGGCGGCCTCGATCACCACTTCGTTGTTTTCAATGCGCACCTGGATCGGATCGCGCGCCAGTCCTTCGAGGGCCATCATGGCGAGGTCGTAATTCATCACTCATCCTCGCCCATGTAGCGCACCGAGTTCCGCTCCGTCTCCTGCAGTACGATCTCGTACAGCTCGCCGTTCGGGATCGCCGGCGCGAGCTGCTGCCAGAAACTGCGCGCGAGATTCTCGGCGGTCGGGATCACGTCGCGGAGGAAATCGACGTCCGCGTTGAGATTGCGATGATCGACGCGGTCGATGACGCGGTCGCGCATGATGTCCTTGAGCCGCTTGAGATCGATGACCATCCCCGTCTCCGCATCGATCGGCCCGCGGACGCTGACCTCGAGCGCGTAGTTATGCCCGTGGCCGCCCGGGTTGTCGCATTTGTCATACGTGTCGCGGTTCCACGCCGCGTCACGGTTCGGATTATGCAAGCGATGGGCGGCGGAGAACGTAAGGCGAGCCGTAACGATCATCGCGGACATTATGACCGAGCCGTTCTATGTCGTCTGCCACAACGGCGTCTTCGTGTTGCCGGACGCGATCTACAAATCTCTGGCCTCGCTGGCGCGCAAGGATTTCGTCTACCTGCGCGAGGATGAAGACGCGCTCCTGATCTCGACGACGCCGATCACCGATGGGCGCCGACGCGTGCTGCACACGCGCTTCCGCTCGCAGATGCTGCGTCACGCGCGGCAGCTGGCGATCGTCGATTTGAAGGAGTCGATTCGGGTGATGCCCGTCACTTGAGTGGAGGACAGGCACTCCTGCCTGTCCCGCTCCCCCGCCCGGACAGGCAGGAGTGCCTGTCCTCCACTATTTGATTTCCAGCAGCGCGATCTTCGTCTCTTCCTGCTGCTTCGCGAACTGCACGCGGACGCTCTGGAACTTCGCGTCGTTCTCGAGGTAGCGGAAGAGCGGATTGGCGAGGACGTATCCCGCGCTCGGCTCTTTGCGCTGCGCGGCTTTCTGCAGCGCGGCGAGCACTCCCGGAGTGTCGTTCAGGATGGCGTGCACCTCGGCGGCGCAGGTCCACGATTGATCGCCCGGTTCCGACGCTGCCAGCGCGAGCCCGAGCTCTTTCGATGCGACATCGCGCTGCTTTCTCTCCGCGGCGATGTACGCGCTGAGCATGTGATAGCCGTACAGCGGATCGGAGACCTGCAGCTTGTTCAACTCGACATCGGCGATTTCCAGCGAGCGCCGCAGCACCGACAGCCGTCCGATCTTCAGCGCCAGCGCGGCGTTGTTCGGCACCGCTTCTTCCACCGTGTAGTACTGCTGCACGGCCCTCGGAATCTGGCCTGCCTGCACGAGCAGATCCGGCCCGTGCGCCTCGACCTGCACCGACGGCACGCGCTTCAGCTGCGCGAGCGTGGCGTTGAAACGCGCATCCTGACCGGCCGAGGCCGCGTACTTGGCGATGAGGTTCAGCGCCTCGGCGTTGTTCGGATCGCGGCGCAGGATGAGGTTGTACGCCGCGAACGTCTGCTGCAGATCGCCCGTCATCAGCATCGCCTTCGCCACGTTGCGCGCGGCGGCGAGATTCGACGGATCGAGCGTCACGACCTGCTTCGCGGCCGCGAGCGCATCCTCATTCTTGCCGCTGACGGCGAAGAACTGCATGGCCATGAGCTGCGCGGGCAGGAAACTCGGATCGGAGCCCATCGCCTTGCGCAGAGCCTCGTCCGTGCGCTTCGAGTCGTTCAGCGAACGCGCGACGACGGCGTCGGCGAACGAGTTCAGCGCATCCGCCGCCGCATACGTCCTCGGCTTTGCCTGCACTTCCGTCGTGATCCACTGGACCATTGCTCGGATGCCGCTCGCGGCGTCGAGCACCGCCGTCGGCGCGCCGGCTTTCGAGCCTGCGGTCGGGACGAGCTCCGCGCCCGCGGCGCCGGCGCGCACGCGCGCCGAAAATACGTCGGAGTTTGCCGGCGCGTCGACCACGCGAAGCTCGGGGAACGAGCGCAGGATCTCCAGCGAGCCGAGTTGAATCGCGGTCGCGAGCGCGGGATCGGCGCCTTCGACCGTAAACGGCGCGATGTAGACGCGGCGCGGATTCGCCGCCGTCGCCGGCTGCGGTCCACTCGGCTCGGTCGCGGCGGCCTGGGTTGTTTCGACTTTCGCGCCGCGGCGCTTCCACATCGCCACCGCGCCGCCGACGATCAGAATCAGCAGTAGCGCCGCGAGGCCGATCACCATCGCGCCTTTGCGGGTCTGCGCCGATGCCCGCGCCGCGATCGCCGCCTGTTCCGCGACCGCTTCCGCCTCCAGCTCCCCCGTCGAGACGCTGATCTCCGTCTCCGCGGCCGCGACCGGCTCCGCCGGCACGATCGTGAAGAGCTTCACGCCCGCGCGCGCGCCGGCATCGCGGAATCTCACGTTGCCGCGTCCCTCGCGAACAAAGTCCTCGGTGATGTAAAGAGAATTCGGCGGCAGCTGTTCGAGCACGCCGATCGCTTTCTCGAGCGCGGGCCCGGCCGGCACGCCGTCTTTCATTTCGATCTCGCCCGCGTGCAGCAGCAGGCGCGCCTGCAACGGGTCCTCTGTCTGTTGCTCGGGCGCGAAATCGAATTCGCCCTTGCGTCCCGCTTCCAGCGCGCTCTCCACCGACGGCAGTTCGGCGACGAGCCGCTTGCCGAAGGGATCGATTACTTTTCCGTCGAAGAGATAGACCGATTCGCCGAGGATCTGCTGCATGCGCGCCGAATCCGCGGGATCGGAGCTCACCACGTCGGCGATGAAGAGGATCGTCGGCCGATGCTCGCGCGCCGGCACCGCCGGCTGCGGCGTGAATTTCTTTTCGAAGTTCGACGCGAACTCGGCGGCGCTCGGATCGGCGCGCTCGATCAGCTCCACGAGCGCGCGCGTGTCCTTGATGCGCTTGTGCGGATCCTTGAACAGGCACGCGCCGAGAACTCCGAGGACGTCTTTGTCGATCTGCGAATTCAGGCTGCGCGGCGAGATCGGCTGCGCGTCGACGATCGCGCGGGCGATGTCGACCGGGGTCTCGCCCTGGAACGGCGTCCGGCCCGTGGCCGCTTCGTAGAGCACGACGCCGATCGAGAAGATGTCGCTCTTCTCGTCGATCGTCTGCGACACGATCTGCTCCGGAGCCATGTACGAGACGCACTGGGCGTCGCTCCCTTTCTGCTGATAGATCGCCGAAGTCTTGTCCTTGCGGACGAGGTTGAGGAGATTGAGGCCGCCGAGCCGCACCTGTCCGTTGTTCGTGACCATGACCGCGTCGGCGTTGATGTTTCCGTGCGTGAGCATCCGCGTGTGCAGGTACTTCACGACCGAGGCGAGCTCGTAGGCGAAATGGAAAAACGGATTGCGCTCCAGCGGCTGCCCGTGCAGCCGGCGCGCGAGCGTCTCGCCCTGCACGACTTCCATGATCATGACCAGCGAGTCGCCGACGACCTCGATCTCGAGGATCGGCACGAGGAAGGAGTGATACAGCGCCGCCGCAACGCGCACGTCGCGGATCAACGTCTCCCGCCGTCCCGGATCCTTCGGCAGCGTGCGCGTGAGCAGCTTCAGCGCGACTTTCTTGCCGTTGCGCGTGTCTTCCGCGAGCCAGACGGAGGAGCCGACACGTTCACCGATACTCCAGGGACCGAGGGAATTGGTTGAGGACATATTGGGGAAGGCAATTATAGCCGTGGAGCGGCGGGCTCTTAGCCCGCCGGGGCGTATCGGTGGGCTAAGAGCCCACCGCTCCACAGGCTACGTGATGTGCAGCAACTCCGCCCCTGCCTCCACGGTCTGCCCTGCCGTCACGAACACCTCGTCCACCACCCCATCCGCCGGGGCCTGGATCTCGTTCTCCATCTTCATCGCTTCGAGGATCAGCAGGCCGGCGCCTTTTTTCACGGCTTCGCCTTTCGCCACCAGCAGGCGGACGACGCGGCCGGGCATGAGGGCTTTCACGACGCCGCCGCTGCCCATTTCGTCTTCGCGGCGGCGGCGGCGCGCGGCGAGGGGGTCGACGATTTCGACGAGGACGTTCGTGTCGCCGAGGGTGATCTCGTGCTTGTTGCCGTCGCGGTGGTGCATCAGCGAGAGCTGCGTGCCGTCTTCGAGGCGCAGCGAGCGGATGAACGCGCCGGCGCGGACGAGGTCCGCGTCCATGCAGCGGTCGCCGATGCAGACGCGGTAGCCGCTGCCGTGGCGCGTGACTTCGACGTGCAGCTCGCGTCCGCCTTCGCGCGCGATGAACTTCATCGCACCGCCTCGCGCCGCGCCGCGGCGCGCCATCGCGAGTCGCGCTCTTCCGGCAGCTGCACGTTCTGCGACTCCTCGAACGCCAGGATCGCCGCGGCGGCGATCGCGGCGTCCACCTGCTCGCCCTGCGCGGCGGTGCGCGAGAAATCGGTCTCGGCGAGCAGCCGGTCGATGAAGCTCGTGTCGAAGCTCGCGTCGCGATAGTCCTGATTGTTCATGATCACCGTGAAGAACGGGATCGTCGTCATGATCCCTTCGACGCGATACTCCGTCAGCGCGCGCTTCATCCGCGCAATCGCTTCCTCGCGCGTCTTCGCGTGCGCGATGAGCTTCGACAGCATCGGGTCGTAGAACACCGGCACGGTGTAGCCGGCGTACACGCCGTTGTCGTTCCGCACGCCCGGCCCCTGCGGCAGCTCGAGATAGCGAATGAGTCCCGGCGAGGGCGCGAACTTTCTCGCCGGGTCCTCGGCGTAGATGCGGCATTCGATCGCGTGCCCGGTCGGCGCGAGGTCTTCCTGCCGGAACGACAGCGTCTCGCCCTGCGCGATGCGCAACTGCTCCTTCACCAGATCGACGCCCCAGACCATCTCCGTCACCGGATGCTCGACCTGGAGGCGCGTGTTCATCTCGAGGAAATAGAACTGCCGGTCGGGTCCCATCAGGCATTCGATCGTGCCGGTCGAGTAGTAATTCACCGCCGCCGCCGCGCGCACGGCCATCGCGCCGAGCTGCTCGCGCAGCTTCGCGTCGACGACCGGCGACGGGCATTCCTCGACGACCTTCTGATGCCGCCGCTGCAGCGTGCATTCGCGCTCGCCGACGTGGACGATGTTGCCGTGCTGATCGCCGACGATCTGAACTTCGATATGTCGCGGTTTGGTGATGAACTTCTCCGCGTACACCGCGCTGTCGCCGAAGAACGACTCCGCCTCGCTGCTCACGCGCTCGAACGCGGGGCGCAGGTCCTCCATCTTGTCGACGAAGCGCAGTCCCTTCCCTCCCCCGCCGGCGCTCGCTTTGATCATGAGCGGGAAGCCCGCTTCCCGCGCGAACGCTTCGAGCTCGTCGAACGACTTGACCGGCTCGGTGAGTCCGGGGACGACCGGCACACCCGCGGCTTTCATCCGCTGGCGGCTTTCGGTCTTCGATCCCATCGCGTCGATCGACTCCGGCGACGGGCCGATGAAGATGACACCCGCGTCGCGGCAGGCGCGCGCGAAGCCGGCGTTCTCGGCGAGGAATCCGTAGCCGGGATGGATCGCATCCGCGCCGGTTTTCTTCGCCGCGTCGAGGATGCGGTCGATGCGCAGGTAGCTTTCGCGCGACGGCGCCGGCCCGACCGGCATTGCCTCGTCGGCGCTGATCACATGCAGCGCCGCCCGATCGGGCTCGGAGTAGACGGCAACGGTCGGATATCCCAGTTCGCGGCAGGCGCGGATCACACGCACCGCAATCTCGCCGCGATTGGCGATGAGCACTTTCATTCGGGGGGATTGTAGTGGAGCGGCGGGCTTTAGCCCGCCGAGGTCTCTCATTCGGCGGGCTGAAGCCCGCCGCTCCACATTCACTGGCAATTGTTCCGGCTCGGCGCCCCCAGCGGATTGAAATCGAACAAATTCCGCGGCAGGAGCTCGAAGCCGGACCAGTGCACCATCGTGATTCCGGTCATGAGGTTGTTCGGATCGCCGGGCGCGTGGTCTTCGTCGTGCGGGTCGTGATGCACGGAGGCGCGATACCAGAGCACGAGATCGGTGTCCGTGATCGACTCGCTGTCGGAGACGCCGAAGCCGGCGAACGGCGCGACGCCGAGGAGGTATTCATCGGGATCCATGTAGCGCACGCCGCGCGTGTCGAAGAACGCGTCGCGCTCCGCTTCCTTGTAGCGCGTCACCGCGAAGTCGAACTTCGTGAACTTCTCTTTGCGCCCGACGATGCCCGCCTCTTCCCCGTAATGCCGCGACAGGCCTTCGTGGCTCGCGTGCACTTCATATCCGATGTGATTCCCGTGCGAGTTCGTGGTCTCGTCTTCGATGCCGATGGTCAGGAACTGCGTCGGCTCCCACACTTTCGCTCCTTCGAATCCGCCGTTGAACGGGTCTTCGACGTCCTGCGCGAGCAGCGAGTTCACGGGCGGCTGGCCCGGACCTTCGCGATGCGAGATGAGGGTCGCCGAATCACCGCCGGAGCCGTTGAGATCGACGTCGACGCGCCAGAGCGTGGAGTGCATGTGCGCGTCGGTCGTGCTCTCGGGCGGAAAGTACGGGTTGTTGAAACCGGTCGCGCCGAGGCGGAAGGCGAGGCTGCCATCATCGCGGAGGCGGTAGTCGATGATGAAGTCGTAGTTCTGCGCGTCGAAGACACCCCACAGCGCGAGCTCCTGCCCGCGCCGCGACTGCTGCTGGAACGTGCCCTTGCACAGCCACGCGATCCCGCGATCGTTGACCTCGGCCACCACCTGCGGCGCGGGACGGCCGGACAGCGTGATTAGCGATCCGTTCGAGCCCGCATCCGTCGCGTTGACGGTCATCAGGCTCGCGGCGCTGGCCTGCATCATGTCGTACAGCCGGAACGTGAACGAGTGATACGGAACGAAGATATCGGCGACGCTGGCCTCGCGGAGCACGCGCATCCACGGAGCGCCGGGACCGCGGCGAAGATCGGTCGGACCGAGGGTCAGGCTGCGGCGGCCCTGATTGGAAATGCAGGTGCGCCAGCCGGTTTCGGCGAAGCTCACTTCGATGCAGGAGTGCGGCGCGGTGGTGTTGCAGATGTCGACCGAGCACTGACGAACGCCGGCGCCCGACGCACGCGGCCCCACGGCGCGCGACTTCGGAAACGCCGCCGCCTGCGCCGGCAGCGGATCGACGGTGAAGTCTCCCGGTTTGGCTTGTGCTTCTGCCGCGGCGGCAAGCGTGAGGGCGAAGACGACGATGCAGAAACGTTTCATCCGAGATCTCCTGAGATACCATGCGCGAGCATATGTCGAGTGAGCCGATTCAGGAGCAGCGCGCGCAGATTCTTTCCGGAGTCGTAACGACGCTGCTCGCCGACCTCAAGAGCGGCGCGGGCGACAAGGACCGGCGACGCCAGGTCGAGGAGTGGATGCGCACACTCGCGGAAAAGTATCCGGAGTTCAAGATCGAGCTCGGCCTGCGCGACTACTACCTCGCCGAAGCGCAGCGCCTGCGCAACGATTTCGAGAAGGCGTCCGATCTCACGGAGAAGCTCACCCTCGGACGTTCGATCGAATCGTTCCTCGACCGCGCCGCGGATTACGACCGGCGCATCCGCGAGAAGTAACCAGATACATGTGGGTGCCGCTGAGGGCAGCGGTCGCCACATACACTCGCGGCTGTAGTCCAAAATGGTGACACTCGCGTCACGCCATGTCATAGCCGCTTGTGTTCGCGCGCGCCGCGCGCCACGCTGCGCCGCATGCTTGCAGCCGCGGTCGTCCTCGCGTTTCTGAACATCAATCCATCGTGGTCTCCGGACGGGAAGCAGCTCGTGTTTCAGAGCGAGCGCACGGGGCGCGTGCAGCTCTACATCATCAACGCCGACGGCAGCGGCGAGCGGCGGCTCACGTGGAACGGCGCGGACGATACGCATCCGGCGTGGTCGCCGGACGGGCAATGGATCGTGTTCGATTCGACGCGCGACGGCACGTTCAACCTCTATCTGATTCGCCCGGACGGCACGGGCGAGCGGCGAATTACGCATCGCGGCGCGGTGACGGGATCGATGTTCGGACGGCATCCGTCGTGGTCTCCGGACGGAAAGCAAATCGTGTTCGATTCCGATCGCGACGGCAATGAAGAGATCTATCTGATGAATGCCGACGGCACGAACGTGACGCGGTTGACGTCGAGTCCGGGCCGCGATGGACACGGCTCGTTTGCGCCGGACGCAAAGACGATCGTGTTCACCGCGGAGACGGACAAGAATCAGGACGCGTGGGTGATGAACGCGGACGGCAGCGGACGGAAGCGCCTGACCGATCATCCCGCGGCCGAGGGCTCGCCGGAGATCTCGCCGGACGGAAAGCGGATCGCGTTCTATTCGGAGCGCGACGGCAATCCGGAGCTGTACGTGATGAATCGCGACGGCTCGAACGTGCGCAACCTCACCCGCGACGCGGCGACGAGCTACGAGATGGCGTGGTCGCCGGATGGGGAGCAGATCGCGTATTACAGCAACGCGCCGGGGCGGTACGAGCTGTTCCTCATCGATCCCGATGAAGGAACGCCGCGGCAGCTGACGAACAGCGCGTACGCAAACGCGTGGCCGCAGTGGTCGCCGGATGGGAAACAAATCATCTTCGCATCGACGCGCGACCGCGACTGGGAGATCTACCGCATGAACGCGGACGGCAGCAACGCGCAGCGCCTCACCTACAGCCCGGGACGCGACGCGCATCCGATGTATTTCCCGGACGGCACGCGCATCGCCTTCCAGTCGCCGCGCGATTCCAGCGATCCGCTGGAGGTCGATCTCTACACGATGAAAGCCGACGCCACGACGCAACGCAGACTGATGGTCGCGCCGGGCTTCGACGGCGTGGCCGTGCCGTCGCCGGACGGCAAACGGCTCGCGTTCCAGCGTGGAACGCGCAACGGCAACGACTGGCATTGGGAGCTGTTCATCGACAACGAGCAGCTGACCTCAAACGCATGGTCCAGCCAGGTCCCGAGCTGGAGCCCGGACGGCAAGCGCCTCGCGTTCTTCGCCAATCCCGAAGGCCGCGATCAGTTGTTCGTCATGGAGCTGCCGTCGAAACGCATCACGCCCCTCGCGCCCAGCGCCGCGACCGATATGACTCCCGCGTTCTCCCGCGACGGGCGATTCATCGCCTTCACCTCCACCCGCGACGGCACGCGCGACCTCTACGTCGTCGAAGTCGCAAGCGGCGCCGTGCGGCGGCTGACGACGAAGATCGACCTCTGGTCGCAGCCGAGCTGGTCGCCGGACGACACGCGGATTTTGTTTTCGGCGAAGGAGAAGGGCGTGGATGAGGTGTACGTGATTCGGGCGGATGGGACGGAGCTCACGCGGCTCACGAAGGGATTCGAAGGCGTTCAGTAAGGTTGCTTCTCCGCGCGCGCGGGCGGGCGGTCGGCGGACAGCACCTCCAACGCCACGATGCGACCATCCTCGCGTGTGAACCCGATGCGCGTCGTCTCGCTCGCTCCGAACGCGAAGAGATCGGGCAGGAGCGGCGTGAGCGGAACGACGGCGCCGCCGGCTCGCTGATACGTCAGCACCTCTCCGTCGCGTTGCACCGACCGCCCTCCGTCGTAGCGGCCTTCATACCGCGCCAGCTCGTCCGCGGAGAGTCGCACCGGCTGCAGGCGCGCGCGAACGCCGGTCAAAGCCCATTCCACGCGCGCTTTCACCGCGTCGTCCGCGTTCGTCGCCAGTTGCTCGAGCGCGCGTCCGTGCGCGACGTCGAACGCCTCGGATGACGCGGCGGCGACATCCGGCCGCACGCCGGAGCCTTCCCAGTTCGTGCCGCTCGCCGGATGAATCGGGCGTCCAATCGACAGCCGCAGGACGAAAGCGGGCGCGATCGGAAAGTGCGCGGGATTGTTGGCCGCGCCCGCGGTCTTCTCGCCGATCAGCGTGCCGAGCTTCGATTGCTGGACGATGTAGGCGAACGATTCAGCAGCCGAGCCGGTGAGGCCGTCGATCAGCACGAAGAGCGGCTTGCCGATCATGCGCCCGCCGGGAAGATAGCCGAGGGACAGGCTCGGACGCGTCACGCCCGTGACGGCGTTGTAGAAGCGGATCAGCTCCTCGCCCGGCGGCACGAAGTGGCTGATCAGCTGCTGCACCGCCGTCCCGTAGCCGCCGCTGTTGCCGCGCAGATCGACGATCACCGAGTCGCCGTCGCGCAGAAACCGCGCGGCTTCCTCGATCGCACGGCCGGAGATCGCATCCGACCAGATGAAGCTCGTGATCCGCGCGCAACGCACGTTTCCCGGCAGGATGCGAAGCTCCGCGATGCCAGAGTTCGTCGCCCGCGCGCGCGTCTCCTCGTAGTCTTCGACGGATGCCGGCTGCGCGTCGTCGCTCGACAGCGCGGCGTATTCGGCGGGATCGAGCGTGAGCGAGACATGCCGGTCCCCACTCGCCGCAAACAAGTCCTCGGTGATGCGGCCGGCCAGCACGCTCGCATCCGTCAGGCGATAGCGGCCCTTCTTCTCCGCCTCGCGAAGCGCGGCGACGAGCGCGGCTCGCTTTTCGGGAAACAGGAAATACGACCCGATGTTCGCCGCGACGTCGTTGATCACCGCCGAGAAGTCGCTCGGTTTGTCGGCTGGAGGCGCCGCGGCGTCCCACATCTCCATCGACGCCACACGATTGTCCTGGATCTCGAACATCACGCCGCGCCACTGCTTCGTCTTCGCGGAATGAACGAGCATCGCCCAGCGTCCGCGGCCGTCGGTGGTGAAGCCGTGGACTTGGTACGGCGCGTACTGCGCGACGATCTCCGCCCACGGCGCGGCGCGCTCGGCCGGCGTCCGCTTGCTCGGACGGGAATGGTTCTCGATGAACTTCGCCATGTTGCCGAGGTCCGCGGAGTTGAATGCGTCGATGAATGCGGCGGCCGCGCGTCCGAATGGCGTCTGCGGCCACGCGTCGCCGTGAAGCCGCGTCAATGGTTCCCACATCGACGACGGCGGATCCTTCGCCATCGTGTCGAGGATCCACTGCCGGCGCGTGGACACGCGCGCGAATCCGCTGATCGTGCCGTAGAAGCGCTGCGTACCATCGGCGGCCCCTCTGGCGAAGCTGAACGAGCAGATTCCGGCCAGCGCCACTCCGTCGCCGTCGGGAAGGAGGAGCGCCGAGCCGCTGTCGCCGGGGCCGGTCGTTCCCTCGAGGTCCGTGCCACCCGGCGGTGCGTCGAACGCCGTGAGCAACGAGTTCTCCAGCGCGCCTTCGATGCGGTTCGTCGCGCCGCGGCGCTGGCCGCGCTCGATCACCGGTCCCGTGAGCCCCGTCCCCGATTCTCCGTGTCCGACGATCGTGGCGATCTTGTCCGGCTCATCGCCGGCGGAGTAAAGGGGCACGGGAGCAACGCCCGCGACCGGCTCGGCCAGCGCGAGGAGCGCGAGGTCAGCCGAGCTGTCGACCGCGCCGCGCTTGCGCAGCGGATGAATGATGATCTTCGCCACGCGGTAGTTGCGCCCCGCGAACGTGACTTCGTGCTCGACGAACGGCGGCGCGTCTTCGATCACGTGCGCCGCGGTGATCGCCCATCGCGGCGCAATGAGAGTGCAGCCGGCATTGCCGAAACGTCCGACGAACTCGAATTTGCCGCCGAGGGCGAGGTACTGCGCGTCCTCGCGATCGTGCCGTCGCACGATGGCGTACACGTTCCCTGCGAGCGCGCACAACAGTGCGAGCGCGAACACGCGTTTCATTGGGCGATCTCCTTTTCGAGCCGTGCGCTACCGGGTGGAGCGTTCGCGCAACACGGCCTCGCGATCGCGCGAGTCGCGGATGCGCGCCGCGGCCTGCTCCCATCGTGCAAGCGCCGGCGGCGAGAGCTCGTACGCGAGGAGCTCCGTCAGCAGCACCCGCGCCTCGGCCGAGTTGTCGATCCGCTCGACGGCGTCAAAGTACGCGTCGATCAGCTGCTCGTTCGTTCCGAGGAACGACGGCGCGATTCGCTCCAGCAGCGTGCGATGCCACACGTCGCCCGGAAGCATCTCCACCGTCTCCAGCGCCACCATGCGAACGAAGGCATTGCGATGCGTGAGCAGCGCCTCCAGCACCGTGCTCTGATCCGCCGCATCGCGCAGCCCGCGCACGGCCTCCAGCACCGCCGCGCGCACTCCGGCATCGGCTCCTTCGCGTTTGACGAGCGTGGCCAGGAACGTGGCGAAGCTCGGCTCGTAGGAGTCGAGGAGCCCGCGTGCCCGCGCAATCACCTCCGCGCGCGGCAGCTCCGCCGCGCCGCGCAGTTTTACGAGTGCTTCGAGATAGTCGCGGCGCACGCTGGTGTTCTCCGGAATGCGCTCGACCTCGGCGTACAAACCTTCCACGCCGTCGCGCTCGACGATGCGCCGCGCGCGATCTTCCACGCCCGCGCTCGTCCGCCGGATCACGTCCGGCAGCACGTCGCGATACCAGCGGTCGTCCCACGCCGCGTCGCG
>DATFHJ010000468.1:0-5708 GCA_035248585.1 Thermoanaerobaculia bacterium
AGCGGTTGTCGATGCGCGTCAGCTGAATCGCGCCGCGGTCGTTGTTCCACTTCCCGCGCCCGGACCAGCCGAGGCGGCCGTCGGTCTCCGCGGAGACGGAGGTATAGCGGCCGGGACGCGCCGGAACGTGCTCGCCGAGGAGCGTCCAGCGATCGTGCATCGCCCAGCCGCGGCCGATCAGCATCTCGCCGAACGAGTCGTTGCCGCGAAACAGCGTCGCGCCGCCGGTGAACGTGCCGGCCTTCGCGGCGCGATGCCGGTACGACACGTCGACGCCGACCGGACGGAGCTCCTCGCCCATCCAGGTGTTCAGCGCCGACGGCGTGAGCGTGAACGGCGTTTCCCAAAGGCTGTCGATGTTCTCGCGCGAGGCCGGGAGAAAAAACGCGCCGGCGAGAATGCGCAGGCGATCGCTGCGCATGTTGAAGTTTTTCTCCGCGTAGGCCTCGACGACGCCGGCATGTCCGCGGCGCGATTCGTCGCCTTCATTGCGCGCCAGCACGTGGAGGTGCGCGCCGAAGCCGGCGAACGGACGCCAGTCGAGGCCCAGCTGAACCTGCGCGGAGAACCGGTCGGCGTCGAGGGGAAGCTCGGCCTGGGTCTGTGAGCGCAGCAGCGCGAAGCCGTTCCACTGCAGCGGGACCGCGGCCTCCACCGTCGCGGCCGCTGTCGTGAATGCGATGAAGTAAAGCATCCGCAACAGGACTGCCCAACGGTGCTGAAGCATGGCTCATCATACGCGCGGCTGTTGTTTAATACTCCGCATGTTCCGACCGGTCCTCGCTCTTGTCACCATTCTGACCGCGCTTCCGCTCGCCGCCGCGTCGCTCGAAGTCAACGTGACGTACCCCGACGGCAGCGCCGTTCCGAACGCCGTCATCTATGCCGTTCCGGCGCGCACGATTCCCATCCGCACCGTGGTCGCGTCCATCGATCAGGTCAACCGCACGTTCGTGCCGCACGTCCTGCCGGTGCGCACCGGCACGTGGGTGGAGTTCCCGAACAGCGACAACGTCTTGCATCAGGTGTACTCGCTCTCGCCCGCGAAACGCTTCCAGCTGCCGCTCTACATCGGCAAGCCGGCCCGCCCGATTCAGTTCGACAAGGAAGGCGTGGTGGCGATCGGCTGCAACGTGCACGAGCAGATGAGCGGCTTCATCGTGGTCGTGCCGACGCCGTACTTCGGCACGGCCGTGAACGGACGCCTGACGCTGAAAGACCTCGGCGCGGACGACTACACGGTGCACGTCTGGTACGAAGGGATGCGCAACGAGCCGGAACCGCGCGTCGTCAAGCTCGCCGCCGACGGCGTGGCGGCGCTGGCGTTCGTGGCCGCGAAGTAGGCTACTCGCCCGCGGCCAACGTCTGCTGATACGCCACGGACTGCCACTTGCCGCGGCTCTTGACGGTGATCTCTTCCTCGCCAGTTGAGGGACTCGACATCGTCGCGGGGGCATCAGACCATCATGCCGCCGGTGGACGTGGGATGGGAACGCTGAGGGATTGGATTGATGGGTTAAGAATGATGACCAGAACAGCCATTACCGGCATCGCGCCATTCTTCATCGTCAGGAATGTCCCGGCCGCGCTGTCGTTCTATCGCGACCGTCTCGGTTTCGACATCACGTTTCAAGGCCCCGATCCTGACGACATTTTCTTCGGCATCATCCAGCGTGGTGCCGCCATGATCATGCTCAAGAACGTTGGAGTCGATCCGCTGCCGAACTGCACGCGCGACGTCAAGAAGGGCCTGGCTCGATGGGACGCTTACCTCCATGTCCCCGATCCGGACGCGCTGGCGGCAGAATTCGCGTCGCGCAACGTCGAGTTTTCCGAGCCGCTCAAAGACGACGATGATGGTTTGCGTGGGTTTGAGCTCGAGGACACCGACGGTTACGTTTTGTTTTTTGGGCGTCCTGTTCACACGCCGTCCTCGCGTGTGATCGATACCTTCGTCGTATCGCAGGCAAACGCGGAGCTGTCTCCAGGCCTGTGGGCAGTACTCGAGGATTCAGAGAAACTGCCGGCGCCCGGCTCGACGGTCGAGATCGTTCGTCCGGATGGAACGAGGGTGCGGGCGCAGGTGGCTCAGTCCGTTGTCCGGCATGGTGCGGCAGCAATTCAGCTTCTGAACATTCGTCAGGACGACGTGCCGCGTTTGTCGCGAATCGAATAAACCTACTGCGGCGCCCTTTCCCTTCGATCGAGGCGCGTGCCGTCGGCGAAGAGGACTGTGTCTGGAATCCACTCCGCTCTTACGTCGCTCAGTTTCCTGCCGCCCAACTGAGTCACGAATTGAGACTTCGTGATGGTGCGCTTCTCGCCGGGCTCGAGCGGTTCGTTGACCTTGACGTAGCCGTCCTCGACCCGGTGCCCGAGGACGTCGCGGAAGCGCACCGTGCCTTCGAATGCGCGGATCTCTTTGCCCGAGGTATTCTCGATGGCGTACTTCAGCTCGATCGCGGCCATGAAACCGCCGGGAAGGTCCTTCATGGAGAGCGGCGTGACGAGCACCGCGTCCCGCATGATCTTCAGCCGGGCGTCTTGCCGCCGGCGCACTTCCTCGGCGAGCCGTTTCATGCGCGCCACGCGCTCCTTCTCCTTCGCGGTGCGCTCGCGCGCTTCCTCGATGATCTGGCCGACGGTCTTGCCGATGACGACCGGCGCGTCCGCCGACGGCTTGCCGCCGAGGGCTTCGCTGAAGGCCCTGGCCATGCCGGCGCGCATCACCGCCGCGGCGAAGGTCTGCTTCTCTTCATCGCTCAGCTTCTTCGACCGCGCGACTTTCTGCAGCACCTCGTCCTGATTCTCCGCGGTGACGACGAGATTCTTCGGATTCCCGCAACCGGCGAGGAGAAACGCGGTGAGGAGAATCGACACAAACGCGGCCCGGCGCATGTGCGGAGTTTAGGCGCGTCGTGCGCCAGCTCACAGTCGCCCGCCGCCCGGCGCACCATCATTTCCTCACGATGAACTTTCTGGCCGTACTCGCCGCGACCGCGGCGGTCGCGATTCCGAATCCGATTCTCTTCGTCACGCAGGTGCCGATTCCGGGCGATTTCACGACCGTCGCGTCGACGTTCGGCAATCACAATGGGCAGATCAACTCCGCGCCGCGCGGCGGCGATCTCATGATCCGCTATCCCGACGGCACGCTGAAGAATCTCACGCGTACGGCCGGCTTCACGGAAGTCGCGGTGCGCGAGCCGTCCGTGCACTGGAGCGGGACGAAGGCGCTTTTCAGCATGGTCAGCGGGACGCCGCAGCAGTATCAATGGAACGACTATTACTGGCAGCTCTACGAGGTCTCGAACCTCGGCGCCACCGAAACGCCGGTCATCCGCAAGATCGCGAATCAGCCCGCGAACTACAACAACGTCTCGCCGTTCTACGGCAGCGACGACCGCATCCTCTTCACGTCCGACCGCCCGAGGAACGGCGCGCGGCATCTCTATCCGCAGCTCGACGAGTACGAGGAAGCGCCGACGGTGACGGGGCTCTGGAGTCTCGACCCGAACAGCGGCGATTTGCGGATGCTCAATCACTCGCCGTCGGGCGTGTTCTCGCCGTTCCTCGACAGCTACGGCCGCATCGTCTTCACGCGATGGGATCACCTGCAGCGCGATCAGCAGGCGGACGCGGACGCGGAATCGAACACGTACGGCACGTTCGACTACGCAGATGAAAGCGAGAACGCGGCGAAGCTGAATCAGCGCGTGGAAGTGTTTCCGGAGCCGCGGAGCGCGACCGCGAATCTCGAGGGATTTACGATCAATCATTTCTTTCCGTGGGAGATCAACGAAGACGGGACGGCCGAGGAGACGCTGAACCATGTCGGGAGACATGAGCTGCACAGCTACTTCGACCGCAGCATCAACGACGACGGCGCGCTGCGCGAGTTCATCTCCGCCACGAGCGGGCGGATGAACGCGAACAACATCGACAACTTCCTGCAGATCCGCGAAGACCCGGCCCATCCCGGCCGCTACTTCGGCACGGACGCGCCGGAGTTCTACACGCACGCGTCGGGACAGATCGTGCGCCTCGACGCCGAGCCGTCGCGGCCCGCGGATCAGATCCAGGTCACCTACGTCACGCCGCGCGGCAACGCCAACGGCCACTATCGCGACCCGCTGCCGCTGTCCGACGGCTCGCTGCTCGTCGTGCACACCACGGAGACGCGCAACGAGGAGAACGAAGGCACGCGCGCGCAACCCGTCTCACGCTACAAGTTCCGCATCAAGTCCCTCGGCGGCGAGACGCTGACGCAGGGCCTCACCGCGAGCGTGCAGTACTGGGATCCCGACGTGCGCGTGAGCTGGAGCGGCGAGCTGTGGGAGCTGACCCCGGTCGAGGTTCGCGCGCGTCCGCGGCCGCTTTCGCGCAAGGCGCAGCTCGAGGAGCCGGAGCTGCGCGTGTTTCGCGAAGAAGGCGTCGACGTCGACGCGTTCAAGCGCGATCTCGCGGCGAAGAATCTCGCGCTGGTCGTGAGCCGCGACGTGACGACGCGCGACGCGGCGGACAAGCAGCAGCCGTTCAACCTGCGCGTCGCCGGCACCGCGCCGACCGCGACGTCGACGAAACAGTACGCCGTCGCGAACATGCAGTTCTACGAAGGGCTGCAAGTGCGCGGCGTCGGCGGCACGTCGTCCCCTCGACCGGGACGGCGCGTGCTCGCGCGCGCGCATTCGTCGGCAAAGATCGCCAACGACGGCTCGCTCGCGGCGCTCGTGCCCGCGCGCCGCGCGATGAGCTGGCAGACCACCGACGCCGCGGGGACGCCGGTCGTGCGCGAGCGCTACTGGCTCACGTTTCAGCCCGGCGAAGTGCGCGTCTGCGGCTCGTGCCACGGCGTGAACTCGCGCGATCAGCTGGGACGGCCCGCGCCGCAACATTCGCCGGAGGCGCTGCGCGCGGTGCTCAAGGCGTGGAAGGGAACGCAGCCGAAGACCGCGAAGCGACGGAGCGTAAAGCCGTAGGCTTTGGACTGCGGCGGCTTTGCCGCCGCAGTCACACAGCCTTCGCGGCAGCTCCGCTGCCGCGTGACAAAGCGGCAGCGATGCTGCCGCAGTCCAAAGCCAAGTTACTGCGCGTTGATCGTGGCGGTGTTGCTGTTGACGACTCCGCACGCGCCGGTCACGCGCACCCAATAGGTGTACGTGCCGCGCGTGAGCTTGCCGGTGTTCACGGTCGAGCCGGTCGCGTTGGCGATCGGGGTCGACGTGTTGCCGGACGTGCCTCGATACCACTGATAGCTCAGCGTGCCGGTGCCGGTGGCCGTGACGGAGAGCGTCGTCGACGTGTTCTTCGGAATCGTGGCCGATTGCGGCTGCGCGGTGATCGCGGTGGCCGGATTGACGGTCACGGACTGCGCGGCGGATGCGGCCGAGGAACAGCCGGCGGCGTTGCGAACGACCACGCTGTAATTGCCGGTCGCCGTCACGACGATCGACTGCGTCGTCGCGCCGTTCGACCAGAGATACGACGCGCTCGCAGGCGCCGTCAGCGTCACGCTGCCGCCCTGGCAGAACGTCGTCGGACCGGAGGCGCTGATGGCCGGCGTCGCCGGGTTCGGGTTCACCGTCACCGCGACCGCGGGCGACTTTGCGCTGCTGCAGCCGCTGGCGTTCGTCACCGTCACGTCGAAGTTGCCCGTCGCCGTCACGACGATCGACTGCGTCGTCGCGCCGTTCGACCAGAGGTACGAC